>NZ_CCEJ010000001.1:50196-350196 GCF_000750955.1 Criblamydia sequanensis CRIB-18 | reverse complement strand
ATCCTGATCAAATACAGCAATTCTTTCAGCCACGGGTATGAAATTTTCATTTTTCGGGTCTGTTGTTTCTTTGACAAACTGAATAATAGAATCTTTAATTAGCCCTTGATTCCAAGAAGGCAACGGATCCGCCTCCCCTCTTAAAATATTCTGGAAACTTAATATAAGGAATATAAATACAAGAAATGTTGTTTTATTTGCTTTCAAGAAAAACCCTCATCTTAAATGACATCAAAGCTGATGTTTTAAGAATTGAATTCTCTTCTGTCAAGAAAAATAAAGAAAAACCCGCTTTCATGAATAGAAAGCGGGTTTATGGAATTAGCGGTTTTTAACAGATAATTGAGCGTTTACTTTCTTAACGCCTTCAACTTTCTTGATTTCATCTGTTACTTTTGGAATATCTTTATCATTGTCAACAGCGCCAATGATAGTCACCACGCCATTTGAAGTTTTAATGATTAAAGCTTCATAACCTTTTGTGAACCATCCGTTTTTTAAACGGTCGCGGATTTTGGCATTTAAAATCCTATCAGCATCGGTCGCCGCAAAATCTTGAGCGTATTTGCTTCTATCTGTTAAAGTTGTTTTGCTCGATAGGGCTTCATTGGCAGCGTAAGGATTTCCCCTGGTGTTCAATCTAGATGATTTTTTGCCTGTTACGATGATTTGGTTATTGACGTTTTTAACGCCATCGATGTCTTTTACGCTGTCTTCAATATCATCTTTATCCTCATTGGTTTCAACAGTTCCTCTTAAAGTAACATTTCCATTGAGGACTTGGAAAGTTACGCTTTCAAACCCTTTTGAAAACCAGCCTGGGCTTAAATCATCACGGATTTCCTGTTCGATTTCACGATCCGTTGGTTGTGTGGATCTTGCTGTTTCAAAAGACTGGTCATAGCTTGACCCTTGATTTTGAAAATAGCCCGGATTTTGAATAGGTCTGCCATAAGCATCGTTAGAATAGCTTCTATTTGGATTGCTTGGCATGTTTCTATTTTGCTGGACATAGCTTGGGGTGTTTGGCCCATAGCTATTTTGCAAATTCGGGTTAGACCCTTGATAATAAGGCTGATTTGGATTTCCCAAATTAGCTCCACTTAAATTTTGCTGACTGTAATTATTTTGGTTTCCATCTTGGTAAGTTCCAGGATGTCCTGAAAGATCCTGATAGAAAGCATCGCTTCCGGTGCAGCCGGCGCAGTGATATCTGCCGGTCTGATCATAATGGCCGCCGCTTTGACCAGGGTACTGGTCTGCTGTGAGAAAAGAGACTGAACCCACAGCAATAAATAGAATTAATTGTTTCATTGTTTCTCCTAAAATTCGCAAAAAAAATTATTTTTTCTCTACATTCGTTGAATTAAACCTGGTGATTGCTTTTAATGACGGTCATTCTTGTTTTTGTTGAAATTTTGATTTTGCGAACCAGGAGAATTCGGATTTTTAGACCCTTGTCCAGGTGCGTTATAGCCTTGTGTTTTAGAAGTTTGGCCAGGATTTTTTGAAGTTTGGCCTTGTGTTTTTGATGGATTGCTTACATCAGATCTTGAAGTTTCTTTATGTGTTGAAGAATGAGTATCTCTTTCTCCATAATGAGAAGAGACGTCTCCTCTTAAATTTGAACCTCTTGATTGAGCGCCGCTTTCATGAGCATGGTGGGAAGATGCGCCTGTTGTGGCAAATTCTTCTTCAAAGGTCTTAATTTCTTTTTCGGCTCTGTCTTTAGCATAGCCATAACGCTTTTGGATTTTTCCAAGGAGTTGTTCTCTTTTTCCGTTGATTTCTTTTAGATCATCGTCAGTTAATTTGCCCCATTGTTCTTTAACTTTTCCTTTTAGGATATTCCATTGGCCTTGAAATACATCTTTATTCATAACCTTCTCCTTTAATTTTTTGGGTTGGTTAATTTATAAATACTTCTATTTGTGAAGTTTAAAAAAATTTAAAGCTTTAAATTTTTGTCACAAAATTTGTCGATGCGAAGCGCCAAGGTCATAAGATGCGTTGAAGTTTCTAAGCGGATATATTAGATAGCGATTGAATTAAAAAGTTTTAGCTAACGGTCGTTATTTTCTAGCGTCAAACTGAAAAAATTTCATCGTATTTGGTTGTAACTTCATATTTCCTTTAGACTCGAAATTTATCAATCTTTTTTTGAAAAAATAAGAAAAAATAAGTTAAATTATTTATAATTAAGGATATAATATTTTTGGGGGAAGAATCGTAAAACCCTAAGAAAAAACATTTACAAAAGGAGTAAAAAGTCTTATTAATAAATTAATAGGAATATTAAACCTAACATCAGGGGTGGATATGGGAAAACCAATTATTTTATGGCTTGTTGGAGTGCCTATTACAATTATTATTCTTCTCAAGATCTTTGGATTCATTTAAGTGAGCTTAATTCTTCTATTAATCTTAATTCTCTTGCTCACGGCAGCTTTTCCTGTTTGGAATTACAGTCTAACTTGGGGTTATAAGCCCACTGTTGTTATAAGCTTGCTCTTAATCATTTATCTTCTTTTAATTTTTTCCGGAAGAGTGATTTTAATTTAAACCCGCGATTGCGTTCTAATCTCGCTTATAGGCTGATTCTAACGATGCAGATGCGTATTTCCTTAGCCGAAGCCAAGCTTTTTCATCTTAGCGAGGCGAAGGAAATTAGCTAGATGCGTTGTTAGAATCAGCCTAAATGCGACTAACTTACGAGTAAAATGCTAAATAAATGATTGCTAATGAAGAATGAGATCTTAAGGTAAAACCCTTTCTCTGTTCTAGCACGAATATATCTAGGCATTCTGCTTACAATCTGCTAAAAACAGTTTCAATGCTGTTTTCTTCCTGTTCCTTAAGATAAAATCTAAACTTAGTAAGTTGCTGCTAGGTTAAGTTGCTTTTCCGTCTTGGAACCGAATGATTTTTACGATTTCATCGCTAGATGAAAGAAAATTGCTATACCTTGCTCATTCATGATATTTTTCCTTTTGTAAAAAAGGAAGATATCGCTCGCGACCAATCATCTGATAGCTGAATGTCATTTTTCATCTTTCGTCTCGGGAATGTAGAAAACATTCCCTTCACCGAAAGCTAAAAAATTTGCCATCCATCTAAAGCGCTTGGCCACGGATTAGGGCGTTAATCACAGGTTAAGCGGACTTAAATCCAAGTTATTTATCCTGATAAATTTCAGCTTTATAGGGAAGCAAATGAACCACTCTTTTACCTAACGAATCCTCGCGACCTTCGAAATGGTTGGCAAGTAAGTTCTTAATTCTTGGAATTTCAGATTTTGCCGCCATTTTACCGGCTTCATAAAGTGACTTTTTCTTTTTTTCATTAAAAGTCCCGATACCGCAAGTTTTCGGGCGAATCACAATGTCAGCGTTTCTTGTGCAGACTTCATTCTGCCACATAAAGGCAATTTCCGAGCTTCGATACGCTATTTGAAATAAATTGGTAGGAACCGTTTTTGGCAAAAGCTCGCAAAGGTCCACCGCTATGATGACATCTGCCCCTAGATCTCTTGCCACTTTAACAGGAACCGGGTTGATAACCCCGCCATCTATTAAAATCCGTCCCATGTGCTTGCAGGGAACAAAGACAAAAGGGATGGAACACGAAGCTTGGACCGCTTTTACAACGTCTCCGGAACCTATTGGAACAAGCTCTCCTGAATAAAGATCGCAAGCGACGATGACAAGCGGGATTTTTAATTGTTCGAAAGTCTCAGCTTCCAAGTGATAATTGAGGATTCGGTTCATCGTATTGCCTTGGGATAAACCGTATCTGCAATTTAATAGTTCGATATCTAGAAGGGAATTGGTTTTGACTTTCCAGACGGCAGTTTTAATTTCTTCAATGTGGGGATTATCTGCATAGAGGGCGCCGACAATACTGCCTGCGCTGCAGCCAACTATCAGATCAATAGGAATGCCTGCTTTTTCAAGCTCCTCAATCACCCCGACATGCGCCATGCCCCTAACCCCGCCGCTGCCTAGCACAAGGGCGACTCTTATTCTTTCCGGAACCTCGAACTCAGGTAAAGGGGGAGGCGGTGTCTCAGGGCGAAAATGCCTCGGAACTCCGCAAGAGAGTAGGCAGTTTGCTATAAGAAAATAAAATACTCGTTTTGAAACTCTCATCACACCATCATTTTGATAGTACTTGGTATTTTGTGTACTTATCGCATTTTCCACGGCATTCTTCAACAGGATAGCGCTGTTCTATAATATTAATTTTTTTAAAAGATGATTTTACAGGATCAATCCCTAGCAAATCAGAGAGATAGAGAAGCATGTTAAAACAGTCGGCAATCTCCCCTTCTACTTCTTTTTTGGTCTCTTCATCTAAAAAATAGCTTTGTTCGGTTGTAAGCCAACGAAAAGGCTCCATTAATTCGCCGACTTCAACTCCAAGATTCATAGCTATATTTTTTGGAGAATGAAATTTTTTCCACTCTCTCACCCTAAACATTTCCTTTAATCGATAGAGAAGGTCTTTAAGCGTTTTCTCAGAAAAATTATCGACTTCATCTTTAGTGGGTGTCTCGATCCATTCGATAGATATTCCCTGCTTTTCTGCATAAGCAATTTCCTGTGTTACGCCTCTAGAATTTTCCCATCCTTCTAGCTTAAGAACCAATAGCCCATCGCATTTGGATAACATTGCAAGGTCAAATTGCATCCATTCCTCGTGAGCTTTCATTAGCCCCTTTTCAATCAAAGGATAGTTATGGGTAATGGGCGAATAGACAAACTTTTTTTCTTGATGAAGTTTAAAAAGGATATAGCTCACAGCTTTAAAGCGGTACGCTTCCACTTGTTTTTCGTTAGAAGAAAAAGGAGAGGCTAGATAGAAGAGTTTCATTTTTTATTTATCCAATATGATTTGTTCAGCGTAAACATTAACGAAACAAATGCATTTTAGTATAATAAAAAATAAAGTTTATGAATTAACTCAAAAAAGTAAGCCAATTTCAATAAATGAAACTGGCTTATTTTGTTATTTTTTAGATCACAACGCTTCGTTGAATATCTTTTTTAGGATCTATGCCAAGAGCTAAGTACTGTTCTGTTGCAGCTTTCACTCTTTTTCTGATGCAGGGATGCACTTTTTTATCGAGGATGGAATACATTTCAGTATTAAATTGGATAAAAGTTTGAAGAAGTTTAAGCTGTGCGATCGCATCCTCTTTTGTTATATTCCCAAAATCACCATCGCCATAGTCTTCAAGAGATATGGGAGTCGCTTTAACATCCAATAAATGAGGAGCTGGAGCATTATCCGAAATAAACCCTTTATATTGGCTCATATGAATCCAGGAATGCCAAAAAGTGTCCATGTGAATAAAGTGTGTGAAGAATCGGATAGCAAGCTCCTTGTCTTTCCCGAGCGGCTTTTCGGGGTCTAAGGCAATTCTTCTAATAGCCTTTACATCCCTATCGCTTTCTTTATATTTAGTTCTTGGAGGAGCGTCAGGATTAGGTCTTCCCTCAATTTCATTGGCATCCACAAAAGAGCCTCTAGCCGGGTCTATACCCTCCCAAGGCCTATAGACGGGAGAGTTTTTATGAACCCTTTTAAAGAAAAGATGTAGCGGGCCCCATTCTTTACTTGAACTGATTTGCTGCCAATTGTCTTCAAAAAACTGAGTTACTCCTGCCAAAATCAGTTTAAAATGCAATCTTTGAGCTATAGCAAACACATGATTATTGTTAATTTTTTTTCGTGGCCAAAAGGTGAAAGGATCTATGGCCCCTCCATAATCACCCATCATTTCGGCAATCCCTTCCACACTTTGTCCTGAGTTATTAAGCGCTCCCGTTTTTTTGAAAATATTAGGACCGCCAAATTCATTGGTAATCTTTCTTGTATACTCGCAGTGAGGCTGCAAAAGCTCTCCGATTACAGTCCCATGAAGATAATCGTGAACGGCTTCTGCAATCCCGGCATCATAGATATGTCCCCAAGCCAAATGAAAAATGGTTTCGCCAAAAAGAAAAATGGCTGAGTTTGCCTTATGAAGGCCATGTATTAGATTTTCTTCCGTGTAAACTTCAAGGGTTCTATTAGTATCTCCTTCTTCAACCGGCTCTAATTGTTCCCTAAAGGAAATCTCAAGACGGGTCATTTTGGGGTCTTCGTCCGGCTTTTCGGACTTCTTAAAAAATAGGGTGACATCAGGCAAGCTTTTAAGCTTATCAAGAGGGTATTTGCTCCATTTTATCTCGGCGATGAATTCATCACCTGCTTTTTTAAAGTAAATCGGACAAATGCCATTCGTAAGAAGCTTCCAGGTATTTTCAGGAGTCAATTCTACTCTTTTTGAGTCATCCACACCAAATTCTTCCAGGATTTGCTCGATGCCGCGCGTATCCAAAATATCTAGGCTGTTTAAAGTATAAGAAAGTAAACTCTGCAAGACGGGCGGGACAGCAGCTTTTGCAATATGCCAATAATAACTTAAGGGCACTTGCTCTTTTTCAAATTCTTTTTCAAATTGAATGTCCCCAACAGAAACCGTAGCCTCTTTCTCTTTTTCCTCCTGATAGTCAACTTCAACAAAAGTTTCACCAACTTCGGTTCTTTCTCTTAAAAATTTTAAATTGGCCCGAGTATCTTGACTACGGATATAATCATCAGCTATCTTTTTCTCTTTGCAGATGCGAAAAGCAAGGGTGGTTTTTTCTATAAGGAGGCTAGATTCAAGAGAAACACAAAACCTCCCATCTAGGCTCGTTTTACCATGAGCCACACGTACATTATCTTTGTAAATTTGAAATTTTCTTCTCTCATAAGGATCACCTACGGGAGTTAAAAGAGTACCTGTCAATCTGACATCTGAACTACTACTAAACATAGCAAACCTCCATTGTTTGGCTCTGATTAACTTATGCTAAACCCATAGGTTTTTAGCAATCTTTTTAACAAAATCAAACAATAGAGGTAAAGTCATTAATTTAAATAAAAAAATTATTTATAAATATATCGAAAAAGGTTTTTTATTAAATTAAAATTTATAATTTTCGTGATTTATATGTTTAAGAACTCTTCCATTAAAAGCTCTTCTTGTGATAGTTCGAAAAATTCATTTACATCTTGAAATCCTTCAAGCTCAAATGTAGAAGAGGAGCTAGAAGAGGTATTGCTTGTTTCACTTCCTGAGGTGCCAACTTGTTGAGTTGAATCGGCTTCAGAAACATGGCTTGCAACCACTTGAGGGAGTTCAATTACCTGATTTGAATCGACTTCAGAAGATTCAATTCGTTGAGCCGGTTTTTCAGTCTTTTTGGCGGCTTCTTTTTCCACTAAAAGCGCCATCGTTTCTCTTAAATTTACTTTTTTCTCTAACGAAACAGGACCTGTCACATCCAGCGAATAGATATTTTTAAGCAGCGTTAGAATTTCAAAGTTATACTTGTCTTTTGAAAAGGATTCTTCTATCAAATTTCTTGCATGGAGCAATAGTAAAGGGTCTTGTTTTCTTAAAGATAGCGCCCCAAAAAATCCAAGCCACATTAGCTCGATATTCGGGTCAATCGACAATCCCTTCTCTAAGGTTCGTTTTCTTTTACCAATTTTTTCATAAAGTTCATTGACTTCCTCTTCACTCCCCTCTTCTATTAGAAGCTTAATTAGAGGGGCAGTCCTTTCGGAAATCTCTAAAAATTCGATTTTTTTAAAGTAATCGATTGCAGCTCTATTGTCCCTCCCCAAACTTAATCTTGCTAAATAGAGAAGGGCAATCGAGTTTTTCTGATTTAAAAGAAGAGCTTCGTTCAATACTTTTTTGGCATCTTCTTTAAGTTTCTCAGAGGATTCTAAAGAAGGTGCTAGCGAAATTTGATAAAGACTTGCTCCATAAAGAGAAAGGGCGAGGTCATCTTTAGGATTAATACTTAGAACGTAGCTTGATTTACTAAATATCGCATCCCATGAAAAAGTATCTTGAAATCCGTGATAATGGACAAGCGCCGAAAGGCTTTGAACTAAGGGGTCTTGGCTTTCCGTATGTAGGAAATCAAAAATGTTAGATGAATCACTTAAAAGAGGATTTAGTTCTTCAAGAAGAAAAACAACATAAGAGGGAACGCCCCCCATTCCTGGAATTTCAGTCTCATCTTTCAAGTAAAGAGGCCAACTGCAAGTTTTGCCCCAACTTAAATTTTGATATAGCTTCTTCTTAATATATGAAGCGTATACGATAGGATTTTCTTCTACCGATGTTTGGTCCTTATAAATGCAATTCGCAATGCAGGATAATTGATAGGCGATCTTTTTTCCCGGCCAATTTAAAGTTTCTGCGAGATTGGCATATTGCATGATGAGATGTGCAAAAGACAAAAACTGAAAAGGCTTATCTTCAAAATAAGTATCGCTATCCGGAATACCTTCTGCGCCATAATCCTTAAGCATTCCCTCTAAAATCTTTAAAAAACTTTTGGTTCGATCGATTCCTTTTTTCTTTAAACCCGTCCATTTCCCTGAAAGAATATTGGCATTCTTTTCTGCTTTTCCGGCTAAAGAGAGCAGTTTCATAAATATAGAAGTTCTTACTTCTAAAGAAACTTTTCTTGAAAAGCTCTTTTTAAGAATTTGAATATATTTACCTAAGGATTCACTTGGAGTTAAAAAGAAAGCACATCCATCCGAGAAGTGATCGACAATTTCTTTCAAAAATTTACCTTTAGAAATAAAAGAAGCCTCTAAAAGCGAATTATAGATATTTATAAAAGCTTTTTTTTCTTTTTTACCCTTGCCTTGTGAAAAGAATTCTTCTTTTAAAATTTTAAGAAGTTCAAGAATCGGCATATCATTTGCTATAAACGAAACGAAAATATCTCTTAGGGAGCGTTCATCCGATTCCACGATAACTTTTTTGAAAAATCGTATCATCGCTTCGCGTGACTGGTTTTCCTCTTCCCTTAAAAAAGTGGATTCCATTTCCACATAAGTTCTACAAACAAGACCCACTGTATCATTAGTTACCGGATAATCATTTAGACGGATGGCAATTTGGCTATGGATGAAAGTAATCACAGAGGCGAGATCAAAAAAATGAGCTAATTTGGCAACTTCTACAAGGTGGGTTAAGGAAGCATTTTCCAAGTTCGCTCTAAGAAAAAAGATATCGAAGCAAGTTTTAAAAACAAGAGGATCGATTCCTCTTAAAAGGATGCACTTTTCATGGGTTTCTTTCATGCCGCTAAAGAAAAGTTGTTTAAAATACCCGGATTCTGTTGCTAGGAACTCTTTATTAGTTTTTAAGTTGTAAGCCCCCCCTTCAACAGGATTTTTTTCTAAATGGCTTTCATCAGGCGCTTCATCTTCTTGACAGATGGGGGAATCTTCCGTGAGAACTTTTTCCTTGCCTTTTAAAATCTCAGGGCCGCTAACCTCTACTGATTTTTCTTCTATAACTAGTTCTTCTGAAGAATCATCATCAATCGAAAGGCTTAAATCGGCTTCTTGAACCGGGACTAAAACTACATCACAAAGCGAATCCGGCAAATTTCCAAAACAGGAATTTGAAAGATTTGCAAGCTTCATCTTTACAAGAGAAGGGGCATTTAAAGTTAAATTTGGATATTTCGAGAAATCGAAGAAATTAAACTTGTCCTTATTTTCTTTTGAAAGGCTGTCGAGAAGCAAAAGAAGCTCATTTTCGGTAAGCGTGCTATCATTAAGCGATTGATAAATTCTTACATCACTTCCTAAATATTGCTGATGAATAAATGAGAATCCCCCTTTTTTTACGGCTAGAAGGGTTTTACAAAAGTGCCCGACTCTTTTAACAGCCTCAAGGGTTTTACAGTTCCTTTTTATTTTCTTTTTATTGTGGATGAGGAGAATCTCACTTCCCTTAACTCCTTGAGTTGTTTCGAAATCAGAAATTTCAAGATCAAAAGAAAGCTCATCTTGAATTTTTAGGAGGGTTATTTTCTTTTGAATAACTTTTAAAGCAGCTTGGAAGAGTTTTAAATCTTTTTCTTCTTCAGAAATTTTTCCGTAGAGATCTTCTATCTTTTTTATTTTTCGAAGGGTTGAGAAAAACTCCCCTAAAGTTAATTCCTCTCCACGTAATACCTTAGCAAGGCATCTTATTCTTTTTTCTTTTCCATCTCCGCAATTTCCATTTTCTCTTTTTCGTTTTTTTTCGCTTAAAGAATATTGAAGAGATCCCTGTTCTGAATGAGATACGTAAGATCTAGTATCAAAATAAGATCTAAAATTGTAATCATAGGCTTCAGCAATCTTGACGCCCGCTTTGATTAAACCAAAAGACATAAACTTTCCTAAGTTGGTATAAAAATTTTATATTAAATGAGTTTCCTTGTGCATCGATAAAAAAATGAAAGCAAAAGGAAAGCTCGTGAAACAAAGTTCACGAGCTTTTTAAAGATGATTATGAATCTCTAGGGTTCTTCCGATTGATCTAAAGGCATATCAGAGAGAAAGGCATCTACGTCTAAATTGTCATAGAATTCTGAATCGCTAGGACTTAATCCGTCGTCTGTTAATTCTGAACCTGACGTCGAGGCTGTTGAGACTTCTACACTAGAACCTGAAGTTGACGAAAGAGAAGTCTCTCCATGATTATTTGAGCCTGATGTTCCAAGAGAGTCATTTGCAGCACGAGTCTCAGCTGAACCCGAAGAAATAGAGGAATCCGGGTTTGGAAGGAAGGAAACAAATTCAAGAGCCTCGATACCCAATTGTAAATTTGATCTTTCCTTGAAAATTTCAAGAGCTTTTCCTAAGGTTTGTTTTTTATTGTCGCTTATAGCTCCGACTAATCTCTCAAGAGAATAGATCTCTTTTAAAAGAGTTAAAGTTTCTTCATTGAAGTAATCTTTGGCAAGGCAAAAATTCTCCAAAAATGATTGCGCTTTTTTCAAAAGCTTCCCGTTCATTTTTTTGAGCGCAAACCTTGCAAATAAGTTAAAGAAAAACAAATCCTTACTCTCAAAAGCCTCTTCAGGAAGAACTATTGAACCAAACCCAGAACTATTAAATTCATTCATGATAATTTCTTCCGCTAAATCAAATGCCTCCCCTGAACTTTCAAGGCAGAAACGGATTATTTCTTCATTATCTCTTGTAACGGAATGGCATCCAGCAGTTTTGAAGAGCTCTATGGCTTTAGAATTTTTTCCGAGTTTAAGGTAGCAATTAGCAAGATAAAGAAGGGCAATCGAGTTTTTTGAATTGAAGAAAAGAGCCTTTTTGAAAGCCGCTATAGAAGCCTTAAAATACGCCTCTTTTTTTGAGGGGTCTTGAAGAGCAAAGTGAAAAGTGCAAGCTCCGAAAAGGGCTAAAGCCAAATCATTTAAAGGCCCCCCCGGGATTATAAGCATTTTTTTTGATTGTAAATAAATCCTCGACCAATTCCTTTCAAGAGGGTGATAAAAACCAATCAGCGCTGATAAAGTCAAAGCAACTGGGTTTAAAGAGTCAAGATTTAAAAAATCATTTATATGAGTAGATGCATTTAATGAGGGGTTCAAAAGCGTTAGAAGTTTTTGGGCGTATGCCGGTTGAACCGCCAACCAACGACAAGATTTTCCGGTATCCCGCCAATGTAAATTTTTGTATAGCTCTGATAAAAATTTGGCGTCCCTATTCTTATCATCGGCAGTAGCTGCCAGGGAAGCCAACTTCTGCGCTATTTTTTTTCCGGGGTGAGGCAAAGCTTGACAAGCATAAGCTAAAGTAAAAAGATGCGCTGAGAAAATGGAACGGTCGCTAAAATCTTTATCTTTAGAAGAAACCTTGATCCCAAAACACCCTAGAATATCCTCTGTGACTTCCAAAAATGCTTTTTTTCTTGCATTCGCGGCCTTAGTGTTCCTCGGATTCAAAATCATGTCTTCCTGTTCCTTGCTCGCAGCTTCTTTAAGCATTCTGTAGAATAACTTTCTTTGAATTGGGATTGGAACATTTCCGAAGGCCATGCAATTTCTCAGGAGCCTGAAATAAGTCTCTAGTCTAGCCTTAGGTGTCATAAAAGTTTTCCATAAAGAGCTTGTTGCGTGTAGCAGCTCTTCTAAAAACTTACCCTGACACTCTAAAGAAGCCTCAATGAAAGTCTCAAAAAGGGAAACGAAAGCAGTATTTTTCACTTTAGCTTTTTTAACTTGACGGTCGCTTTCTTGTTTTAGAAATTTAATGATTTTAATAATTGGTAAATCATTATTGATCAATGTAACTAAAATATCTTTAAGGGAAGAGGGGTCTACCTCTAAAAGGCTTCTTTTAAGAAATAAAAGAACCGCATTTTCAATTTCGCTATCTTGATCAATCTTCAAAATATTTTCTAAATCGAAATAGGTCTGGCAAACGGTTTGAACGTTTTCCTCCGTCACTTTCAGATTCTCGATTTGGATGATAATTTGAATTTTAACTTTCTCTATGACAATCGGAAGCTCAAGTAAATGAGCCGTTTTTAACACTTCAATAAGGACAGGAAGGCTTAGTCCTTTTAGATCAGCTTTTGAGAAAAGAACATTCATGCAAGCTTCAAAAACAGAAGGTCTAACATCACGTATATAAACTCGGTTAAGTGAGGCCTCTCTCATTTGACCAAAAAAGAGGTGTTTAAAAAAAGAAGAGCAGGATGCTAAAATTTTTCTATTGGTTCTTATCTCTATTAAATCTTCACACGAATCTTCGGAAATAGATTTTTCATAAGTTTCAGACTCTAAAACTTTTCCCGGGATGCAAGAAATTTTTTCCTCTTGTCCTGCCTCTTCAACAACTTTTTCTTTTCCCTTTGATCCCGGAATCTCTTCCTCATCCTCAAAGATAACAAGTTCTCCTTCACTATCCTCTTCTTCTGTCGGGATTGGAAAGCTTCCCTGACTTGAAATTTCAGGCTCATGATTAAAAGCCCCGCCTTTTTCACTTGTTGGAACAAGAGTAACGTCGCATAAACTTTCGGGCAAGTTTCCAAAGCAAGCAAAAGAGATATTAGGAAATACTTTTTTTAATAAAGCGGGAGCCTCCGGCGACAAATTCGGGTACCGCGCGAAATTAAAAAAAGTCATGCTTTCTTTAAGTGAGTCGGGTAAAGACGATGCCCAAAGAATAAGCTCATCATCTGTTGCATTTATCTCTGCAAGAGCCGGCGCCATAATCCCTTTTTTTACAAATAGGTCTTTTGGCAAATCATTTAAAATCAAATCCTGACTCTTTTTTTCTCTAAAATATTTTTTACATAAAGAAAGAACTCGTTTAACCGTGCCCAAGATCTGATCGTTTTGTATTTTTAGACCTTTTACAATTGAGCTCTCATCAGACTGCTGACCTCCAAAAAGAGAGGGGTGATTAGATTTGCAACGCAGGATTTTAAAATTAATAAATTTCAAAGCAGCCTGAAAACCCGCAATTTCCGTTTCATCCCCGCTTGCCGCTAAGGTTAGGTCGGTTAACGTTTGACATTTTGCAAGGCTTAAAAAAAATTCATTTATTGGTTTTGTGCCACGCCATCTTGAGCATTCCGTTTCGATTGAATTTAAAGGAAAGCGAAACCAATCATTCTCGATTTCTTGAAATTTTCTTTTACTTGAAGAAGATTGAACTACACGATCATCACGATGGTTACCAAAAAAACTATCAAAACGGGAAGCTTTAGCTTCCGCTAATTCATGGGCTGCCTTAATTATATTAAATGTCATTAAAAAAAACCTTTATTTTTTATAACGCAATCAATTTATTGCATCATTGTAAATAAAATCAAGGTTTTATTATTTTACTGACATCACCTAAACCTCTTGTTAATTAAAAATTAATAGCCCCTAAAATCTCTTCAGAAGAGAATTAGTTCACCTTGCTGAATCTCGACTTCCGACCCTGTTTTCAACATAAATATTGAGATGCCAAGATTTACTCCTCGCCATCCTTATGAGTCGTTTTGTAACCAGATAAAATCAATAGCGTTTAATGAGCCTTAATTGAAAAAAGTAGCAAAAGAGAAGGCTCGTGAAACAAAGTTCACGAGCTTTTTTACAAGGGGTTATGAATCTTTAGAAGGCTCTTCAGTAGGCTCAAAAGGCATATCGGCAAAAAAGGAGTCGACGTCTAGATTGTCATATATCTCGAAACCTTCTGAATCGCGGCCGTCGTCTGCCGATTCTGAGCCTGACGTGGATACATTTGAGGCTTCTACAAAATTATTAGATCCTGAAGTCCCAATAGAGTCATTTGCTGTAATAATTTCAGTTGAACCGAAAGAACTAGAGGAATCCGAATCCAAAAGATTGGAAATAAGTTCTTCAACTGATCTCGCCTCAAGATTTTTATAAGCTGTTTTTAAGGCTTGTTTTTTATTGGCGTCTACTCCCCCCGCTTTTTCTTTTAGAGTGTAAATCTCTTCTAAAAGGGTTAACGTTTCCTCGTTGTAGCTTTCTTTTGCAAGACAGAAATTCTCCAAAAAGAATTGAGCTTTTTTCAAAAGCGTTTCATTCATTTTTTTGAGAGCAAGCTTTGCAAATAAGTTATAGGAGAGCAAACTCTTATCTTGAAACGCCATTTCAGGGATTGCAAGACCATAATCAGGAAGATTAAAATCTTCCATGATAATTCTATTGGCCTCCTCAAAATCTTCCCCTGATCTTTCAAGGCTAAAACGAATCATATCCTCATTATCTCGGATAACCGTATTGCATTTAATCGTTTTGAAGAGGGCTGTAGCTTTTGAAATTTTGCCAAGTTTAAAGTAGCAATTAGCAAGGTATAGAAGCGCAATTGTGTTTTTAGAATTATAAGAAAGGGCATTTTTTAAATTTTTGATAGACGCTTTATAAAACTCATCTTTTTTTGATGGATCCTTTAAAGCAAAGTGAAAATAGCAGGCTCCTTGAAGAGCTAAGGCCAGATCATCAAAAGGTCTTGTTTTAAGAGCCTCCTCTGTTTGTAAAAAAATCATCGGCCAATCCCTTTCCATAGGGTGATAAAATCGAATAAGCGCTGATAAAGAAAGGGCTGCCGGATTTGTACTGCTAACATTAAAAAAATCATTAATATTTGCTGATTCTTTTAAAGAGGGTGTCATGAGTGTTAAAAGGTCTTTAGCGTAGTAAGGACGAACATCCAACCCCTCAAAACATCTTCTCGAGGTTCCCCAAGCTAAACTTTTGTAAAGTAAAGCTAAAATTTTTGCTTTTTCATTCTTATCATCCACCTTGACCGCCATGGAGGCTAGCTTATGGGCTATCTTTTTTCCGGGATGAGGCAAAGTTTGACAAGCTTCCGCTAAGTTTCCAAGATGCTCTGAGAGCCGGGATGGGTCGCTAAAATTATTGGTTTCAGAAGAAACATTGACCCCAAAACTCTCTAAAATGTCATTTGTCACTTCCAAGAAGGCTTTTTTTCTTGAGTTCCCGATTTTCGAGTTCCTTCGATTTAAAATCATGCCGTCATGTTCAAAGCTTTCAGCTTCTTTAAGCATTTTGTAGAATAACTTCCTTTTAAGAGATATTGGAATCGATCTCGAAGGGGTGCAAGCCCTAAGAAGTCGAAAGTAAGCATCCAATCGATCGCCGGGTGTCAAGGAACTTTTCCAGTATGAGCTTGTCACCTGAACTACTTCCTCCAAAAACTTACCCTGGCACTCCAAAGAAGCCTCTATAAGAGTCCTAAAAAGAATTTTAAGGGAAGTCGGTTGTGTAGTTTTTGCCTTCTTGACTTGATGATTGCCTTCTTGCTTTAGAAATTTAAAGATCTTAATAATCGGCAGATCGTTATTAATGAATGTAACTAAAAGTCCTTTAACAGAAGAGGCGTCTACTTCTAAAAGACTCTTCTTAAGAAATAAAATAATCGCATTTTCAATTAGGCTCTCTTGATCGATCTTCAAAATATTTTCTAAATCGAAATAGCCTTGGCATACTGCTTGAACGTTTTCTTCTGTCACTTCCAAATTTTCAAGCTGAAGAATAATTTGGCATTTAACCTTTTCTATGACACTCGGAAGCTCAAGTAAATGAGCGGTTTTTAAGACTTCAATAAGAACAGGAAGGCTGACCTCTTTCAGATCAGTTTTTGAGAAAAGGACCTTCATGCAGGCTTCAAAAACATGAGGTCTAACCTCACGTATATAAACTCGATTAAGAGCGGCTTCCTTCATACCGCCAAAAAATAACTGTTTAAAAAATGGAGAGCAGGACGCTAAAATTTTTCTATTGGTTCTTATCTCTATTTGTTCTTCAGATGAATCTTCGATAATTGATTTTTCATAAGTTTCAGATTTTAAAACTTTTCCCGGGATGCAAGAAATTTTTTCCTCTTGTCCTGCCTCTTCAACAACTTTTTCTTTTCCTTTTGATCCTGGAAGGGGAAGGTCTTGCTCATCTTCCGGATCATAGATAACAAGTTCCCCCTCATCCTCTTCTTCTACCGGAATTGGAAAGCTTCCCTGACTTGAAATTTCAGGATTAAAAGCTTCACTTATTTCTCTGGTTGGAACGAGGGTAACATCACATAAACTTTCGGGTAAGTTTCCGAAGCAAGCAAAAGAAATATTAGGAAAAACTTCTTTTAATAAAGCCGGAGCCTCGGGAGACAAATTCGGATACCTGGAAAAATTAAAAAAAGTCACGCTTTCTCTTAAAGAGGAAGGTAAAGACGATGCCCAAAGAATAAGCTCATCATCAGTTATTGCGGTCTCAATATGAGCCGGCGCTATTACCCCTTTTTGTTCAAATAAGGCTTTTGGCAAATCCTTTAAAATCACAGCTTGATTCTTTTTCTCTTTAAAATGTTTTTTACACAAAGAGAGAATTCGTTTAACCGTGTTCAAAACCTCATCATTTCGTATTTTTAGACCTTTTGCAATTAAGCTCTCATCACAAGGCTGACCTCCAAAAAGAGAGGGGTTATCCGATTTGCAACGCAAGATTTTATAATTAATGACTCTTAAAGCAGATCGAAAACTGGCAAGTTCGGTTTCATCCCCGCTTGTCGCTAAGGATAGGTCGGCTAGCGTTTGACATTTTGCAAGGCTTAAAAAAAATTCATTTATTGCGTCTGTAGCCTGCCATTTTGCGCTCTCTGTTTGGATTGAATTTAGAGGCAATCGGAACCAATCAATCTCGATTTCTTGAAATTTTCTTTTACTGGAAGAGGATTGAACTGGCCTAATACTACGAGGGCTCGCAAAAAATCTTTCAAGATGAGAAGTCTTAGCTTCGGCTAATTCATGAGCTGCTTTAGTTATATTAAATGTCATTTAAAAACCTTTATTTCATACAATTCATTTAATTTAATTTATTATTATAAATAAAAACAACATATTATCATTACACTGACATTACATAAAAAAAGACTTGTTAAATTAAAATTAACAAGTCTTAGCGTTCGATTCAGCTTTTCTTAACAAATTTAGTTGCCTTGGTCCGGACTTTGACCTGAGACACCTGTCATATCCACATCTTCATCCAATAAAAATTGAGAAATATCAAAATCTAACTCCTCGCCACCCCATAACGTTGGATCAAGCATTGAGGGAGAAGGATTCAGATAGGATTGAGCAGGATAGATGAATGGGCTTGGATGCGACGCCATCGTCGGATACATGATTTGCTGGCTTGGATGCGCCGCAATCGTCGGATAGCCGAATGGCTGGCTTAGATCTGCCGTCAATTGGTTCCATGACATTATGCCTATAGTCTGAGCAGTCGCTTGGTTTTGTTGAAAACGATGCTCCGGAACATATCGGAAAGGGTCCTCTTTAGGAGGAATCATGGATTTTTGAGTCTTCAGTCTTGTGCCATTCTGTTGGCTCTCCATCGCACGCTTAAGGATTTCTTTTTTTTCTTCTTCTACAGGGCCTATCAAGGATTCTTTGGCATATATAAACCCTAACAAGTTAAGGGTATCTTTATGGTAAAAATTTTCTTGAAGGCAATTTTCAAAAAAGTTTTTAAGAATTCTCATGAGATCAATATCAGTATTTTGAACAGCATAAGCTGCCATCAAATGAAACCATCCTATGTCCATGCTTTGTTGAGAGCCATCTTTATCGAGGGACCTAATCAATATTTTTAAGGCTTCTTCCCTATTTTCTTCTGATGAGAGAATCATTTGTAAGATTAAATCAAAGTTATTTGGAGTACTCGTCGCCCTCTTAATAGTTTTAAAAACAGCTAGCGCTTCTTCTTTATCATTTTGAGCAAGATGCGTTTTTGCAAGGTAGGTAAGGGCAATAGAGTTTTTTGGATTATGCTTGAGAGACTCTTTTAAAATTTCTTTTGCTCTCTTTAATAACTCCGCGCTTTCCTCAGGTTTTACTTTGGCAAGTTCTACAAGAGAGGCGCCGTAAAGAGAGAGGCCAAGCTCATTTGCAGGATCGCTTTTGAGAGAGGAAAAGGACGTTTCAATGATATCATTCCAATTCTGAACGGGCTGATAATATTGAATAACGGAGCATAAAGAGAGTACAAGAGCATCTTTACTTTTTGAAGCAAACTTTAAAATATCTGAAATCAGGTTGCTATGCTTAATTTCAGGGCAAAGCAGTTTTAAAAGACGAACGGCCTCCAAAGGCTTGCTTAAATTAAGCCTTATTTCCTCAGAAGATTGAGGAGAAGCTCCTTCACCCCAGCTTGGGTTACTTAATAATAGAGACGTCTCAAAAGCTCCTTGATTATCGGAGTCCACAACACTTGCAATAGAGGCTAATCTAGATCGAATTTTCCATTCAGTAGGAAGAAGCACCTTATCTGAAAACTCCATTAGCCGCTGACTGATCAACTCTTTTTTATTGGTATCGATTTGAGAGGTTTCAAAATCCCCTTTAATAGATTTCAACATAAGGTAGACTAAATTAAGAAATGCATCGCTTAATTCCTTCCCTCTTTTGTTCGTTCTGCCAATTATTTGTTTGGATAAACCATCTTTTTTGTACTCGTTATCCCCAGCTTGTGCTGATTTAAGCAAACTTGCAAGAAGATAGCTCTTAACCTCAAGAGGTAAACTTTTTTTGAGGCTATCCTTGGCTGCCATTTTGTCAAGTTTAAGACAGGCTTCAACGATTGAAATATGCTGCCTTAGGGATTTTTCAACACTTGTTGAGCTATTCCAATATTTTCGGCAAAGAGAAAGAATCTCTTTAAAGGATGCGCCTCCTCGATCAAAAGAAGCTTTCCATAAAGCGGTATAAAGTTTACCTAGCTTTAACTCCTCTTTTTGATCTTGAGGTATAGGGCCATTTTCCTGTAATGATTGCATTATTTCTATAAGGGGCAATTTAGAATCTAAAAGGATAATGAACATATCTTTATAAAAAGCGGCATTTACAGCTAATAATTCATTAGCGATAAATCGAGGAATTGCTTCTTTTAAACAACTTTCCTCTTTCAAGAAAATATGGCTTAAATTCAAGTAATGTTGACCAATTTCTTGAATCGCCCTCTCAGCTTCCCTGGATTTTCTAAGATCTTGATCTCGCTCATTTTCACTATTTTCATTTGTCTCCTCAAGAAGCAGATCACTTATTGAAGATTCGGTCTCAAGAATCCGTACAATCTGAGCTTCTGCAATTTTTTTAACGGCCGGTAAATCAAGATAAAAGGCCGCTTTATAAACATCAAAAAGAGAGTTTAAGCTGGCATTTTTAAGATCCGATCTTAAAAAAAGTGCATCTAAACAAAGACTTAAGGTAAAAGAACTCACCTCTCTTAATTCAATTTCTTTCTGCCCTGCCTCTTTAAATCCGCCATAAAATAATTGATTAAAAAATTCTGAAGAAGAAGCTAAGATTTTTTTATTTGCTTTTATTCCAATAGGTTTTACAACTTCTTCAACTTTTTCTTCAGAATCGACCTTCTCTTTTTCTTTCTCTTTTTCAGAAGACTCCAAAACTTCATTCTGAATCGAAATTTTTACCTTTTTAGGACTTGATGGTTTTTGAGTTTGGCAAGAAGCCTTTCTTTTATTTGTATTTGGAAAAAAATAAGTTCCCGTTTCTTCGTTAAAAACTTCTTTTTCCTTACCCTTACATTCTTTTTCTCTGAAGGAATGCTCAGTCTCTTCTGAAAATTCATTTTCTCTTGATTTTTCTTCAGCTTCCAAATCGGAATTACCAAATAAAATCACATCGCACATTGACTCAGGAAGCATTCCAAAACATGTGAAAGAAAGATTTGGAAAAACTTCTTTTAATTTAAAAGGGACCTCTGCCGTTAATTCCGGGTACCTTGTGAAATCGAAAAATACAATTTTTTCGCGTTGTTCTTGAGAAAGATTGG
Organism: Criblamydia sequanensis CRIB-18; assembly: GCF_000750955.1. Classification (NCBI taxonomy): domain Bacteria; kingdom Pseudomonadati; phylum Chlamydiota; class Chlamydiia; order Parachlamydiales; family Candidatus Criblamydiaceae; genus Candidatus Criblamydia; species Candidatus Criblamydia sequanensis. The sequence continues at coordinate 329,944 of NZ_CCEJ010000001.1, read as the reverse complement.
AAGCCCAATTAAGAAGATCTTCATCGGTTAAAGAAATTTGAATGTTAACAGGAAGCGCTGATCCATTAGCTTCATAAGCTAAGAAAGGTGTTCCGGATAAGGACTGTCTTTCTTTTATCTTTAAAAATTCCTCGCAAAGATTAATAATGCGGCTTGTTACCGCAAGAGTCTTATTTTTTCTTGTTTTTGCTTCAAAAGAATGTAAATTCTCAAGATTTAATAGGGAAAAGCGGAGTCGTATAATTTCAAGGCTTGTTTTAAAAGCGGCAACATTTTCCGGCTCACCTTCTGTCGCTAAAATTAAATCCGCTATAGTTTGACATTTGCTTAACGCTTCCATAAATTGGGCGACAAATAAGCCATCGCTTTTTTTCAATCTTTTTGAGTAGGGGTTAGAAATCATAAAAGAGTTATTGGAAGATTCTTCTTTAGAAGAATATTCCAGGCGAAACCAATCTTTAGCAGAATCACTTTGGGGCAATCTTATGGACAACTTTGGATTTCCTCTTGCGGTGTGAAGCGTTACAATGCGTCCGGAACAATCGTTCTTGAGATAAGATTCTAAGGGTCTAGCGTCCGCATTTGCGACTCTCTCTGCCAATCTATAAAAATTCATATAAAGATTCCTATTAACTATTAATTTTTTTATTAAGAGAAACTAATATACATGAAAAAATAATTAATACCTATTGTATTTTTGTTAAATCATTATGGAAATAAATTGATACTTTAATCAAACTATTATTGTTAAAAATAAGACTTGTTAACTAAAATTAACAAGTCTTTGTGATAGGTGACTCAGAAATCGTTTACCCGATGTAGTGCGGGTCCGTACCGCCTACCATCTCATCGTCTTCTCCAAAAAAGAAAAAATCATCTACATTAAAATCTGAGGGAGGAAGACCTAAATCCGCCTGATCAGAATGAGAAGGGACCAAGACCGGAAGGGTAAAATTATTAATAGGGATAAAATAATTCGCCGGGTGCATAGTTGGAGGGCTTGACGTTCTATGATATTTTAAGGCGTTTGATTTCTCGCTCCCATCATGCGTTGCCTCGGCAAGCTTGCTTTTTTTCTCCTCGTCAACAGGTCCAATCAAGCCTTCTTCTTGATAAATCTTATTTAAAATAGAGAGAGTCTCAAGTGAATAGATCCCTGAATCCAAGCACGCCTCAAAAAAAGTTTTAAGTTTTTTTAAGGATTTAACATCTTGCTTAGCAAGAGAGGGATAGGCCATCAAATGAAACCAGTTAAGGTCCATAATTTTATCATGGCTGCACCTTAATGTGCGCTCTAATATTTTAATCCCTTCCTCCATTTCTTCATTGGATCCCTGAAGCAGATGGTTAATTAAATCAAAGTTGTCTTGCGTAAGCATCACATTTTTTATAGTTTTAAAAATTGTCTTCGCCTGCGAGACCTCCTCTTTAGCTAAATGCCAATTTGCAAGGTAGGTAAGGGCAATAGTATTTTTTGGATTTCGTTTCAAAGAATTGTCTAAGTTTTGCTTGGCTTGAGTCAATAGCCCTTCTCTTTCCTCCGGCTTAACTTTAGCTAACTGAATAAGGGAGGCACCATGAAGAGAATGGGCAAGCTCGTTGCTAAAATCATATTGCAACGCTAAATAAGACGTAGCAAAGATTTTATCCCAATTTTGATGATTCGCATGGTAGAGTAAAACCGAACATAATGAGAGAGCCAAAGGATTTTGAGTGGTTAAAGCCCAGTCCGAATAATCATTTAATGTATCCTTTTTACGTATTTCACGAGGACTTAGAGTTCTTATAAGGCTGAAGGCACTTTTTGGTTGTATAATCCTATTAGGGTCATTAAATCGCTTACTTTTTTCAATCCCCCATTTCATATTTTTATATAATAGAGAAGTATGAACAGCCAACATATGATCCGGATAAACTTTCCCTGCAACAGCTGCCAACCTTGAGCGAATTTTTAATTCGTCAAAATCCAAAACCATATTGGATAATTCCATAAGCCTATGGCTCACGATAATTTCATTTAAGGTATCAATCTCAGGAATCTCAAAATCACCTTTTATAGATTTCATCAAGAGATATAGAGTGTTTAAAAATTTTTCCCTTAATTTTATGGCTCCTTTATTGGTTCTTGCCATTAAAGCTATTTTAAAAACTCTGTCACCCACATCATCTCCAACTTGCGCAGCTTTAAGCAAACTTGCTAAAAGAGTCCTTTTAGCTTCCGAGGAACTATTGTTTTTTAAACAAAATGCCGCACATCTGATATGCTGTCTTAATGAGACTTCGAGGTTCGGACGGCCTTCCCAGTATTTCCGGCACAAGGTTAAGACCTCTTTAAAAGATTGACCATTAAGCTCTAAAGAAGACTGCCATAAAGCCATATAGAGTTTATCAAGATCTTTTATTTCCTCTTTACGGTCATTCTGAATTGAGACTTTCGCCTGCAACTCTTCAATAACCTCGACAAGAGGCAAACCTGCCTCAAGAAAGACCCTGAATAGATTCTTATAAGATGCGACGTCAATGGATAAAAACTTCTTTTGTAAAAACTGAATGATATTTTTCTTTAATAAGTTTTTAGGCTCTTGCAGAAAAATATGGCTCACATCTAAGTAACACTGTCCTAGTGTTTGTATCGTGTTTTCTGCATCGCGCGCATTTTTCTCATCCGGATTAACCTCTTCGGCCTCTTTCTCTCCATTAATTCCCCTTTCAACAAAAAGCTCTTCTAAAGAAACTTCAAGAAGCCTAATAATTTGAGCTTCAGCTAGTGCTTTAACAGCTTTTAATTCTAGATAAAAAGACGTTTTATAAACTTCAAAAAGGGTTTCTAAACTTTCATTTTTAAGATCTGTCCTTAAAAAAAAGGCATCTAAGCATTTTTTTAAAATGCCCGGTCTTACATCTCTTAATAAAATTTCTGTTTTATTTTCTTCGTTAAACCCGCCATAAAATAATTGATTAAAAAATTCTGAAGAGGAAGCTAGGATTTTTTTATTAACTTTAATTCCGGTTGGCCTATCGGCTTCTTCCAAAGATCCTTCTGAATTAACTTTTTCTTTTTCCTTAACTTCGGTTTCTTTCGAGGCTCCTTTATTAGAGGATAGCTTTTGTTTTTTTAAGCTTCTTAAGTTTTGAGGGCTATAGGAAGGCTTCCTTTTGTTTCCGGAAGGAAAATAATAACACCCTGTTTTCTCATCCCGAACTTCCTTTTCTTTCCCTTTTTCTTGAATTTTTTTTGGGGGAGACCTGACTTCAAATTCCTCTTCAGCAGCACTTTCGTTTAATTCAGTATCTCCAATTAGAGTTACATCGCACATAGAGTCAGGGAGAGATCCAAAACAGAAAAAGGAAAGATTTGGAAAGATTTGTTTTAATTTAAAAGGGACTTCAGGTGTTAGCTCAGGGTAGTTATTGAAATCGAAGAAAACTACTTTTTCTTTTTGTTTGGAAGAAAGATTTGACGCCCAATCAATAAGATTTTCATCAGTAAATTGGGTGCAGTGTGTGAAGGGCAAGGCAATTCCTTTCCTTTCGAAAATCGTAAAAGGAGCTGATAAGCTTCCCGCTTTATTTAGGGCGCGAAATTCCTTGCATAGGCAAATTACCTTAGAAGTCACTTCCAAAAGGTTATTAGTTCTTTTTTCAATCTCTAAGATACTTTCCGGTTTGATAGAACCATGCTTTTCAAGGTTCATGATTGAGATTCGATCTCTAATCACATTAAGGCTTGTCTTAAAAGCAGCGACATTCCTTGCTTCGCCTTGGGTTGCCAAGATCAAATCCGCAAGTGTTTGGCATTTACCTAGGCTTTCAATAAACTGTGCTACAATCGAGCTATCTTGTATTTGCAATCTAAATTTACATAAAATTTGTGCTGTGGGATTTACATTAAAAGGCACTATTCGAGAATAGGCTAGTCGATACCATTCTTTGTCTTCTGAATTGGGATAAATATAGGATAAATTATAAGGTTGAGGAGTTAGTAGTTGTACAGGGGTGCCTTGGTCATATCCATGTCTAAGATAAGATTCAAGCGGACTTACATCTCCATTGGCAATTCGCTCTGCTAAACTATAAAAATTCATAGTATGATTCCTATTAAATTATTAAAAAAATAACAGAAATCATAATATAAAAAAAATTAATATTCTATTGTATTATCAGTAATCACTAAAACATTTAAAAAACCAATTAATTTAAACAATAAAAAACTTGTTAATATTAATATTAACAAGTTTTTTAAAGTTAACAAATCAGGAAATAACTTATTCCTTTGAGTCTTGGTCTTCCCTATCAACAACCTTATCATCGTCATCTATGGATTTTAAGTATTCCTCAAGATCGAATTGAGAAAGATCCATAGGCCCTTGGCCTGTATGGCTAAGATCTAAAATTGGAAATAGGGAGCTATTAACGTAATAAGAGAGGTGTTTTGAAGGACGAATTAACCTTTTAGTACCTTTTAATGCTTTTGAGGCAGATATAGTGCTTCCAATTTTGTCCTTGATCTTCTCTTTCTTCTCTTTTTCGATTGGTCCGGCTACTTTACAAATCCTAGCTATCATGTGGAGAGTCTCTTTATTATAAGCACCCTCCAAAAAACAGTCTTCAAAAAAAGTTTTAACTGTATCCAATAGTTTTGCGTCATTCTTTTGAATGGCATAAAGGGCGAACAAATGAAACCAGTTGATATCCATAAGTTTTTGACTTTGGTTCTTCAATGTGCGAAGTAATATTTTACCCCCCTCTTCCCTTTCTTCAGGCGACCCAAGAAGCATGTGTTTGATCAAATGAAAGTTATCAATTGTATGCTCCGCATTTTTTATCTTTTTAAAAATAGCTATCGCTTCTGATTTTTCTTGTCGCTCAAGATGCCAGTTTGCAAGATAGGTAAGAGCAATTGTGTTTTTTGGATTAATCGTCAAAGATTTATCCAGATGTTGCTTTGCTAAATTCAAAAGCGCTTCGCTTTCCTCCGGTTTCACCTTAGCTAAATGAATAAGAGAGGCCCCGTAAAGCGAGAGAGCAAGTTCATTCATTGGATCATATTGAATCGCTAAACCTGCCGTCTCAAAGATTCTATTCCAGTCCTGATGATAGGCATAATAATGCAATACTGAACATAAGGAAAGAACTACAGGATTATTGCTTGTCAAACCCAAACTTAGAAAATCTTCGAGGTTATCTGAGTTGGCCACTTCAGGACAAAGAAATTTTAAATGGCGGATGGCATTCATCGGTTCGGCAATTGGTCTATAATTATAATGGTCTTTTTTGGTTCTTTCCCACCTTGGATTTGCAAATATCTGCGCAGCTTTATAAGCGTTGTGATTATTAAGTGAAACCTTAGCCGCAATAGAAGCTGACCTAAATCGAATTTTCAATTCATCAGAATCTGTTGCCATGCTCGATAATTTCATTAGCTCAAGGCTAAAGAGTTCATGTTCATTTGCATCTACTTCGGAAATCTCAAAACTATCCCCTTTAATCGATTTCATCAGCTTGGAGAAAGCATTAAAAAATTTATTTTTTAAGCCATTTGCAGTTTTAGTGCCTCTGCACATTAATGGTTCTCTACGAGCCCGCTCGCATGTATCATCGCCTACTTGAGCCGCTTTAAGCAAACTTGCCAAAAGAACTTTTTTAACTTCAATGGAACTATTCATTTTTAAACAGGCATTGGCGCATCTGATATGCTGTTTTAAAGATTTATCAAGAGAGCTTGATAATTCCCAATATTTTCGGCAAAGGTGAATAATTTCTTTAAAAGATTGTCCTCGGCATTCAAGCGAAGCTTGCCATAATGAGTCGTAAAGCTTATCAAGATCTTTTGATTCCTCGTTTTGAGTTTTAAGAACTTCTACATTTTCCTGGAGCGCTTCTATCACCTCAACAAGAGGCAAATTGGCTTCAAGGAATCTCACAAATAGATTTTTGTACGATGAGGGATTTAAGGATAAAAGCTCTTTTTGTAAAAATCGAACCATTCTTTTCTTTAATAAGCTCGTTGGTTCCAGCAAAAAAATATGGCTTACATCTACGTAATATTGACCCATTTTTTGGAAGGATGTTTCTACAGCCATTGCCCTTTTTTCTTCGCTAATCCCATCCGTTTCTTTCTCTTTACCGATTTCTTTTTCAAGGAAAAGCTGCTCTGAAGAAGTTTCAAGAAGAGAAATAATTTGAGCTTCAGCTATAGCCTTAGGCGTTTTTAGCCCAAGATAAAAAGCTGTTTTATAGACTTCAAAAAGATCTTCCAAACTTGCAGTTTTTAGGTCTGTCCGTAAATAAAAAGCGTCTATACACATCTTTAAGATGTGCGGCTTTACCTCCCTTAACAGAATTTCTTGCTTATTTTCTTCATCAAACCCGCCATAAAATAACTGGTTAAAAAATTCTGAAGAAGAAGCTAGGATTTTTTTATTGGTTTTAATCCCTTCAGGCTTATCCTTGTCATTTACTTTGGAGCTCTCTTCGGATTCAACTTTTTCTTTATCTTTACCGATTTCTAAGTCCTGATTTATTGGAGAAAGCTTTACTCTTTTAGGGCTACCCGGATTTAAAACGGGTGAGCCTTTTCTTTTGTTTCCGCCTGGAAAATAATATTTTCCGGTTTCTTCGTCCCATACTTCCTTTTCTTTACCTTTGCCCTCTTTTTCGATCTCTTCTCCTTCAGATCTTTGAATCTCTTCTCCTTCTAAATTTTCCGGCGCTGAGTCTCCAAATAGAGTCACATCACACATCGAATCCGGAAGGGTTCCAAAACAGCTGAAAGAAAGGTTTGGAAAAATTTGTTTTAGTTTAAAAGGGATCTCACCTGTAAGCTCGGGGTACTGATTGAAATCGAAGAACACCACTTTTTCTTTTTGCTCGGAAGAAAGACTTAACGCCCAATTCAGGAGAGTTTCATCTGTAAAATGAGAACAAGGAGCCACAGGCATTCCAAGGCCGCTTGTTTCTAATGACAAAAAGGGAGCTATTGATAAAGGAACCCCCCTTTTTAAAGCAAAAAACTCATTGCATAGATTAATCACTTTCGTTGTGATTTGAATAACGTGGCTGGTCCTTTTTTTTATCTCAAGTTTGCTCTCGTGAGTGACAGGACTTTGGTTTTCAAGATCCAGTATTGAGATTCTATCGCTTATAATTTGAAGGCTTGCTTTAAAAATGGCGACATTCTTTAGGTCACCATTCGTTGCTAAAATCAAATCGGCTATGGTTTGGCATTCACTTAAATTTTCAATAAATTTTGCGACAAAGGCTCTGTCGTGTAGTTGCATTTTAAAAGCGCTTAATAGATTGGTTGTGGGATTAGTGCCCGGAATTAAGGCAGGATACTCAAGACGGAACCATTCTTTTTTCCCAGGGGCAGTATCGGGAACAACCATGGAAATATTGCGATTGGAAAGCGTGGTGTGAAGGTAGGCCCGAATGCCCGAATCATAGCCGGATTTAAGATAAGATTCTAAGGGAGCCGTATCCCCATTGGAAATTCTTTGAGCCAGCGTAAAGAAAGTCATAAAAACATTCCTAATTTTATTTTTATTAAAATAATTAGTTATAGTAAACAATAAGAAATTAATTGTAAAGTTTATTTGAAATAACAATTGTTAGTTAATAAAAAAAAAGACCTGTTAATCAACTTAACAAGTCTTTATTTAGTTTATTTATATTAGAATGTTTATCCCGGAGAGATTGTCATAATCTCATTGTCCTAGGGAAAATAAGAATTCTTCTAAATCGAAATCCGGGAGAGGACTCGGCTCATCAAGCTCTAAAATCTGCAAAATACTCCCCTCATTTCCCAAAGAGCAATCAGCAGGGTGCCTTGTGGGTAGAAGTGTGGTCCGATAAAATTTTGAAATATTTGCCTGATCTTTTACATTATTCCCGGCTTCAATGAGCTTCTTTTTCTTCTCCTCTTCAACAGGCCCAATCAAAGACTTCTGTTCATAAATCCAATTTAATAGGAAAAGCGTAGCCGGCACGTAGATTTTTGCGTCGATACAGTCCTCAAAAAAAGTTTTAAACTTTAGCAAAAGGTTTATATCTTTTATTTTAATGGCGAGAATTGCCATCAAATTAAACCAATTATGGTCCATAATTTGATTATTTTTGTTCTTAAGGGTTCGACGCAATATTTTTAAACCTGCCTCCGCTTCCTCATGATTTCCAAGAAGCAACTGCTTTATTAGATCAAAGTTATCCGTCGTTAAGGTTTGATGCTTTATAGTTTTAAAAATGTCTTTCGCTTGTTGGAACTCCTCTTTGGCAAGGTGCCAGTTTGCAAGATAGGTAAGAGCAATTGTGTTTTTCGGATTATGCATTAGAGATAGATCTAAATTTTGTTTAGCTTGACTCAAAAGGTCTTCTTTTTGATCCGGCTTTACTTTTGCGTACTGAATAAGAGAAGCTCCATAAAGAGAGAGGGCAAGTTCACACTCCGGGTTATATTTAAGAGCTAAATAAGAGGTTTCAAAAATTTTATCCCAATTTTGAACTTCTTCATAATAGTGCAAAACGGAACATAAAAAAAGAACATTGGGGTCCTTGATACTCGCTCCCCAAGTCGCATAATTATCCAATGTATCAATCTCAGAAACTTCAGGCGGACTTACTAATCTTAAGAGGGTGAGGGCATTCTCTGGCTGAACCATTGACTCCCCATAATCTACCTCTTTTTCAATGTCCCACTTCGGATTTTTTAAGGACAAATACGTAAAATGAGCCTGTTTGTTCTCTGGATTGACCTTGGAGGCAATAAAGGCAAGCTGAGCTCGAATTTGTATTTCTTCAGGGTCAACGGCCATATTAGATAAAACCATGAGCCTATCGCTAAAGAGTTTCTTTATATTGGTATTTATCTTAGGATCCTCAAAATCACCTTTTATGGACTTCATCAAGCAGGTAGCAGCCGCTAAAAATTTATCGCTTATTTCTTTTCCGCCTTTACCTTTTCTACCAATCAAGGGTCTAGGTCTATTTTTTAAACCGTCCCCTACTTGCGCAGCTTTGAGCAAACTTGCAAAAAGTATCCTTTTAATCTGTATTGGAGAATTCATATTAATGCAAACTTCAACACATTTTAAATGCCGCTCTAATGAGTTATCAAAAGCTCCTTTCTCCCAGTGTTTTCGGCACAAGGAAAGGATTTTTTTAAATGATTGTCCTTGAAGTTCAAGTGAAGCCTGCCATAAAGAGTCATAAAGAATATCAAGATCATTCTCACAATCGGAAACAGATACTCTTAGGTTCTTTACCATTTCAGCAAGAGGCAAATTGGCTTCAAGAAATCTTATAAATAATTCTTTGTAGGAAGCCGAATGGATGAAAAAAAGATTATTTCTTAAAAACTTTATGATGGCTCTTTTCAATAAGTTTTTGGGTTCCATCGAAAAGACATTGCCCAAATCCAAATAATATTGACCTAATTTCTGGATAATTTCTTCAACAGCGGTTGCTCTTTCAACGCCCGAATTCCCTTCAGCTTCTTTCTCTTTTTCACTTTCATTTTCAGCAAAACATTCCCGATCTAAAGGATCTTCTAGCTGCCTTATGATTTGAGCTTCAGCTAGGGCTCTTGCAGAATGTAAACCGAGGTAAAAGGCAGTTTTGTAGATTTCAAAGAGAGTTTCAAGCTCTCTGCCTTCAAGGTCTGTCCTTAAAAAAAACGCGTCCAGAGTAAGCTCTAAGATGCGAGGATCCACATCTTTTAATACAATCTCTTTTTGGTTTTCTTCGTTAAAACCCCCATAAAATAGTTGATTAAAAAATTCAGAGGAGGAAGCTAGGATTCTTCTATTAGCTTTTATTCCGGCCGGTCTAGAGAGTTGATTTACGTCCGGTTTTTTTTCGGAATCAACTTCTTTTTTAGTTTTTTCTGAATCCCCGTCATCAAGCTTTTGCTTTTTCACGCATGGGTTTTTTAAGAGATAAGAAGACTTCCTTTTATGGACGTCAGGAAAATAAAACTCCCCTTTTTCCTCGCTCCAAACTTCTTTCTCCTTACCTTTTCCCTCTTTTTCGATGTAGTCTCCTTCAACTTCTTCTAATTTTAAATCTCCCATTAAAGTCACATCGCACATCGAATCAGGTAAAGCGCCAAAGCAAACCAATGAAAGATTTGGGAAAATTAGCTTTATTTTAAGGGGAATCTCTTCTGTGAGCATTGGGTAGTTATTAAAATCGAAAAACAACACTTTTTCTTTTTGTTCGGGAGATAGACTTGAGGCCCAATCCAGGAGATCCTTATCGGTAAAGTGAGCGGAAGGGGTTGAGGGCATTACCATGCCATCCCCATCTAGTGGAAAGAAAGGAGATCTTGACGAAATCCCTCCATTTTTTAATGTAAAAAACTCCTTGCATAGATTTATCACCCTTGTCGTTGCTTGGTTTAAATTATGCTTAAATGGATTTTCGAAAGGTATTGTTGAAGCTCTTAGCCTAATGATTTCTAAGCTGATTTTAAAAGTTTCTACGTTATTTATTTCGCCGCTCGTGGCTAAAATTAAATCAGCAATTGTTTGGCACCTGCTTAGATCTTCAAAAAATTTTCCTGTGGCGTGGATATCATTTATTTGAATTTGTTTACCGTTTTTTAAATAAGGGGAGGTGAAGCTAAACCAGTTTCCTTTTTTGGCATCAGGAATCATCATGCTAGTTCTAGATCTAAACTCAGTTGATGAAAGGTAGACTCGCATTCCGGAAATGTAATCAATGCGACAACAATATTCTAAGGTCTCTCTGTTCCCATTGGCAATGCCAAGAGCCAAATTGTAAAAATTCATGATAATCCTATTAATGATAATTTTTTATTGCAGGTTAAAACCACGCAGCTTTTTTTAAGAGAAGAATTATTACTAATAATTGTTAAGAAATGATTAATTAACTTAAAAAATCTTTAAATTTAAAAAACAAAATATTAATTTAACGCATGCTATAATATTATTGATAAACAATCTTATTAATTCAGGTAAGGTTATGTCAATAAAAGATCCTTCCCCTATTGGTTATAGACCTCTATCCGAAATTAAAGAAGTCTCAGAAGAAAGCCAGTTCAAAACCTTTAAGCAGCAGGTAGAGTTAAACGGTAAAAAACTTACTGTTACTCTTTTTTACCCTAAAACTTCTAAGATCGACCCGTCGCTTGCTAAAGGTCACATGGAAGTACAAATCGCAAAAATGCTTGAAGTGGCCAAAGCTGCCGGAATGGGTAGTAAAGAGGAACCTGGCTTAAGAAAACTTACCTTTGAAAAAGCCGAAGGGAAGGAGCGTGTTTTCGGCGAATATCAAGAAGGCAAAACCACTGTTAGGAAAAATGTTTTAGACCATTTAAGAAGCCAAAGAGATGAAAACGGAATTGAAGCGAAGGAAAAAGAAAAAATTATAGATCAAATCCACACTATTAAGAAAACCATAAGACAACTTAGTTTAACTCTTCCCGCGACATCAGAACGCCCTTCACCTTCAGGCTCCACCCCTCCTATCGATACGGAAACCCCAATCTCCAAAACCCAAGTCCCCTCTTCTGCCGGGAATGAAGATGAGGAAGACGATGAGGAGATCTTGCAAGGATTCAAAAGAGGGGATCCTGTGTTTTTCTCGGATTCTCAGGATGAGGAGGATGACTATCAAGATGACTATGATTCAAGAAGTGAACAAAGAACTCGCACCTTAAATGGCGAAGTTGAGATTGGCGATCGTCCACCCTCTGTAAAGGGAAAAGAGAAGGACACTAGAAGAGACGAAGATTTTGGTTTTGAAAAAACCTCGGAAATCAGTTCTTCAAGTGGATTGAGAGGAATTGATAGTTCTAGCCAAACTAAAAGGGTACAAAAAAATGTTTCTTTTGAAGAGTCTGCAAAAGAAGCTCTATCTCTTCAACATGAGTTGGAACAAAATAAATTAGATGCCCTAGAGGCTCTTCTAAAAAACTATTCAGAATCCTTAGAAAAATTAGATAGCGCTTCAAGAGACAAAACCACAACTTCGAGGGACATAAAAGAAATCCGCTCTATATTGAATGAATATTCCGCTTTATTAAAAAGTGACACGGACCAAAAAAATGCAGCCGTCTTTAAAAATCTTGAGTCTGCTTTAGCTAATGTAAATAGGCAATACAATAAAGTTGTCGATCAAAGAAAAGAGCTTGAAGCCACAAAGGGCGATCCAAAAGAAATCGAAGAGTTGAAAGACCAAGAAAATAAATATCTTAATGAGGTCCATCGTCTTAACCAAGCGGCTGGAAACCTCTCTTTAACAACAAGCCAGCTTGCAAAAGTAAAAGGTCAAGCTATGGCTTATATCGCTGTCGTTGAGAAAAAAATGGATCTCATGGAAAGAAAATATGAGCTGGAAGAAAAGCCCTCGCTCGGTCCTTGGCAAAGGTTTCAACTTTCAAAAATCAATAAAGAGCTTGGAAAAGCTCCCTCAAATGAAAGTTTAGAAAGTTTTAAGCAAGGACTCCTTTCAGAAATGACCGTAGATAAATTAAGCTCTCCTTATTCTGCTAGCAAAGCCAAAGAAGAAAACCAATACCCAAAAGAGTTGGAGTTTGGACGATCCCATTTGAATGTAGCGCTCTCAACCCCTGCAAATTGGACAAATATCTATAGCGCTTTCTCAAAGCTGTCAAGATCTGGCAGGCTATACACAAGTTCAACTGTCAATGAGAGTTTAAATGTAGGCTATCAGGGGGGGGTCCCTGCAGGAGTTAGAAATAAAAAAGGCTATCGGGAAAGAGCTGCCAACCTTTTTAAAACCACTTCTTATCTATTTGATGAAGACCCTGATTCTAAGATTGGTAGAACAGTTAGTTTTAGAGGCGGACAATTTCCAACCCCCAAAGCTGCTAAAGAAGCCCTAACTGAAATGCTTAAAGAGAATCCTGAAGCAACTAATATTCACATTAACGCCCTCCTAACCCCAATGATCACTTTACCGGTTAAAGGCAAACCCGATAGACGTCTTCTTGCCGAGCACAAAGCCAGTATCACAACTGCGCTAAATGAGATGATCAAAGAAGCATACGAAAGAGAAGATGAGGACGGTCAAGAAAGGCTTGAAAAAGTCAGGGATCAACTTGTCTTTACCAATTTTGGCGTTAACGAAGGGGCTGTCGGAGAACTTAAAGTCCTAATGAGGAAAATGAGACTTGGATGGCACACCTCTATCGGACTTTATACCAACCAAGGAGCGCAAAAATTTAATGCCAATTTAAGACAAAAGTTTAATGCCCTTGGCATTGAGAAACCGATTGAGGGAAAAACTGCTTTTGATAAGTCCGATTTACAATTTTTAGGCAACCTCGGTGCTATTGTTCAAGTCGGTCAAGAAATGGAAGCGATTTGGGCAAGGAACGATTATGCCGATGCTAAAATGGGGCACAATCAATTTAAAATGCCGGCTCTTTGGAAAGCTATGGATGCTTTGACAGGCACTATTTGTTACACCGATTGTATGAGCGGCAAGGATCGGACGGGTGAAGTTGAAAGCGCGGCCAAACATTATCTCGATGAAGCTCATATGAACATGAACGACAGAAAACTAGAATTGCAGAAGCAATATAGGGCTTATACAGAGGAGCTTGACAAAGAAGAGCCCCCGGAAGATTTTCCTCAGCTTTTAGGTAATTGGGGCGCAATACGAGCCGCGAGAAATAATAAATGGAAAAATGCTGAAACTCTTTTAACGAACCCTATGCACACAAAAGAAGAGCTAGAGGATTTATTTCATATTTTTAAATCTGATCCGGACGAATTAGGTCCAAGGTATGCAGACCTTTTAGAACTTAAAGTAAAAGACGCCAAACAAGCTCTAGGTCTAGAAGATGAAAAAGGGGTTCTGCTAAAAGATAAAGGAAAGTTCTCTCAAGCAGCAAGAGTTTTTGGCCAAAATACGATGGGCATCCCTGAGACAGTTCCTCTAAGGGACACAAATGCACATTTGTTCCCGGATGTGACAAGTGAAACTATTTATGGAAAACAAGTGAGCCCGGGCCTTAGGCCCGCCTTGCCAAAAGAGGTCAGGGATCGGCTTGCGGAAAGACAACGTGAAGCGATAAATAGGCGTATTAGTGTTTTATCGGGATCACTTGCTATCACACAAGTAAACACAAGCTTGCCCGGTTTTAAAATCAAAGGCGGAGAGCCTCTATCTAGATTTTCTTCAGGTTTCGATAGGGACTATGTCTACTCCCAGCTTCTTTTCGGTCTTGATGAGAAATTAGATGCAGAAGACGTTGCCAAAAGGTTTGCAGAAGATACAGGACTTTATGAGCTAAGTGATGCCGAAGCTGAAGAATTTAAATTCCAAATAGAGGATATTCATAATGGCCCAAAAACTTACTTGGAGAAATTAGCGGCCTTTTTAGAAGTTATCAAGGCAGTTGAAGAAGCTAAAACCGCCACCTTCTCACCAAAAGCCAAGGTAAAGGCTTAATCATTCATAATTAAACACTTAACATAATATTAATGGGTAAAAACTAACATAAATATTCCCATTAATTTAAATATAGGTTTTTTATGGATGCTTTAAGCTCTCCGATTGCCGGACAGGGCCAATTGGTTTACAAAAAAATTCATGGCGTGAAGCAGCCGGTAGTTAAAATTGTGGTTGGAAAGAATTTAAAAGCCTCCACGATTACCCATATAACCCCGCCGGCAACCCTTAGGCCTTCTCAATCAAACGTAATAGTTGTTCCCAAAAGATCAAAATCTAAGGCTTTTAAGGGTGGTATTTGCCAAAGAGCCCCTTCTATTCAAACGGCCCAGGTTCCAATCCCTCTTGTAAAACCGGCCCCAAAAGTAACTCCGATCAAATTGAGGCCCCAAAATCCCGTTACACCGCAAGCTCCAATTATTACCCCGACTCGTAATCGTATAGAAGGTCCCCCTGCCTCAAACTTGCATGAAGTGGCTTCTCGGGCGGCTATTTTAGTAAATGAGTTTAGAGCTTCAAAGGGACTAAATCCCCTTGATTATTCTCCTGAGATTTTCCCGATAGCCAAAAAACATGCCGAACAAATGGCCAAAGGTGAGGCCGCTTTTAGCCATGATGGCTTTATGGATAGACTTAAACAAATTTCTAAAACTTTGCAGTTTAAAAATGGCGGAGAAAACTTAGCAAAAGTTAAAGGTTACAAGGACCCTGCGGCCGCATCTCTTGCCGGTTGGATTGAAAGCGAGGGGCATAAAGAAAATATGCTTAGAGATTATACGAAAACTGCCATTGGTGTTGCAAAAAGCTCTGACGGCACCTTCTTTTTAACGCAAATTTTCACAAAATAATAAAAAGGCCTCCTTAAGGAGGCCTTTTTTATGCGTAAGTGTCTTTGAGAAAAAAGAAAAGCATAAAAGCCGTAAGGGCCGCAAGCAGCTGGAGACTCATGTTAATTTTTAAAAGGCGAAAGGAAAGGTCTTGGTCTCTTCCCTCTTCTATGGAGGCTTGTCTTGACTCGGAAAAAGCTTTTGGAATCAGCATCACTCCACCCCAAACCCCTAGTAAGCAAGCGGCGCCCCCAATTAAAATTACATGGGGCCATAACCGATTAAAGAAAAAAGATAAGGAGAACGTTTCCGGCAGCCCTACCATCCCGACTATTGAAACGAGGGCTGTTAATAATATTCCGGGGAAAAAAGGGGAAAGGGCCAGTCCAAGGTCTACTTTTTCTAGAGAATTAAAAAAGATACTCGCTACCCAGACAGCGCCCGCAGAAAGAGTAACCGAGAGAAAAAATAAGGGGATAAACAGCATTTCAAAAAAAAGAACAAGGGACAACGCATTATCTCTATTTTCTGAAAAAAAAGCTAAGAGGAAAGGCAAAAAAATTAAAAGAAGAGAAGCCCATTTAAAAAATTTAAAACTTTTATTTATAGTATCAAAATAAAGCATTTTCCCCCTTTAGATTTATTATTTTTCGATTTAATTAACTAGAATGATAATTTTTTGAAAATAATAAATTGATAAATTATTCCTATAAATGATAAACTTCGTGAAAGATGTTAACGTAGTAGTAATTATTTAAAAAATAACGGAGTCCCCCTTGAACTCTTGTTCTTCAGCTCAAATTTTTTCTCCTTCAATTTCACCAAACACCTCTCAAATACCATCCTCTCAGATTTTCGATCAACCTCCCAGTCCGGATTTTCTTAGAGTTGAACTTTTAGAAAAAGTAGACATTTTCACAAATCGCACCTTTAAAAATTTAATGATTCAAGCTTTTAATCAAGCGATACCTTATTACATTGCCTTTTCACTAGGTCGGAACAATCAGTTAAGGCCCTATGATGCTTTTAACTTGATTGCTACTATTGAGGGACAAAATAGTGACCCTAATGGGATGCAAAACTTTGCCAATTACCCTTTTAATCCAAACGATAACTTTCGAATTTACCGAGTCACAAAGGGAAATCCAGGCACTTTAAAGTTTTTTTCTAGGTTTAGCGAGCTCAACAATAACTGCGACCATAACTTAAAACTCATTTATGCAGCTGCCCCACACACTGTTCGTCCAAAAGTCATTGCACAAAGCTCTTTTTATAGAGCCATGATTCTTAACAAGGAAGATAAAAAGATAAAATGGCTTATAAGAGGTTCCAATCATGGTTCCTACAAATCTTCATTGGCGCTTTTTGTTATAGCCCAGGAAAAAAACTTTAATGAGCTTGCAAAAATGGCCTTGTTAAAATCCTTAGAACAAGTACAATCCAAAAATAATAAAAATTCGACCGAGATCGCAAAAATCAAAGCGATCGCTAGGAGCTATATAAACGAGTTAACCGCAGACGAAATAAGCCGTTTCAAAATTTAAATCTTCATCTATTGTCCAATCAAGGTTTATTGAAAAGTCGCGACGAGTTTTTTTAGCAATTTAAAAGAGTAAGGTCAAAAAAAAAGGTGTCTCTTAAAGAGACACCTTAGAACATTAATCAAATTTTTGATTTATTATAAATCCCAATTTGCTTTTAGAGCCTCAACGGCCTTAAAGAATTTATCTTCGTTTTCCTGAAAGTCAAGACCGGCTTTTGCTTCCGCATTCTTTACTCCGAAGAAGACGTTAATAAACGAGAGGGCCAGCATCGCATTTGGGATTGTCAAAGGAAGCTTGGAAAACCCAAGCACTTTCTCAGCTAAGCTATTTTTAACCCCTTCAATGTAGTTTCTTTCTTCTTCTACAACGTCTTTCAATGCCCAGTCAGTCTTATCCTGACGGATCATCTTATACATATCTGTTGCCAACATATACTTGTAGATTTTGTCTGTATAATCGCCTAATGAAGGTGGAGCTTCTTTCTCTTTTCCTTCAGATTCTTCCTGTGCTTTAAAAGACTTATAATAAGCTTTAGCTTCTTCATCTCCCTCACCGAAAGCCACATACTTTTCTGAAGCTCCATCCACTTCCTGGTTAAAAGCGGAAGGCAAGTGAATCGTCGATGAAGACTCTTCAAGACTTAAACGTAAAAGTAGATCTATCAAATTGGAAACATAACTTTCCGGGTTTTTTCCGTGAATTTGAAAGATCTTCTCAATATCCTTTCTGATCTCTTCTTCTCTTTCTTCAGCTCCTTTTTCCATGTGAGCTTGGCTTACATGGTGGTGAGTGAGCTGACTAAGAGTGGCCAAGTTTTTATCCCCGTAAATGACATCATCACGTCTTGTAAATAATCCGGGAAAAGGAACCACGTGCGAGCATTCATATTTATTAAAGTCATGAGTTCCAAGAGTCGCCATCTTAACAATCGATGAAATGTCTTGGAGGTGCCTATGATTATACACCGCCCTCTTTTCTTTATCTCTATCGTGTCTGCCTTGATGGTAGCGGTGTTTTGTCGTCTCAAGCAATGTGACTTCAGGCGAAAGAAACCTTGAAAGCATCTCCCTGGCCTCAGTTTTTTCATCGCCTAGCAAGCTTACACCAAAATTGATCCTCTTCAAAAATCTCTCATGAATATCAAAAAGTCCGGTAAAACGGCTGTAAGAAAGAGATTTATGCATCTTTACAAGCTCTTGAAAGTACTCTTTTACCCTTTCTTCAGCTTGAGGAATAACAACCGTCGGAGAGCTCTCAGTCTCTTTCTCGGCTTCTTCAATTTTCTGATCAAAAAAGGCGGAAACTTTTTCCAAAAATTTAATCAATTTTGGAATAGTTTCCAAATCATCTTGAGGTATCGAAACAGGTTCAAAAGGGCCTAATTTTTGACTTTTTCTTATAGCATCTTCACTCTTGTGATAAAGCCCTCCGGCTCTCGCTATCTCAAAATAGAGTTTTTGAAACTCTTCATCTTTTGAAAAATAGCCATCGTACTTATAAAGAGAATCCATTAACTCAATGGCTTCTTTTAATGAACCCATATTCTTATGTAAATGGAGATCGCTTTTAATTGATAGACTTGCAAGCAATTTCTCAAAGGGCGCTTTCATGGTTTCTAAAATGCCGGCTTTTGAATTCGCTTTTTCAACGAAAGGACCGTTTATCGTATCAAGAATAGATCGAGATAATTTTTCTTTAAGCTCTTTCTTTAAAGCTTTAACCTCATCCCTTTTTGCTTCTGAGGCCCATTTTTGGGACAAAACGCCTGCTTCTTTGACAGGTTTTGGCGTCATCCTGCTCATGGCTTTGCAGATAAATTTTCTCTCATGATTGCAAGGAATAGGGTCATTTAAACTAAAGCTCTTTAATTCGCTAAGAGAGACTCTGCTTGAAGTTTCACCATTTTTCTTCGCGATCCTTTCAACAATTTTATTAACTGTGCCTTGAAATTTTTCGATATAAGCATAAACTTGGTCTCTATTTTTGAAGTCAGGTTCTTCTATGCACTTCTGTAAGTCTACAATCGCAGCGTTATAATTCTGTACGGCAGTTTCTAAAGTCACCCCTTGAAAAAGAGCTTTTTCGTAAGACTTTAGGCCTTCATAATCGTCATAACGTTTATCTTTTTTCTTACCTGAGTAGGTCTCATCTCTTTTCAATAAAGCGGAAACATAGCCGGAGACGTTGTTAAACTTTTGGTCTAAGGCAGCCCTTGGTTTTGGCTTAGGCTTAACCTTACCAGGTTGCACCTTTGCATCAACAGCAGGCTTGGCAGAATCCCCTTGAGAAGCCATGAGTTTTGGAGCTTTTTTGGCGATAAGGGAAGCGGCGGGCTTCGCTTTTGCTCTTTCTCTTGCATTGCTTAAGAAAGCGCGGGCAAGATCAGAAGATGTGCCTTCTTTAAGAACACTTTGCGGCGCAACCGGTGTTGAAACAGGAAACCTGTTTTGAACTTCAGTAGAACTTTGCATATATTAACCCTTTTAAATTAAATAATTACATATATTTTACCCCATTTGTATTTCGTTATAATTAAGCGGATGTAAAGATATTATTAATTAATAAATTTTTTTATTTACAGAGTAATTTTTTTTGATAAAAACCTTACAAGATTAAATCTTGTAAGGTTTTTTATTAGATTCGCTTGCCGGCAGCGGTTATGATTATTCGACCCATATCTTTCGGAAGATAAGAATAGGGAAGGACGACTAAATCTATGATTCGAATCTCCTTTGGGTCAGCACCCTTACTTAAGACGCCCTGTAGCACTTCTTCTTTTAGATTTTCAATTACGCTTGTCTTTGAAATATTTTCCCTTACCGTGTCAAGTGTATAGGAGATCTCAGCTAAGCTTGCGCCATAGGCGTTAGCCACAAAATGATTCTCTGGAATAAGACAATCACTTTTAGAAAAAGCATAAGCCCCGCCGCCGACCGCAACTATTGGAAAATCTGTTTTTAAGCCCCTTATCTTTTCAATTGATTTCTGAATGGAGGTTTGAACATGGGTTAAAATTGATTTAGCCATAGACTCTGTTAAAGGAATTTTTTGAAGAGAGGCCTCTTTCATTTCAAATAACTTTAACTTAAGACAGACATCCGTCAAGGTCAAAACATCCCCTCCAAATGCTTTTGATTTCATGAAAAGTTCTTTGCCGACACTATCCGGACCAATCAGGGGCTCTTCCGTCCCCTGTCTGATTAAACTTCCCCCTCCTATTGACAAAGCTTCCACATCCGGCATTCTAAAATTCAAAGGAACTCCTCCGATGTTGGCAAGCTCAAAGGATTTGGTTGGAAATCCATTAGTGACAATGCCTATATCTGTCGAAGTTCCTCCTATGTCTAGAACGATAGCTTCTTGAAAATTCGCTAAACGGCTTGCGCCAATAAATGAATTAGTGGGGCCTGAGGATATGGTTAAAATAGGTTTTTCTGAAGCTTCAGAAAAAGTAATTAAGCTGCCGTTATTCTGTGTTAAATAAAGTGGAGCTTTAAGTTTAAGCTCTTCTTTAAGAGATTCTATAAGCATGAGCTCCTTTTTCATAGTCTCTTTTAAAGCGGCGTTTAAAAGGGCCCCGTTTTCTCTTTCAATTAAACCAATGCCTCCGATTTCAGAAGAAAGGGTCACCGGAAAGTCTGGACCTAAAGTGTCTTGAATGATATCCATGCACTCCAATTCATGGTCTTTTATAAGCGGCGAGAAGGGGCTTACAACGGCAAGCCCGAAAGCTCCTTTTTCTTTAAGCTTTAAACAAGCCTCCTTAACTTCCATTTTAGATAGGCTGCCTATCTTAGATCCGTCCGTATGATGGCCGCCTAAGACGGTTTCAAATCCAATAAAAAAACTGGAATGAAGGTGTTTTGGCCACAGGTAGCAAGGGGGCAATAAGTGAGGCCTATGAGAGCCTATTCTTATTAACCCGATCGGCGTCAGCCCTTTTGCTTCTAAGATAGCGTTAGTTGCGTGAGTCGTACCTACGAACACACCCTCTATTTGAGCTGATTCATTGAATTCCTGTAATCTGACAATGACTTCGAAAACGCCTTTTGCAAGAGGCCTTTTAGTAAGCGTCTTATAAGCTTTGCAAATGACGCCTTTTTCATCCACTAGCACACCGTCTGTATGGGTGCCTCCGATATCTATTCCAATTGTATATTTCATTCGCTTCACATAAGTTATATTGTTAAACCAAAAGCCCGAGGACCGACTAGGGCAAGCCCTTTTTCCTCCTTCCAGATATCCGGACCATTCAAAACCGCAATCTCAACTCTTGCTCCATATAAAAGACATTCACTTGTAATAGGTTTAAGAGAGTCTTTTTCAAATAAAGTAATGATGTCGGGTGTTGTAAACACTTTTCCCTTGGAATTACTAACTTGCAGAAACTCATTTTGATAATTTAAGACTAAGATTTCGTGAGGAGATGAAATATGAACGGTACCTCTTAAAAAGCCGTCTTGAACAGATTGTTTGATTGACTCAATGACGCCTTCGCCAATTACTTTTCCCCCAATTTCTTGTAAGAGCTCTCCAAGAGACTTTTTTTCTTTATAAGCCTCCCTTAACTTTTTTCCTATTTGGCATGCGTAGCTAACACTTTTCTTAATGCAAGTTTTTTTAGCTTGAACACCGCTCATTAAATAAATCCCCATAAGAGCCGTTGACCCCATCTCGACAATGATCTTACGCGCCAATCTTTCAAGGGTATCTGCATCTTTTGCTTCAACGCAAACCGTATTCCCTAAAATATCCACTAAAAATGCGGGAGACGCCGATACACCGCGCACATTGCAAGCAGACATTTGAAGCTCCGGAAAAGCTCTGCCGATCGTATCGGCATCGACTATAGGCAGCTTTCTTTTTGATGCGTAGAGAAAGGGTGCAAGCGCGTTAGCCCCTCCAATTTCTGCGGCCATTAGATGAGTGACACGTTTTCCTGTCACTCTTTCCACTTGATCGATAAGACAATCAAGTTCATTTCCTGAAGGCAAAATTTCCAAGTTGACTAAGGGAGCTCCGACAAAAGCGATCGGTAAAACCATCGCCTCTTCTTTAAGGTCCTCTAATGCCACAAGTTCAGGGGGTCCGTAATCTTCAAGGACTTTTTTGGCCATTAAAAGATCATACCCCGGATAGCCTCCTCCACCGGAACCGAGGACTGTTGCGCCAACACTTAAGTCTTTTAAAGTTTGTTCATCGATTTTCATAAAGTCTCCTAAAATTTAAATGGGGCTGAATCTTCTTAATGGAAAAGATACTAGAACTTATAAACCCGAACAGCAGCGCATCTAAAGAAGGGCTTGCCAGGAAAGGTCCTTTGTAAAAAGACAAAAGCCCAATCCCTAAAGCTAAGGGAACAAGCTTTAGTCTAAGTCCTGAGGAATCCGGAGAAATCCCAAGGAAAAAGCTTATAATAATCCCTCCAAGAGAGCCTAAAATCATCCCTATAATTTCAAGTAGCACCGCAACTTCTGTCAAAAAAGGGACCACGGAAAATGCAATCCCGCAAAAACCAAGTCCTAGTAAAGCTACAAGAGGGGATGCTTTAGGCAATAAGCTTTTCAAACTAATAGATGCCGAATAGAGATTGATATTGTTTGTTGTCCATCCGGCCAATAAGACAAAAAAAGATACCCAGATCTTCCAGGACAATAAGTCGCTATGCACTAAAAGCGTTTCCAAAAAATTATCCCCGTGACCTCTTGCTGACAGGTAAGCTCCTGCCACCTCAAGCAAAGGTAAACAAATTCCGAATAAAGCGATCGTTCCTAAAAGGGCGTCTTTTTTACTTGCGGCATCTTTGAAAAAAGTGGGCAGGTCGATAACAGCCGCTAAAGACGCCGCAATCACAAGAGAAATATTTTCAAGGTAAGAAAAATTCAAATCTTGAATTTTGTTTGTGGTAGGAGAGGCCTTTAAGATGGCAAACAAGATTGTGAGTGCAAGAAAAGGAACGCTTGCATTAGCAAAGCTTGAAAGCCCTTTTAACCCTAAAACCCCAAGAAGGGTGATTCCTATACCGAAGATAAAAGAAGCAAGTTTCGCATCGACAAAGGGAAAGATAAAAGAAAAAGCTTCTCCCATCATATTTAGCTGGATCCCAAACCATCCTATCATGGACACGATCATGCTTAAGCCAAAGATGATTTTTCCTTTATCTCCGAAAACAAGAGCTGCCATCTCAGCCGATGAGGCTCTTAAATTGACCGCTCTAAGGGCCGAAAGGATTCCTAGAAATAGTAAGAATAAGTTTCCAATTAATATGCTGAGGTAAGCCGGATATTCGCCTTGTTTTTCAACAAGGGCATGCCCGATGATAAAAATGGGGAGGCAAATAGCCCCCCCTGCTTGTATGGCAGCTAATTTATGCCATTTTATTCCGGCGTCCATTAAAGATCTCCCATTTCGTTTGAGAATAAGTTAGCGTAGATATGCTCAATCGCGCATATTCTCGCATCTTCCATAGTCATTCCTGTTTCTATGGCTTCTTTTTTCAAATGATCCATTTTTTCAATTTCCTTTTCGGTCAACGGGAGTTCGATCCCGGTTACTGTGTATTGTCCATGTTGTGCTGTCGAACAATCAATGAAATGAATGATCGACTTAAAACTTGAGAAGTACTCCTCCACTTTCTTTTGATCCTTCTCAATAGAAGCAGATTCGATCACTATAATCGGCCCCTCGTCTACTTCTGATAGTTTAACAGGGGCGTATTGTCCTTCGTTATCCGGTTTGAAAGCAAGTTTTACATTATAGGATAACAGATTTAGAGGGTCATCTTCTCTCTGCCTTATTTTTAAAAGGATGGGAATTGTTAGTTCCTTTGCCTTTTTGAATAGAACTTTTGTTCCATAATAGAAGGGCACTTCCAATAGCCCCTTTTTTGTTTCTTTAGGATCAGAAACAATTTCCTCTAGCCGATGCGAGGATTTTGAATGAAGGTTTTTTGCCATCTCTTTCACCTCCTCAACCGAATATTTGGAAATTAGAACTCTTGCTTTGGCAATAATTTTTTCAACAAGAGGGCCAATGTAAGATAAAGGAGTAATCTGAAAAAGTTTCATGCTATCTCGATCATGCGCAACTTTATACTGATCGCAAGTCGTCACTTTTATCCTTGCCACAAGGTAGCAAAGAAGGATAAAAGCTATTTTTCGGTCTAGAACCACATCCACTTTCCTGATGCTGCATTTTGCGGCAACCTTCTCCTGGAGCTGACTTTCAATATCTTTTATTTTCCTTAGATCTGCCTCATATTTTTTTCTAAGTGAAGTAATTTGAGTTCGTTTCTCTTTGCCAACACTTTTTAAAGCATCAAGCTCCTTTAGATAACCTGCTTGGGCCCCATCCATTTCTTTCTTGGCTTTCTTTTTGAGCTTTTCAATTTTCTCTTTCTTTAGCCTGATAGAAGAAATGCTTTTCTTAAGTGATTTTCGAGCATTTGATAGATTTGATTTAGGCAAATCCTTATAGAAGCTTGATAAAGTGATAGCTCTAATTTGACAGGCTTGATCACCGACACCCGCGTCAAGTGATTTCAAATTTCCGGACTTAAATGCTTTCAGACCTTCTAAACTATGCTGAATGATAGCTTCAGCATGTTCAAGTTCCTTAATATTTTTTGTATCCTCGGCCAGAAGGGATGTTAACAGCCCCGGGCTTAAGGAGCCGCTTAAAGTCATTGTTTGTTGCATATAAAACCTATAATTATATTAATAAATAGCTAAATATCAAAGGTTTACGAATTTAATAAAGACAAATAAATTCTTTAAAAAACCCAAAAGCTAAACCTTTTAGAAGATGGTTTAATTTAGAAGAAAAGCAGTCTTTGCTATTCCCTAAAGCACTTTAAAAAAAATAAACGGGGATTAATAAAAACGGCGGAAGCG
Source organism: Criblamydia sequanensis CRIB-18 (assembly GCF_000750955.1). NCBI lineage: Bacteria > Pseudomonadati > Chlamydiota > Chlamydiia > Parachlamydiales > Candidatus Criblamydiaceae > Candidatus Criblamydia > Candidatus Criblamydia sequanensis. The sequence goes on along the minus strand of NZ_CCEJ010000001.1, from coordinate 305,242 downwards.
CCAATAAGAAAGGAAGCCTTGAAAAGAAGAGAGCAAATGGGAATGGTGATTTAAATTTTTGAATGAGGACGGGGGCAGGTTAGACTGCATTTCCTTAATTAAAGGAATTTGAAGATGTTTCATGATTAAAAAACCTTAATTTAAAAATTTTAACTCATAAGTCCTTGCTGTCTTTTAAAGACAAAAAGCAAAGCACAATATTTTAAAACTCCAAAAGAAAACTTTTAGAGAGAAGAAATTCAAAGAAATCGCAAGCTTGCTATTCTTTTCAGATAGGTTGAAAAGTAAAAAATGGATTAATAAAAGCGGCGGAAGCGCCAATAGGAAAAGAAACTTTGGAGGGAAAACATGAAAGCGGGAGATATTTCATCGGAATACAATTTTCCTGGAACCGGCAATGAGAGCCGCACGTCCTCAAGAAGTGGAATGGATTGATGTTTCATAAAATAACCTTAAAGTAAAATATTTAGACTTAGTATGTTACCTAATTTTAAAGGCTTGATAAAATTATATTTTTTAAGTTAATTAAAGTAAATATTAATTTCCAGTATATTCATTTATCCCCTTAGGAATGTATCTTAACACAATATTATCTATTTAATTAGGCTTTTAGTATTCCCATTTAATTAAATAATGTTATAATAAACATGTAAGGTTTGATATCCAGGTTGTTCTTAAGGAAGTAGTGCCTGGAACTTAAGATAATAGTTTTTTCCTATTTATGGGAATAGCTTGATACTTTTGATCCGGCACTACTTTCTTAAGATTAACTTGGGTGGTAGGTAGCGTTTACAAGAGAATTTAATCTTACCGATTATAAGTAGGTTAAAATTACCTCTTTAAGCGCTACATACCCTTCAAGATATTCTTAAGGAAGTAGTGCCTGGAACTTAAGATAATAGTTTTTTCCTATTTATGGGAATAGCTTGATACTTTTGATCCGGCACTACTTTCTTAAGATTAACTTGGGTGGTAGGTAGCGTTTACAAGAGAATTTAATCTTACGAAGTATAAGTAGGTTAAAATCCTTCTTTGAGCGCTACATACCCTTCAAGATATTCTTAAGGAAGTAGTGCCTGGAACTTAAGATAATAGTTTTTTCCTATTTATGGGAATAGCTTGATACTTTTGATCCGGCACTACTTTCTTAAGATTAACTTGGGTGGTAGGTAGCGTTTACAAGAGAATTTAATCTTACCGATTATAAGTAGGTTAAAATTACCTCTTTAAGCGCTACATACCCTTCAAGATAATCTTATTTGAAGAAGTCAAATCAAGTAAGATTCTTCTTAAGGGAGTAGTGCTGGTTAGCAAAAAATTATAACTTCAGAAATGGGTTATAATAAAAATTAAGCTACAGCACTACTTTTTTAAGAAGAATCGGAGGCTTTAATGTCCATTTCAGATAATCCGCTCAAAGGGTCAGAAGCCGACCAAAAGTCCCCCCTTTATACCAAGCATGAAATTTCTGTTGTCAAAAGAGAAGAATTCAATAAATACGCAACTGCTTTAAACGGTGATTTACAAGGAAGAGTTGTAACTGTTGACGGTGAAACCATGCCGGTTGCTCAAGCAATTAATAATATGTATGAAGCTTATATTAAACTGGCTTGCAATACCAAGCTTTCCAAAGAAGAAAAGAACCTAATGGCGGACCGCTTGACTAAAGCTTCTGAAAGCGGCAATATCTCTTTATTAAAAACACAAAGCAAACTCTATCGAGTTGGACTCTACAATTGGCTAAACAAGGAAATGGTTAAATTAAGGCTTATTTCCGGAACCGAAACCCCTGATGCAAAAGCTAAATTTGGAGAGGATGAACCTGAAGATGAAAATGCTTTAATTAAAGGAGCTGTTAGCGACCGCGATGAGGAGATCCATCCGGATGCCGTTATCACACATGACGAAGAGCTTGGGGATAAAGAAGCTTTTATAAAGGGAAAGGTCCATTTTGAAGAAGATGAGACTCCCTCTCCTGGAATGATTACCCATGACGATGAGGATTCTTCTGAAATAACTTTAAAAAAACAGAAGCCTAAAGCTGAAGTTCGATTTAACGAAGATATCGATTCAAAAGACGACGATTCCGGAACCCCCAAGGCGACTATTCATATTGAATGATATAGAAGTTGAATTTACGTTTATCATCCGGCAACTGCCGGATTTTTTTTGCCCCTGTTTTTATGCAAAATTTTTTTATGCAAAATCAAATTACATAGTGTATCTAATTTAAATTTTGAAATAATTCATTAAAAAGAATATAATATTTAAAGATATCGTAAAAACTCAACTAAAGGAGGCATAACGTGTCGCGATTTCATTCTACAGCCACGCAAAACTTTTCCAAAGCCCGCCCCCTCCTTCTTCTCCTTGCCCTCCTGGGCTAATAATATAAAAAATAATCAATCTTTTTCTTTTTGATACCCTTTTCAAGGGTAATGCTATATTATTATTGGATAAATTTTTTTACATTGTGGAAATTTCATGAGTACAGAAGAATCGGGGTGGAAATCCCAGACAGGCTATATATTTTCCTTGATCGGTTCGGCCGTTGGATTTGCAAATATCTTAAGTTTTAGTGCCCAAGCTTACAAAAATGGAGGGGGAGCTTTTTTAATTCCCTATTTCTTCGCCTTGCTTTTAATCGGTATACCCTTCTTATTACTAGAAGGATTAGTAGGCAGCCGCTTTAAGACGACACTTGTTGGGGCTTACGGTAAATTATTAGGCGAGAAGGGAAAAGTCCTCGGATGGATTTCAATTTTTACCTGCCTGACTATAGGGGGCTTTTATACTGTTCTTACCGGTTATGCAGCAGCCTATACTTTTTTTGCCGCATCCAATTCCTTCCCGGAAGATACAAAATCCTTCTTCCTTCATAATTTTTTAAAGATATCCCCAAGCCTTGCCGAATTTGGTGACTTTTCTTATCTTGCTTTCTTTGCAGCTCTTTTTGTCATGACACTGACCTTTTTTGTGATGATTAAAAATATACAGCAAGGAGTTGAGAGGATCTCGACTTTCTTTATGCCGGCTCTCGCTCTTATTATGTTTCTCTTTGCCGTTTGGACTTTTTTTCTTCCTAATGGGGTGCAAGGGTGGCTTTTTTATTTGACCCCTGATTTCCAAAAATTAAAGGACGTTAGCCTCTGGAAAGATATTTTCGGTCAGCTTTTTTTCAGTCTTTCTTTAGGTCTTGGTATTATTGTCGGTTACTCCAGACATACTAAAAAGAAAATCAATTTGATTAAATCCATGATTTATGTTGCCTTAGGGGATTTTTTAGTATCTTTTGTAGCCGGAGGCGCCATTTTCGGGATCCTTTCCCATGTCGCTACGGTAAAGGGCGTGAGCTTCGATTCTATCTTAAGAAGCGATTCTACTTTTGAAATCGGTTTTATCCTTTTCCCTGAAATTTTGAAGACCTTTGGATCTACTTTATCAGTTATTATTGGAAGCCTGTTCTTTTCTTCTGTATTCATTGCCGGTATCACAGGTGTTTTTTCCATCATTGAAAGCATCGCCGGAAATATTGAAGTGGAGTTTAAAGTAACAAGAAAAAGAGCGGTTTTCGTGACCCTTATTCTTACAGGAATTTTAAGTCTTTTCTTTTCTATGGGAAATGCAAATCACTTAATCGACGCTCTAGCCCCTATGGTACTTGGCACAAATATGCTGATTTCAGAGCTCTTGCTCGTGATCACTTTTTTCACTCTTTCAAAGGAGTTAAAAGAAGATATTATCTGGTCTAACTCCTATTCCTGCTTTGGGCCTTTCTTTAAGAGGATTCTGCTTTACGGCAGCCCGATACTTCTTTCTATCATCTTGGTATTTAGTGTTTTTTCCGAGATAAAGGCTTTTGATATGGCTTTAGGCGTTCGTTTGATCTGGGGACTTGTTTTAGTTTTAGCCTCCTTTTTGATTACAAAGCTCTCCCATTCTCGCTCACAAGTTATATCAAGTATTTAAATATTAAGGACCTCGTTATACGAGGTCCTTACCTTGGGACTCAAAAATAATTTCTTTTTAAGGGATTTAAGTTATGGTGAAAAAAAGCAAACCAAAGTTTAAGTTTTTTTAAAAGAAACTAATGATTCCTCCATTTAAAAATGAAAAGAAAGTGGCTTGGTTTTCAGAAGAGCCGCCCCTTGAAATTACCGGCTTCTTAATTGAGAAACCGAGTGATCTTGAGAGTCTTGAAAAAGAAAAGGCCTCCTTTATTGCGCTTGCAGCGGATCCTCTATTTATAAAAAACTATGAAGAAGCTCTAAAAAAAATAGACCTTCCTTTAATCGTTCTTTTTAGTGAAAAAACTTCAGTTAAAGAGCTTTTTCAAGTCCAGGAAGATTTTAGAAGATCGGTCTCGTTTGAAAGGCCTCTAAAACCCAAAGTTCTTCAAAAGTACCTAGAAGCTTTAATAAAAGACCCTCTTTTAAGCAACCAAGCACATATATCCGAGAACCTTTTCGAAAGGTATAAGAAAAGCATTCCGGAAAAATTACTTATCATTGAAGAGGGCCTTAAAAAATTAGAAAATGATTTTGATCAAACCGTCGCTAAAGAACTTCAGAGTGAATTCCATAAAGGGGCCGGGTGCTCTGGATCTTTTGGTTACATGAAAGCCGGAAAGATTCTATCTCAGATGGAAAGGAAATGGGTTATATTTCTTCAAAGCGGCGAGCAAAACGAAAAGGAGAGAGAGAAAATATTAAAATTTTTAAGAAACAAATTCCATGAGCTTAAAGGAGCTTACCAATATCAGAACTAGTACGATAAGGGGCTAGATTTTGGATGATCGGGAAAAAATCCCCCGGCTTGCATTTTCCATAGCTTTGCGTAAAGTCCATTCTTTTTTAATAAAGTATCATGAGAGCCTTCTTCAACGATTTTTCCTTTATTAAACACCAAAATTCTATCCATAAGAAGAAGCGTGGATAACCTGTGCGCAATGACAAGTGTCGTCCTATTTTTCATTAAACTTCTTAAACTTTTTTGAATGGATAACTCAGTCACAGAATCTAACGCTGAAGTCGCTTCATCTAATATTAAAATAGGAGCATCGGCAAGAATGGCTCTTGCTATGGCGATTCTTTGACGCTCACCCCCTGATAATCTTGTTCCCCTTTCGCCTACAATGGTATTATAGCCATGCGGCATAGCCTCAATAAATTCATTACTAAAACTTAATGCAGCTGCGTTATAGACCTCCTCTTCCTTAGCTCCTATTTTGCTATACTCTATATTTTCATATATGGATCTATGGAAAAGAACCGGATCTTGGGGAATCAATGCAATCTGTTGTCTTAATGATTTCAAGCTTGTTTTGGCAATATCTTGACCGTCAATTAAAATCCGGCCTGAGTTTAGAGGATAAAACCTTAAGATCAAATTGACAAAAGTTGATTTCCCGGCTCCTGAATAGCCGACAAGCCCCACTTTTTCACCACTCTTAATATGAACTTGCTTATTTTGAAAAAGGGAATTTTGGTTATACTGAAAAAAAACCTTATCGAAAATGATCTCTCCGGCGCTTATTTTGATGTCGGGCGCATCCTTTTTTTCATTTAAATCGGAAGGGTCATTCATGACTTTTAAAGCTTGGTTCGCAATGCCAATTGATTGGAAAAAAGAGGGGATCGTCAAGCCGGCATACCAAGCCATCTGCATGATATTCCAAGTGATATTAAAAATAAAAACCACTTCCCCTGTAGTTAAATGACCATATAACCAATCTTTTATCATCATCCAATTAATTAGGACGCCTGCCCCTAAAAAAGTAAAAATCCCAAGAAAAATACGCATGGTTTCTATTCGATTTTTTACATTCTTATTGGTTTCTTCCTCTATTTTCTGGTCTTTTAACAAGGTTTTATTTTCTTCGGAGAATCGATAAAACAAATTAACCGATACATTGTTTGTGAAACTATCTACGATTCGTCCCATTAGGTGGCTTCTTGCTTCGCCGTGAGCATCTTCAAGCTCTGTCAGTCTCATGGAGAATAAAATGCAAGTGCCCATATGGATGGACACCCATGAAACAAGAATGAAGGAATAATAGGGACTTACTTTTAAAAGAAGAAGGGCAGCTAATATAAGGGCTGCAAAAACAGGAAGAAAGAGAGTAAAAATTTGTGTTAATAAAACCGAGGTGTTTGTCACCATATCAGTGATTTTATTAGCTAGGCTTCCGGCTAAATGAGTGGAAAAGTATTTTGGAGAATGTCTTTGAATATGATCAAACATCTCCATACGAACGCTAGCTTCAAATTTTGGAATCGCCTTTGTTAACGCAAAACCCTGACACCGGTAGGATAATTCAACAATAAGCCATAGAAGCGCTCCCATTAATACAGGTGTTTTCAAAGCCTGCCAAGCATAGGTTCTATCGGCATCATAACTTGTCAGGACATCAATGACTTGCTCTAAAATGTATGGAAAAAAAGCATGATCAATTGACCAGCCGAGAGAAACAAGGGCTATAAAAGCAAACAACGCGCCTTGTTTTCTAATGTGCTGCCAGATGAATTGTAAAAGGGTTATTTTTTTGAATTTATCAGTCAAGGTTCACCGGAATCAAAATTAAAAATCTTTTGGACCTATAGCAATACAAGAAATCTCAATTTCAGCATCTTTTGGCAGTTTTGCAACTTCAACGGTTTGCCTTGCCGGGAACACCGGCCCTTTAAAATGATTAAGGTATTCTTCATTTAACAAGAGAAACTTTGAAAGGTCTGTCATAAAAATTTCAACTCGGACCACATCTCCAAGTTCAAGATGCGCTTCATGAAGAATGGCTTGAATATTTTTTAGACACATTCTTGTCGCCTCTTGGATATTTCCTTGAACCAATTTACCGGTTTTCGGATCAACTGGAATTTGCCCTGAAACAAAAACCATTTTCTTAGAGCCATTAAAAGCCTCTATCCCTTGCGAGTAAGGGCCAAGAGCTTGAGGGGCTAATTCTGTTTTTATTGGGGTATGGGTCATAGTTGTTCTCTTGTAGCAGATTTTAAGTCTATTAATTCAAAAAATTAAAATCAAATCCATAAAAGCATCAATCAGTTAAACCCCTGAATGCCCCATAATCTCGCTTGATGCTTCATTAGACTTCTTTCGAAACTCGCTTTGATTGGAAGAATGGGCTGGTTTTGTGCAAATTTTTTGATAAATTGAAAGCATAGGATAACCTATGTGTGAAAAATTTAAAAAAAACAGATGCCAAAAACAGCTATTTGAAATTCTAGTGCGCTTGGCCTAACGGATTAGGGGCGATTTTCTTTCTGCTGTTGGATTAAGAGATGATAAGCAATGTCGCATGACCCGTGAGAGAAATATTAACCGCGGCTATTGTCTCTGCTCTCTATTTTTCAATGGAAATCTTGCTAGAACAAGATTAATTTTAAAGCACGATGGAAATTATTCCAAATAGGTTAAGTGAAACTCGTTAAAACCGAACGCCTACATGAGATTGTATTTATCATTACGCCTGCGTCCGTTGCAAGAATTTGAAAAAATTAAATTAATTGCAGATCCAAAGACAAACGCAACAAGACAACACCTGGTTGTGTTGGATATTTGCAAGCTGTTTTAAGAAAAAGAATAGAAACCAGACTTTTAGTCAAAATAGTAAGCATGTTTCCAAGAAAAATACATGCAGTTACTAAAGAAGGTTTCTTAATTGAAACTATTGATTTTTATTATCTCATTTTCAATTAAAAAGGGGTTTTAGCTCTAGCACAAGCTGAATTAGACAACCGATCTGACGCATCTAACGCCTTGCCAAGGGAGGAACGCTTGGCTTCGGCATTAGGTTAGCGCCATCTCAATTGTCTAATTCAACTTGCGCTAGGATTTAGGAGACAGGCTGGGTTTAAAAGACAATATCTCCGCCGAGTACAAGTATGCTTTTGTAGTGTAAATTCCTGTAGTTCGTTTTAACCATAACAAAAGGTCTTACGAGGAAAGTTTTTGAAAACTTTAGAGTAACTTCCAAAGGGATAAATCTATTTTCACTAAAGCGCTTTTCACTAAAATCGTAAAAGACCTCATTTGAGGGCCTATAATCTTGCAAAATTCCTTTTTCGCTGATTGGAAAAATAAAGGTTTGCCTTGCCCTAAACCTCTCTTCAATGTACGAGACATGTTCTTTTTTTCTAATCTCTAACCGATTGCGAAGCTGAAGCGATACATTTTTATTAATTTCTATAAAGGGAATGACATCCAAATCTAATCGATACTCATCATGATAATTAGGTTCACCGATCCCTCTTGAAGTAATAAAAACCCCATTGACACCTGCAGTTAGCCATTTGGAAAACTTATACTGATTTCTTTCCCTGACTTGATAATGATACCCTTTATCTATAAGGTCTCTAAAGCGGATTTCCCCTTGAATGTCAAAAGTCCAATTCCCTTTCTTAAGAAATGGGGCTGTGACTCTTTGCCAGTACTCTGCAGCTTCTCCCTTAAGTTTGAAAAGCGAGAGAATTATTAGAGAATAAACTAAAAATTTTAACATCTTTGCAAAAAGCGATTCCTAAGGTGACTTTTCTAATCCTTATAAGGTTTGGATTTTACTTGTTCAAATTCAAAATCAAACTGGGCAGGTCCTGGCCTTGATAGAGGTTTATAGTTGACGTTGACTTGCAAAGAGTGTTTGTTCGTTGTGATTTTATATCCCTTATCGTTTCTTTTAATTTTTAGAATCGGTTCTCCATCAGGAATAGACTCGCTTAACCGATCATCGGATAAAATTTGTCTGATTTCATCTCTTGTCTGGTAAAAAGGAGGGAGAACAGATACGAGAGGGAGAGCAAGCAAAGATAGGTAAGTTGATAAGATAATTGACAGTTTCATAACACCCCTTATGCCCTTATGTTAAAAAGTTATTACTCCAATCCATAACAAATTAAGAAAAAAAGGGAAAGCTTGAGCCTTAAGAGTCTTAAGGAATAACAAAGATCATTAACCTTAAAAATGATACGGGCTCTATGGAAATAATATCCTTGAAATGGCATACTTATCACTCTTACAATCAATATCAAAGTAACAATACTAAGTTCTTAGAAAACGAGAATTTCATGAAAGAGCGTGTTTTAGCCAAAGATTTACTTGAACATACCAATAAACGCTGTCTACTTAAAGGCTGGCTTCATACTATAAGACCTTTTGGAAAGATCAATTTTCTTATTTTAAGGGATAGAAGCGGTCTTTCTCAAATTGTCATTGAAGATAAATCGATTTTTGAACTTATTTCAAGCCTTCAGCCGGGGTCTATTCTTCAGGTTGAAGGAGATGTGATTGCCGCTCCAAAAGCAGATTTGGGTGTTGAAATAGTCAACCCTAGAATAGAGGTCCTCACCCCGATCAAGGAAATACCCCCGATCGAATATTACAAGCCTGAAATTCCCTCCGACCTAGATTTTATTTTAGATAATCGCACAATCTCGCTCCGTAACAGGAAAATCCAAGCTGTTTTTAAGATACAAGCAGAACTTGCCCACGCTTACCGAATCTTTATGCATGATACCGTTATGGCAACGGAGTATTTTGCGCCGAACATTATTGGAGCCTCATCAGAAGGCGGCGCAGAATTTTTTAATGTGGATTATTTTGGCTATACAGCCACTTTAGCCCAAAGCAGCCAGCTTTATAAGCAGATAATGGTTGGTGTCAATGAACGGGTGTTTGCAATAATGCCTTTCTTTAGAGCCGAAAATTCTAACACATCCCGTCATCTTGCTGAAGGAAAGCAGTTCGAGTTTGAAATGGGGTTTTTTAACCACTGGCACGATATTTTGGATATTCAAGAGGCTTGCATTAAGTATATTGTGGCCTATCTTCATAAGGTTTGTAAAACTGAAATTGAGCTTCTCGGGGGAAATATTGTAAAAGCCCCGATGAATATCCCTTTTCCAAGGATCACGTTTAAAGAAGCGCAGCAAATCTATTTTGAAAGAACAGGGGTCGATGAAAGGGAGGAGCCCGATTTAAGCCCGGCAGCTGAAAAAGAACTTTGTAAATATGCTCTGGAAAATTTTGGGACTGATCTTATTTTTGTAATTGACTGGAAGCTTGCCAAAAGACCTTTTTACGCAAGCCCAAACAAAGAAGACCCTGAGCTTTCCAATACCTTCGATTTACTTTGCGCCGGAACTGAAATTACCTCGGGCGGCGAAAGACGGAACACCTATGAATCCATGCTTGAAGGACTCAAGCTTAAAAATATGGATCCATCCAATTTTGAAGATTACTTAAGTATTTTTAAATATGGAATGCCGCCTCACGGTGGATTTGGCATGGGGCTTGAAAGGTTAACCATGACTTTGCTTCGTTTAAATAACATCCGTGAAGCCTCGCTTTTTCCCTCGGATCCAAAAAGAATTGCAGGTCAGCGCCTTAAAGCAAAGATCTTTTATGGCCAGGAAACCTTACGCAATGAAATTATCCGTCTCTTAAGAAACGGGGATATTGAATTTAAACATTTGACCCATGAGAGCACACCCACCTCGGAAGACTCAGCGAGAGTTCGCGGCACTCGTCTTGAAGAAGGGATCAAATCCATTATTCTAAAAGGCAAAAGCACTAAGAAAAATTATCAGGTTAATCTGCCTTCCCATCTAAAATTAGATATGAAAGCTGTGAGCGTAGAACTTGGTGAAAAATGTGAATTTGAGTCACCGGAAGTAATTAAAGAGCGCTTTGGCTTAGAAATCGGAGGGATTCCCCCCTTCGGCACGCTTCTTAACTTAGAGACGATTTATGATGAAAGCATAGAGTCTAATTCGAAAGCTGCGTTTAATTGCGGTCTTCTAACAGAATCCATTATCATGAATTCCAAAGATCTATTAAAAACAGTTCAACCAAAAATGGCAAAAATATCGAAAGAATAGACTTTTTTCGAAACTTGCTTTGAATGGAATCAAGTCTAATAGCGGATTTTCCATTAAACCTGTTGAAAATTTAAAAAAATATCATAACATTTAAATTGAACAGGCCCCTTTCGTCTGATAGGTTGATGGAATATGCGTATTGTACTTTTTCAAGGGAAATCAAGGTATAACCTCCTTTCTTTTTGGACAGATGAGCTATATAAAGCTTTTAAGAAGCTAAATGTAGATGTCGTAAAAGTGAATTTAATAGATCAATCCTCTTATCAAGCCGATTTGGCGATCGCTCTTTCCAAACCGGCTGATTTATTTTTTTCTTTCAACGGCATTGGAGGTGAACTTGAAAAAGACTCCTTTTTTACAAGGCTGATGACCCCTTTTTGGCAATTTTTTTGCGACCATCCGTTTCATCATGTCAATCGATTGAATATCCAATCCCCTTATCTTATCCCTTCTTTTACAGGAAAAGAACACATCGAGGCTTTTAATGCCCTTTATTTAAACCGTCTCTCTCTAGAAATCCCTCATGCGGGTTCCTCTTTAGATAGCATTCCAGGGGTTCATAAAAAAAGATCCCTTCCCCTAGTTCTTTTCGGCTCCTATACGCCCCCTGAAGAGATTGAGGAAAAATGGAAAGGTTACTTGCCTTCCCATCGGCAATTATTAAAAGAGCAGGTGGCAAAAGGGTTGGAAACCCAAGTCTATGACCCCTTTAAGCTTTTAGTTGAGGCCTTTAAAGACAACCAAATTTATCTCGATTCCCAACACTTGCTTAAACTAAAACTAATCTACGTTGAACTGGAAAGCTATTTTAGAAATTACTTCCGAAAAAAACTATTGAATCATTTTGAAAAGATGGATCTTTCCATCCATCTTTTTGGAGATGGCTTTGAAAAATTGGAAACGAGCCTCCATATAAAGCATAACGCCTTGTCTTATGAGGCTATGGTTGGAACTTTATCTGATTGCCAAATAGTTCTTGGCACCTGTCCCGTTTTTCCAAAGGCGTCTCATGAAAGGCCCTTGACAGCTATGATTCAAGGAGCTCTTGCAGCCACAGAAAAAAATCAATTTTTTGACAATGCCTTTAATAAAGATGAACTGCTTCTATACACTTGGCAAAACCTGAATGAACTTGGAGACTCTGTTAAAGAGCTTTTAGGCAACGAGAAAAAAAGATTGGAAATAGCTGAAAGAGGGCAGAAAAAAACGGTTTCTCACTATAGCTTTAATCAACTTGCTGAAACAATTGTCGCAAGAGCCCCCTATCTTCTTAATGTCACCCGCATATGAGCAACTTAATGCGGGTACAAGCTGATATGAGCTTTTGTCTTGTTAATGACGACTTGACAAGCCCCCCCTATTGGAAAAGTAAAAATAGGAAGGCATCCGCCAAAATCTAAATTAGCCGCAACCGGAATGCTTTTAAGCTCGCTTTTTGATTCGATCAGATTTTTTAATAAATCATGGGTTATTTCGGATTCTTTAGAAAAACGTCCTATAAGAATCGCTTCAACAAACTTAAATTCTAATTGCTGGGTCAACGTTTCAAAATGCCTTTCAAAAAGAGCTTTGGAAACTTCTTTTCTCTCATCGATAAAAAGGATGGCATTTCTAAAACTTGGCATGAAAGGGGTTCCTACAAGAGCGAGGAGACTTGATAAGTTCCCGCCTAAAATAATCCCTTCAGCCCTTCCCTCCTGCAACGGCCAAACTTCTTCTTTTAGATGTTTGGAGGGAAGACAAGAATAAGCGCCCTCCTGCATAAGGGCAGCTTCAAATGAGTTAAGAAGGTACGAATCATTTGTATCGACGAGTCCAAAATCTTCAAAATCCGGCCCATAATAAGTGATAAGCCCTGTTTTTTTATAAAGGACATTTTGAAGCACTGTGCTATCAGAGCCTCCGCAAAAAATTTTTGGGGATTTAATGACTAAATTATAATCAATCCCAAGAATCAATTGATTTGCGCTATAACCTCCGCAAAAAGATAAAATGGCTTTAATTTCAGGATCTCTAAACGCCTCATGAAAATCATGGAGACGATTCTTTAAAGGAGCTGAGCCAAAAGGGCCTTCTTCGAAGGCATTTTTACCGAAAGTTACCTTTAAGCCCAAACTATTAAGCCTTTTTTCGGCAAGCCTTAGGCTATTTTTTGACACAAGATTTCCGGAAAAAGAAGGAGCTATAATCCGGATAGTATCGCCTGCACTTAATTTTTTCGCTAACACGCTGTCAATTCCATCTTCAAACTTGTCTTTATATACGTTTTTTTTTAAGAAGGAGCTATATTCAAGGAGACCTATATGTCAAATACCGTATCAACCCTCCCTTTTTGGACCCCTCTTCACTTTGGAAACCATGACTTGGCAAGTCCCGTAGAAAAGTTTTCTGAGGTCTATTTTGAATTGGGCGGCATTATCGCAGAAATCGTACATCTCCATGATAGCCATATTGAAGTGGCTTTAAATAAATTGAATCCACCGCCCTTTATCCTAACTTGCGCAAAAGTAGTCTTGATTGCAACTATGCTTTTGCCCTTAACTGTCTTCTTGCTTGTCGTTAAATGGATACTAAGAGCCAGGACTGTATTTGTCATTCAAAATCAAAATCCAAAAAAGACGGGAGAGGGCGAGAGTACTCTTTCCAAAGAGGAAAAAAAAGAAAACGAATTACAGGAACTTCATAAAAAAATAAAAGATTTTGAAATTAAGCCGGAAAACGCGGATGAATTTAACGGTTTATTAGCCCAATTTATTGACAGCTATCTAGAAAATGAAGATTACCCTCGACTTGTTGTAGGAGAAGAAGGTCTCGACTTGTATGAACTCTATCAGCAAGCGCTCACTAACTGGCGTGATTTTAGAGTTTCATTTAATAGGGAGAAGACGTGTAAAAAGGTCTCTCATGTCATTGAACTAAGCTCTATACTCAAACCTCTTCGGAAATCAAAAAAAATTACAAAGAATCGAAATAAAGACACTTCTCAATTAAACCCTCAACTTATAAATGATAAATGGGTCTCAAGAGTCACCGCCTTAAGCACTGATCACAAAAATAATGAAGATCGAACACAAGCCACTATAATAAATCATAAAGACGGGCCTATAAACTATTTTGCGGTTTACGACGGCCATGGGGGCTCGGATTGTTCAGAAAAATTAAAAGAACATCTACACACTTATGTCGAAAAAGAATTACAAAACATTTCACTATCCGATCCTTTAGCGACCTCTAATGCTCTAAAAAAAGCTTTTATTAAAGCCAATCAAGCTTGGAAGGAAGCGGCTGAAGAGAATATGTATTTAAATGGCGGGTCAACTGCAACTGTAACTCTTTGGCAAAGAGATGTTCTTTATACAGCCAATGCAGGCGACTCAAGAGCTGTTCTGATTGTTGATGATGAAATTATCCAGCTTTCAAAAGATGCTAAGTTAGAGGATCCAAGGTTTACCCGATCTGTCACAAAAAGGGGCGGGGTAATCAAGAAAAATCGAGTCATGGGGAGCATCGGCATGGCTCGATGTTTTGGAGATTTAGGTATCAAAGGTCTTACAGCTAGGCCCACTATTTCTCGATATAAAGTAGATAATGCTGCCGGCAAAAAGATCTTTTTAATTATAGCAAGCGACGGGGTGTGGGATGTTCTTTCAACACCTGATGTTTTAAAGGTTTATAAAGAGCTTGAAACAAAAGAAGTTGAAACCTTAAGCGATTCACTGGTAAATAGTGCCCTAAAACTTGAAAGCCAAGATGATATTACAGTTTTAGTCACAAGCCCAGGACTTGTTTAAAGGCCAATAAACTAAAAGAGTGCGAAGCTTATGTTTGAAAAGGGACTTGCAATAAATAACGTTGATGATCGTTTATTGGCTAGGCTTTTTCCCCGGACCGATTTGGTAGTTAAAGCGGGATTTCCAAACCTTTCTCGTTCCTACACTTATCGGATCAAAGAAGCTTCTCATGAAAAATTTTATCAAAAAAACACAATTTCCATTCCTCGTAAATCAAAAGAAAAAATTTTAAAAGACATAGAAACCATTAACCTCCTTTCAAAAGTCGCTTTGACTGGAAAAATTATTGATAAATTTTAAAGCCTACAAAAGTCTATGCTAAGCCAAAAAGAGGCCCAAAATTGCAATTTTTGCAATTAAATTTCAAAAAAAGTTTATTATAAAATCTAAGAAATTTCTTAAAAAACGGTTTGGAGGCTAAACAGATGATTGAAGGAAGGCTATTAAACCGATTAGGAGCTCATGTCGATCTGATCAAAAAAGAGGGATTCCCTTGCTTTTCAGGTTCTTACTCCTACCCTTTCAAAAAGAGCAACATAAGAATTGAAGTCCACCTCTCGAAAGCTTTCCACACAGAAGAAAAGGCTGAAAAATTTTATCAAGAAGTCAAAATTTCGATCCCCCAAAATTCCCAAGAGAATGTGTTGAAGCAAATAGATGACCTTAGAGAAAGCTTAGTGATTTACTTGAAAAAGGAAGGATTTGAAACTAAAAATTGACTTAAGAGCTTAAGGTGGTTTGCCTTAAGCCCTTTCAAGCAACTTATCTGATTGCTAGCATGCAAATAGGCTTGATAATCCAAGTATCAGCGGTAATAGCAGATGCTTGTTGTTTGGTTGTTAGCAGGGTCGAATGTAAAAAGTTTCTGACTCGGTTTTCAATTATTTTTTCAGAATTATCAATCATGATATAAATATCTCTTGCAGCAACAGTTGCAAGTAACGCAAGAGTCCCAAGAAAAATTCCTGAAGTAAAGGCCATAACTGTCGCAACAGTTAAAAAAATAAGGCTAACCACAGAGACAATTTTTGCAATAGACAATCGCTGGAGCCACTTTTCTTTCTCATCGTTTTCATATCGAGAGGAATCCCAATTACTATCGGTTAGAGCTCTTTCAATTATTTCCCCAAAATGCATTTTTATTACTCTCCTTAATACTAATTTTTCGATTTTTTTCTAATTAGGTATACTTATAACATCAAAAGTTTAATAAAATCCATGTATATTATTTATTATCTAACTAATTGAAAATAGTTTGTAAGATCTCTTTTTAGGTCAGGCAAAACCGCTTTATCCATATAAAGCATGTGCCCTGCAGGATAGATGTGATGCTCTATGGGGTATACAGGCCTTAGCGGTACATTTAAATGAGAGAGATAGTAACTTGTCCCAAAGTAAGGGGTCGCTAAATCATAAATGCCGCTTGCAACAAACATTTTGAAGAAAGGATAAATACTCATTAATCTCGCAATATCATCCCTAAACGAAGGGGCGATTTCCCCTTGAGAAAAGCCCTTCCAGGGAAAAACATTAGCCAATATTCGATACTCTTCTTCGATTTCAAAACGAAGGGTGTTTTTTGCAAAAACATGATAGGCGCTGTTTAAAGTTGTGACGATTGAAGAAAAACTTGGGTCGTATTCAGACCAGGGCTTTAGATTTAAATAGCTGCTTCCTGTAATTCGACCATCGAAGCGTCCTACAAGTTTATTTTGAGAAGCTAATAACTGCTTTGTAAAAACACTTGGCGCGATTCTGAGGTTCGACTTTTTAATAAGGCTTATGTCTAGGGAAGTGAATTCATTCAATTTTTTTAAAGTTTCAAGTTTATCTTTTTTTTGGACGTTATTTCCCTGAAAAAGAGTGGTAAGATAGGTTGTTTTAGAGAAATATTCCGCCTTTTCTAAAAGATGTGATAAGTCGTTTTCTTGGATTTTTCCATGATAGGAAGCTATAGCGGCGTAGGTTGGTAGGCTAAAAATATAAGTTAAATCCTCCTCATCTCCTAAGTTAATAAGATTTAAATCAAGGGCCGGTGAAATTAAAATCACTCCTTGACATAAGATTTTCCGCTTTTCAAGATTCAAAAGAAGTCCAATAACCCTATAAGCTCCATAACTTGCTCCAAGTAAATATTTGGGCGACGCAAAACGATCATTTTTTATTAAAAAAAGCCGAATGAATTCACTCAAAATATCGATATCTCTTTCAACACCGTGAAAAAGCTTCTCCTTTTTTTTATCAAGGGCGTGGCTATAGCCTGTTGAAACAGGATCGATAAAGACAAGGTCGGTTAGATCCAATATGGATAAATCATTATCTTGTATTTTAAAACGTTTTGAGGCGTCATTTATGTCGAGAGCCGCTTTCTTAGGCCCGATCCCCCCTAATTGAAGAAACGTCGAAGAAGCGCCCGGGCCTCCATTAAAACAAAAAGTTATGGGCCTTTCTTTAGCATCCTCCCCCGTTTTAAAATAAGAAACAAAATAAACTTTGGCTTTATGGCCGCTTTTACTTTGAGTAATGTAGCTGCCGGCTGCGGTTTGATATTCAATCGGGGTATTGTTTATTGTTATGCTGTGTTTTGAAACAACCGGGTTTTCTTCTAGGGTTTTAGCAAGAAGAGAAAAAGGAAGTAAAAGAAGATAAAAGCGAAAAATGATGGCTTTGATCACAGGGGTTGCTTTAGGCTCCTCTTTAATCTGTTTTCTAAAGCTTATCCCAAGAAAAGTTTTTCTTTAATTATTTTTAGGAATTTTTCTTTTGACAGGCCTTTTATTAGCATTCTTTTTTTGGGCTGCTTTTCACCTGACTGCAAAAGGAAGAAAGACTTGGGATGCTCAAAAAAATCGGATAAAAAAGAGATTAGAGCCTCATTTGCCTTCCCTTTTTCTCTCGGCTCACGAACTTTAATCTTAAAATAATGATTTTCAATCTCTATTTTTTTGCTTTTTGCTTTGGCAATTACTTTTAAAAATAAAAAAATGCCTTCATTTGTCTCTTTAAAGGGAATTTTCAAAAATTCATTCAAGGGTTGTCTTTCCTTAAAAGATAATTAACTTCTTCCTCATTGATAACTTTTCCCCCTTTTTGTTTGATTTCATTTAAAGCGATAAGCTCATCTTGGGGGTTTAAGTTTACAGCTCGGCAAGCCTCTTTAATGATATACACTTTATAGTCTAGATTGATGGCATCTAAAGCTGAATACTTGACACAGTAATCTGTTGCAAGCCCTGCAATAAAAAGCTCTACAATCCCTTTTTTCTTTAACTCCTCATGAAGTTTGGTAGCCTTTTTGTGACCATTATCAAAAAAAGCGCTATAGCTATCTAGATTTTTTTCGGTGCCTTTATAAATGATGCATTGAATGGGTTTTTTATTAAGCTCTAAAGGAAATTCAGCGCCATGGGATTCTTGAATGCAATGATCAGGCCAAAGAATTTGAGACAAACCCTCTAAAATAACTTTATCTCCCGGTGTTTTATTATGATTGGAAGCAAAACTTCCATGATCTTTAGGATGCCAATCCTTACTTGCAGCGATAAAGGTAAAGGGAAGTTTAATCAACCGGTTAATCACAGGAATTACTTGATCCCCTTCTTGAACACCAAGAGATCCGCCGGGCAGAAAATCGTTTTGAATATCGACAATCAATAAGGCTTTCACATCTTAAGTCTCATTTTCAGGTACTGTGTAATCTTGAGCCATATTAGCTCGAATATCTTTAATTAGCTTAATCTTTATATTGTAGAGAGATTTTTCCAAGCCCACCACATATTTATGAGGGTTTAAGAAACGTTTTACACCATTTGGAAGCTTCTTTAATAAAAAAGCGGTTCGCTCTTTTATCTCTAAGAGAGACGGCAATTGATAGACAAGCTGTCCTTTTTTAAAAATAGGTTGAAGCAAGTCTTCAGATTCAAGCTCTTTACTGAAATGATGCTCAAGGGTGGCATCAAAAGGATCAACAATTGAAACATCTTGATCCATTTTGGATTGGATATCATAAATAGCATCCCCGACATAAATACCATTTGCAGAGAATCGTTTTACTTGCAAAATGCCTGGGTTAGAAACTTTTTTCATTTGTTCGGAAAGTTTTAGCTTATATTTCCAAGGCCCTTTAGGATCGCGTACGGCTGAAATTTTATAGACCCCGTCAAAGGCAGGCTGATCTTTTGCTGTCACAAGGTTTGTTCCAACACCCCAGACGGCTATTTTTGCCCCTTGTCTTTTCAACTCACTTATGATGGTTTCATCAAGTTCATTTGAGGCTACGATGGCAGCGTCTTGAAAGCCTGCTTCATCCATAAGGGCTCGTGATTTAATGCTAAGTTCTGCTAAATCTCCTGAATCGAGACGAATGCCAAGAAAGCGATAGCCTTGTTTTCTTAATTCTTTAGCTGCCTCTATCGCCTTCTCAACCCCATTTAGGGTATTATAAGTATCCACTAAAAAAACTGTATTTTCAGGTAAATACTTACCAAACGTTTTAAAAGCCTCCAATTCGTCATCAAAAACCATGACCCAGCTATGCGAATGGGTCCCTTTTACAGGAATTCCATAAAGTTTACCCGCTAAAATATTAGAGGTCGAATCACAACCTCCGATGTAACTTGCCCGGCTCGCTGTCAAAGCGCCATCAATACCCTGGGCACGTCTCAAACCGAATTCGAGAACAGGATCCCCTTTCGCAGCTAAACAAATCCTTGAGGCTTTTGTAGCAATTAATGAAGGAAAATTAATTAAGTTAAGAAGAGGGCTTTCAAGAATCTGGCATTGAATAAGGGGCCCTCTGATTCTTAGAAGAGGTTCATAGGGAAACACAGGAGTGCCTTCTAAAACGGCATCTACCGTGCAAGAAAATTTCATTTTTGCAAGGTAGTCGAAAAATTCGTCTGAAAAAAGCTGTTTTCCGGAATAGGATTTAAGGCTTGCCAAGTAGGCGAGATCGCTTTCATCAAAACGAAAGTTCTCTAAATACTCGATAACACTTTGAAGACCTGCTGCAATAGCATATCCTCCATCAAAAGGAAGGGTTCTAAAAAATAAATGAAACACAGCTTCTTTCCGATCAAAACCGGCTTTCCAATAGCCATAAGACATGGTCAACTGATAAAAATCAGTGAGAAGGGCTAAGGAAGTCTTATTAGAGAGGAATGAATGAGACATGTGTGACATCAATTGTTAAGTTTTCTATTCGTAAATCTCAATAAGCCTACGAAAATAACAACTAAAACAATTAATCAAAATCATTTTTTTTAAAACAATTTAAATTCAAAAACTTAATCACCTTCTTCAATCCACACCCCTAAAATGGTTTATTACATCTTAATAAAGAATTAATAAAATTAGTACTACAAACCCAAAAACAATTTAACTACTTAACAAAAAAATATATAATAATAAATAAAATGGAGAATGTTATGCAAATGGATCCATCCTCACGCTCGCCTTCTCTTGAGCCTCTTCACTATCAAAGCAACCTATCGAAAATCGCCGACTTTCCAAATGACGATAAAGCGCAGCTTAAGGCGAGATATGGTGAACTTCAAAGGACTGACAAGGGCCTTTCGTGGGCTTTTGGCTATGCGCAAGGGACCACTCTTCCCGATACTGTAAAGGTCATAGAAGCCACCTGCGAATACTTCATAAAACAATTTGATCAAGCCACCGAAAATCTATTTGATAAACCTCTCGAAGAGAGAGCAAAGCCTTTGAAAACCCTCCAAAGCAAGTATCAGGAAGCGAATAAAATTCTCCAAGGCTTAAAGAATATGCAAACGGTTTATCAAAAGCGTTACCAGACAAGCCAGCATGAAGGCCTTTCAGAGCTTTCAAATTTGGTGAGTTTCTTTGAAAAAGAAGTAGCCAAAAGAAAAGAAGTTTTATTATCTGCCCAAAAAGCTTCCCATGAAGCTTCAAATGTCTTTCAAAGTGAAGCTGAAGCCGAATTTAAGGATTTTGTTTTCTTGGATGAAAATGAAGATTCTCTTTTGCCTGAAGCCGCCTATGAAAACTATGGCAAAGGAAATTATTTCTTCACTCCGGGCGAGGGCCCCTCTCTTCTTGGAAAAGTAGTGGGCGGAATGAATACTGCCTATGATATGGCGAAAGGCATAACCGGCAATCGATTTGCCTTTACACCGACAGGAGATCTTGTTTATGACAGGATGTTATCCAACATAGCAGATCCAGGAACTATGTTCACCGGCAACATTAATGATTATTTTCTTAGCGTACTTGAAAAGATGTCAGGCACCCCTCACATTTTAATTAAAGATTTTTTTCGCTATGACTTCTCTGGCATTAATATTGCATCTTGGGAACAAATTCAAAATGCCATTGATGAAGCCGCAAAAAATTATAAAGGGGAGCCTGTCATATTCCCCATTGTCTTTAAACACTATGGCATTCTTGAGAGAGAACATATAGCTTCCATATTAATAAAAGATGGCTCCATAGAATACTATGATCCGAAAGGTGTTGTAGCTAACCGAAACCTTCTTCTTGACCAATCTCACACTCTTCAAGATGTCCTTGATTATCTCAACCTTAAGTTCCTTAATGGCACCGGCTCGATTTTTCAATCACCTTTTCAGCATCAGGTAGACGCCCATAATTGCGGCGTCTTTTCTTGCAAATTTTATTATGATCGCTTAGTTGAAAATAAGGGAATGGGTGAAATCGCAAATGAAGGCCCAAGCTACGAAGATATTTTAAATTTTAGAAAATTTGTTCTTACAACCCTTGAGAAGAGAAAGCAGGTTTCATTATCTGAACCAACAGATACGGGTTCTTCTTCGAATCTCGAGACTATCGATGAAGATGAATTCAGTTGACCCCAGAACCTGCAGCTTTTGTTATTAATTTCCCTATCGCCAAAGTTTCTAGAAGGTTATCTCTGATTAAATCAAAAGAAACCCCTTTTAAAGCATCCTGAAGTTTTTGCGCTTCATTAATAAAGGGATTTCCGCTAGATGACCCATGATACCATCCAACTAAAACGACGACTCTTCCCTTCAAATGCGTCGCTAAAGAACGAGAGAGGACTTTTATTAAATTGGACTGTCTTTTAGGAAAAGTCTTTTTCAAAAATTCGTTTCTAGCTTGTATGAGAACTTGCTTTCCAAGGGTTTTCACAAGTTTGATACATTCTTTTAACTCTTCCGTGGCCAGGTTATTGATAATAAGTGATTGAAATCGGTCAGCTTTAATTTTTTCTTTTGGTCTTTTTACCGAGTTATAGCAACCTACAAGATAAGAAAAAGCATTATACTTCTCACACCCTAAAGAGGTTGGGCTTTTTATGACTTCAAGCGCATCTTCTAACTTTCCGAATTTTTGAATAAACTTGTTAAGCCAGCGTCTTCTTTTTTTATGATCCCAGCCAGCAACATTTTCAAATCGTTCGAGATACTTAGCTTTTCTATGATTAAATTTACTCAACTCTGTTACAATTTCTTCTTTAGAGAGCTCTTCTGAATCTTCAGCAAGAATTAAATCTTTTTTTGGATCGCAGCCGAGTAGAGGCAATGGAAATTTGGGATGCGTCCCTAATATTATAACTAGACGGCAATTTGAAAAATGAAGATTCATATTATCTTTCTAATTAATTAATTTATTATTTTATAAATTTTATAAATTTATATAAACTAGAAATCAACTAGTGGGCCTAATAAAATGTGGCAAGTTTTTTTAATGTATGCCCTATTTGGGAGTATTTTTAGTATCGGGAAACTGGCTTTAGTCTCTTGCCCCCCTTTTTTTTTAACAGCTGTTCGAATGCTTCTCGCAGGATGTCTCCTTTTTCTTTTTGAAAATAAATCTGATTTAAAAAAACAAATTGTCAAATCAACTAAATTTATCCCTCTTATTTTTCAAATTTCTCTTTTTAATGTTTTTATAACGAATGCCTTTGAGTTTTGGGGGCTGCAGTATATGTCCTCCTCCAAAACCTGTTTGATTTACACTCTTTCGCCTTTTGCTTCAGCTCTTATCGCCTATGTATTTTCACTTGAAAAGATGACTCGAAAAAAATGGGAGGGTCTTACTGTCGGAATCTTATCTTTTATCCCTCTAATGGTGTCACCCTGGATTTTTGAGACCAAGCTCCAATTAGCGGAAATGGAAAAATGGGCAGAAGCAGCTCTTGCTATTTCAGCTTTAACTTCTGTGATTGGCTGGTACTCCGTCCGAAAATTGATGAATGCAAAAGAATTCAGCCCAAACTTTATTAATGGTTCTTCTTTTATTATAGGAGGGCTAATAAGTCTTCCTGTCTCCCTTTTAATTGAGACCATAGAATTCTCGAAACTGCTTTCTTTTAGAGGTTTCATTTTTCCTCTAATCTATATAGTTTTGATTCATAATATCATTTGTTACACCCTCTATGTTCGATCCCTTCGCCGATTTAGCGTCACTTTCATGGCTTTTGCAGGCTTAATCAACCCTCTTTTTGCAGCAGTCTTCGGGTATCTTTTCTTAGATGAACCCGTTACCTCTTCCTTTATACTTGCTTTTTTGGGAATGAGTGTCGGTTTGATGCTTTTTTATAAAGAGGAAACGAAAACGATTTATTTGGATGAGACAAGCAGGGCCTAAAAAAAGGCTTTGAACGACTGCTTTTCGCTCAAAGCCTGAAAATTTATTCTTTATTGCTCTCTTCTTGAGGGCTCTCTTCTTTTACTTTTTGAGGTAATTCCTCAAGCCACTCTTTTGAAACGTCAAAATCAAGAAAACTTTGCTCCGTCTCAAATAGAGCCGAATTGTAAGGTTTATCACCAAAGATCTCAAAAGGCTCTTCGAAATCATTTGTAAAATGAGTCTTTTTTCTTTGTTGATAAATTTTTTCTTCCTCTTCTTGACTCACCTCAAAACTTCCGTACTCGGGCTGAGATAAAAGAGGCTCTTTATTTTCTTCAGAGGAGGCTTCTCCGGTCAGATCTTCTACAGCTCCTTTCCCTTGCTCTTCACCCCTTTCCTCTTCGTCAAAGGATTTTTCCTTTTCTTGCTTCTCTTCTTTGAAAAACACATCTTTAAAAAGTTCGCTTTGCCGATACTTATCGATAGTGTCAGAAATTAGGTTAGGGGGAGGAGGTAAAAGAGATTTTAAAAGGTTCCCGGAAATTTCCATAGCCGCTTGACGGCCTTTCTTACCGACTTTTTTAGGCTCAGGAAGTTCAATTTTATCACCGAGCTCAATTTTAGGCTCTTCCAGTATGCCCATTTCAGAACTGATCAAATCGATTGTCTCTTGAGTCTCTTGGGAGCTTGATTCTTCATCCTTACTCGAATTTCCGGTTTCTTCACGGCCCCTTCTTCTTCTAAGACTTTTACGACGATCTCTTTTCTTCTCAACTGAAGATCTCGAATTTTGAGAGGCTTCTTCCCCTTCTTCTTGGGCTTGCTCGTAAGGCTTCTCTTTCTCACTCTCTTTGGGGAGCTTTAGAGAACCTTCTTTTCCGCCGCCAATTTTAATCGTTTTGTCAAATCCGACATTTTTCAAAACCATTCTGGCTTCACGGACTTCTAGTATTTCATAATCAGTTGCCGGGACTAAAAAGGCTTTTGGCTTTTCCGTTGAACGAAAAAAGAAAGAATTTCCGAAAGAAACCACCTCAACAGCATCGACAAAATACTCTTCTTGGCCGGATCCTTTGCTGCTTCTCACAACAAGTTTGAATCCTTCTTTGGCCGTAATCACAGTTTCTATAATAGGTTGGCGTGTAAAATCCACAGGTCGCTAATCCATTGTTTAGGGTTCAATGTATTTAATTTGCTGTCTTCTCTTATCGTAATTTTCTTATCGAATCGATAAGAAAAGACTTTTTAACTTTTCTAAATTTAATCCACCTTAAAAGAACTTCGTAAACGAAAAATGGTTAACAGAAAAAAGTTCAATTAGGCTTATTAAAAATAATTTTAAATAGTTTCATTTTTTACAAAAATGATCTCTAATTATATCATATCTACAATATAAGTGCTTCTCTATAAAAGCGCTTTATTTAGAAACTTCTAATGGACCAAAGAGGGTTCTTTAGAAGCCATGTAGCACATTAGATCAACAACACGACACGAATAGCCCATTTCGTTGTCGTACCAAGCAATCAATTTGAAAAATTTAGAATTCAAAGCGATGCCTGCTTTGCTGTCGAAAATTGAGGAATGGGTGTCTCCTATGAAATCAGAGGAGACGACGTCTTCATCTGTATAACCGAGAATTCCTTTCATAGAACCCTCCGAGGCTTTTTTCATTGCCCTACAGATCTCTTCATAATTTGTTTCTCTTTCGAGACGAACAGTTAAATCCACAGCAGAAACATCTGCCACGGGAATTCGAAAAGCCATTCCTGTCAATTTTCCTTTCACTTCCGGAAGGCAAAGAGCTACAGCCTTTGCAGCGCCGGTTGATGCCGGAATAATATTTTGACTTGCACTTCTTCCTCCTCGCCAATCTTTTTTTGAAGGGCCATCAACGGTAGGCTGGCTTGCAGTAACGGCGTGAATGGTCGTCATCAGCCCTTCTTCAATTCCAAAATTATCTAGGAGAACTTTAGTTAGAGGTGCTAAACAATTGGTTGTGCAAGAAGCATTAGAAACAATGCGATCTTGCTCCGGTTGGTATTTATCTTGATTGACCCCGAGAACAAAAGTAGGGATATCCCCTTTTGCCGGAGCCGTAATAATAACTCGTTTCGCACCCGCAAGTAAATGCTTGGATGCGGATTCTGGAGTAAGGAATAAGCCTGTAGACTCTACAACATAATCAATATTAAGAGAGGCCCAAGGCAGTTTTTCGGGATCTTTTTCAGCGAAGACGTCAATTTTTTTTCCATCCACTAGGATCGATTGCTTATCACTATGCACATCGCCTTTAAATCTGCCATGCACTGAATCATATTTGAAAAGATAAGCTAAAAGATCGGCTTCAACAATATCATTGATGGCTACAACAACAAGTTCTTCTTTTTCTAAAGCGGCTCGTAAAACTAATCTGCCGATTCGCCCAAATCCATTAATCGCAACTCGTATTGGCATGAATCTCATTTCCCATTCATTTTAAAATCGCTTAAAGCCCAATTAGATTCTATTTCCTGAATCTTTGTACAAAAATTTAAACGATTCCGGTTGGCTTTTTGCTTTGGTTAAAATTATTTATCCAGGAACCAGTCTCTTAAAAAAATAAAATAATTTAAAGAGGGAGAGAAGCCAAGTTACTCACCTCGTACAGCTTACCTGCATAAGGAATGCTGTGAGCAATTCCCATAATAGATTTTTAGTTTTCTGATGTAAAGCAAAAGGTGATGGAAGCGGGAGAGACTTTTACAAAAAAAGAAAAACTCCGGTTATAAGAACCTGAGCTTTAAAGAAAAAAACTGCGGTTTCAATTTAATCCATCAAAACCGCAATTTGAAAAAAAACTATTCAGGAAGATACTCAATTACGCAGAGCTTAGCTTTATCGCCTTTTCTGCAATCTAATTTTACGATTCGAGTATAACCGCCTTGTCTTTCTTTAAAACGTGGACCCAAAATGCTAAAAAGCTTATCGATTACTTTACGATCCGCGTTATAAGAAGAGGTATCGCCGCTTTTAACCGCGCGCATCTCTTTAGGAGTCAACTTATTGAATTGGATCATCATTTCTGCGATCGCTCTTCTCTTAGTCGATAATGTATTTTTTTTGGCAAGAGTCACCATTTTCTCTGCATAGCGTCTAAGTTGCTTAGCCTTGGGAAGAGTCGTTGTCAAACGCTCATTGTCAATTAACGACTTCACCATATTAGCCATCAGACAGCGACGATGCGATGAAGTTCTTCCTAACTTCTTACCATCATTTAAATGTCTCATTGATATTACCTATACTAATTCTACTTGAGCCCTTACGCTTACGCGACTTCAGCAGGCACAACTTTTTTCTTTTTGTAACGTTCCATTAATTCTTTTACTTTATCTTTGACGTTGTCACGCGTGATGCCAAAGCGATCTAAGTCCATGCCAAGCCCAAGTCCCATCTCATGCAATTTGGCTTTAATCTCATTAAGAGATTTTTTTCCAAAATTTCTGAATTCGAGCATTTTTCTCTCTGGGATGATGACAAGCTCTGCAATAGTTTCTATATTTGCCCCTTGCAAGCAATTTGTGGATCGAACAGAAAGTTCAATTTCGTCGATTCTCAAACATAATTTTTCTAAGATATCGTCATCTTCACTTTCGCGAGACTTACCATCATCATCAAAGCTGATGGCTTTTGTCTTTAGCTTATTAAAGACGTCGAAATGCAATTGTCCGATCTGAGCGGCAAATGAAACCGCCTCGCTTGGGGTAACTCGGCCATCTGTAATGACTTCCATAATTAACTTATCGAAATCTGTATCTTGGCCAACACGTGTGTTCTCAACAAAGTAGTTCACAAGCCTAACCGGCGAGTAACAAGCATCAAGTAAAATATCGTCTGCTGTCTTGTCAAAAACTTGATGTCTTTCAGAAGGTACATACCCTCTTCCAAATCCAATTCGGAGGTCAACTTGCCGCTTCATCGGCTTTGTTACGGAAAACAAGTGTAATTCAGGGTTTACAATTTCAAAATTGCCATCTTTAATGACATCTTTTAATTTGATTGAAACCAAACCTTTGTTAGCATCCAGCATCTCTTGCGTCACTTCAACAACCGTTGTTAAAATGCGCTGTTCTTTTGAATGTGGATCTTCATCTGAAGGAAGCTTACGAATTAAAGCTCCTTTCAAATTTAAAATAATATTTGTCATATCCTCAATGACACCTTCGACGGCCATGAATTCGTGAGGAACGCCTTCAATCCGAACTGAAACAATTGCGGGTGCTTCGAGAGAAGAAAGCATCATGCGTCGCATAGCGTTACCGATAGTATGGCCAAAACCTCTTTCAAACGGCTCCGCAATAAAACGGCCGAATGTCTTCGACGCATTTTCCTCTTCAAGGATAATTTTGTTTGGCAATTCAAATTTGCCATACTTTACTGACATGCTGCAACTCCTAAATGCTTATCCAACCTGACTCAATTGATCTTATTTTAGACACGGCGGCGTTTTCTTGGCCTGCATCCATTATGTGGGACGGGTGTTCTGTCCTTAATAGAAGTAATGATAAGACCGGTTGATTGAAGTCCGCGTACGGCAGACTCTCTACCTGCTCCCGGGCCTTTCAAAACAACTTCGACTTCTTTCATGCCCACTTCTTGTGCTTTTTTCCCGGCATCTTGCGCTGCAACAGTTGCTGCAAAAGCAGATGACTTTCTAGAGCCAACAAAGTTAGCTCTTCCTGCAGAAGACCATGATACGACACGACCCATTTGGTCGGTAATAGAAATGATAGTGTTGTTAAACGTTGCTTTGACAAACGCAATTCCAACTGGAACGTTTTGCGCTGATCTTTTTCTTGTTTTGACTACTTTCTTCTGTGTAGCCGGGGTTTGTTGCTTAGCCAAGGCATTAGCTCCTATATATTAAATTATTTCTTCTTATTAGCGACAGTTTTGCGTCTGCCTTTTCGCGTTCTTGAATTTGTTCTTGTTCGTTGTCCTCTAACAGGGAGGCCAGCGCGATGGCGAGTGCCGCGATAAGCATGAATGCCTATAAGGCGTTTAATATTATTCTGAACTTGTCGTCTTAAATCCCCTTCCAAGACATATTCTGCTTGAAGAAGACTGTTTAATTTAGCTATATCGTCTTGCGAAAGCTCTGCTGCACGCATATCGGGATTTAGTCCAAGCTTTGCGAGAATCTCATTTGACAGGGTGCGGCCGATTCCATATATGTATGTCAGCGCAATCTCCAAGCGTTTTTTCTCTGGTATGTCGATACCTATGACCCTAGGCATTGATTTCTCCTAAAAATTTAAAAATAACACGGATAAATTTATCATAATCTTTTATTTGAGGCAAGTACGAAGAATCGCTTTTAGCGTCCTTTAAAACGTCCTCGCTTCATAAAACCTTCGTAGCGCTTCATCAGTAAGTGCGACTCAACTTGTTTCATGGTATCAAGTACAACGCCGACAAGAATAAGAAGTGCAGTTCCACCGAAAAAATAACTTATTGTTTGCGGCACTATTAAGATTTTTTGCACAATCATTGGCAAAATCGCTATCAACGCTAGGAAAACAGCCCCTAAGAACGTGATTCTATTCATAGTGGTCTCCAAATACTCTTGTGTCGGACGCCCCTGCCTAATCCCCGGAATAAACGCTCCATTTTTCTTCATATCCGATGCAATTTGATCGGGATGAAACTGAGTCGCTGTCCAAAAATAGGTAAAGAAAATGATCAACATCACATACATGATCAAATACATTTTCGTTTTAGGGTCCATCCAACTTGCTACCATCCCAACCCAGTTACCGGCCCCTATAAAAGAACCGATAGTTGTAGGAAACATAAGCAAGGAAGAGGCGAAAATAACAGGTATCACTCCGGCATAATTCACTTTAAGAGGGATATAAGATGCTCCCCCTTGTACTTCCTTGCGGCCTACAACCCTTCGAGCATGCTGCAATGGAATTCGCCGATGCCCTTGGATTATCAAAATAGTAGCAAGAGTAACAAAGACAAAAACTCCGATCAGTAAAAGGACTGAAGCGAAATTCATTTGCCCCGGCTCTTGCGAGTCCAAATTCAATTGCTGGAAAATCATTCCCATAGCACTTGGCAACTGGGATAAAATGCCGATGGTGATGATTAAACTCATCCCATTGCCTATCCCTTTTTCTGTAATCTGTTCACCGATCCACATTAAAAACATGGTCCCTGTCGTCATTGTTGCCACAACAACAAGGTAAAAAAGCCATGGCATGCCAAAAAGTTGAAAATCCAAGAGCTCACCTGTTATAATCCCAGGTCTTGCAAAGTTCATTTGAACCGCATATTTCGCGAATAAACCTGACTGAAGAACGGAGAGTATAATCGTTAGAAGACGGGTGATCTTATTAATCTTCCGTCTTCCAACATCTTGATTCTCGCGAATTTCTCTTTGTAACGAAGGCCACGTGGCTACAAGAAGCTGCGTTATAATGGATGCTGATATATAGGGTACAACACCAAGAGCGACGACAGTCATTTGAGAGAAAGCGCCTCCCGAAAAGATGTCGATCATTTGGAAGATATTTTGTCCTCCTCCCATTGCCTGTCTAAAATACGACAAAGCAACTTCACCATTGATACCAGGTACAGGAATAAATCCCCCGATGCGGCAAACGCAAAGCATCAGAAAAGTAAATAGGATTTTTTGCCTAAGTTCCGGCACTTGCAAAACACGTTGTATACCCTGCAGCATGCGCTATTCGCTCCCATTCACGGCTTTTTCGATAACAGAACTACAATCTTTAAACTTCAAGCAACTTAACTTGAATATCTGCTTGTTCCAATTTTTCCTTAGCGGTCTTTGATAAAGCTACAGCTTCGATTTTAACTTTCTTTGTCAAACTGCCATTGCCTAGAATTTTAAGCCCATGGGATTTGCTCTTTAAAAAGCCTTTCTCTTTTAGTGTAGCTAAACTGACAACTTCGCCATTTTCATATATTGCATCAATTTGATCCAGATTAATCGCATCAAGCTTTCTTTGGAATCGAACATTGCTAAATCCCCTTTCAGGAAATTTCATATAAGTACGAAATTGTCCGCCTTCATAAGTCTCACGCTTTCTCCAACCGGATCTTGCGCCTTCACCTTTGGTACCCCTGTTACAGGTTTTACCAGCACCGGATGAAATGCCACGGCCGACACGACGCTTTCTTTTTCGATCTTTTGAGGTATTGGATAGTGATCCGAGAGTCAACATATTAACCTCTTACTTGTTTAATTACTGCACGGCTTTGCAATTGGGAGAGTGCTTTAAATATTGCTTTAACCATGTTAACAGGGTTATTACCTCTCAAATTTTTCGCCATGATATCTTTAATTCCTGCAAGTTCAAGCACATCTCTTAGTTTTGAACCGGCAATGATGCCACTGCCTCTTGCTACAGGCTTTAGTAGGACTGTAACGCCATCGCATTTGACTTCAATTTCGTGCGGGATAGTCGTTCCTTCCATAGGAAAGCTTTGCATGTTTTTACGTGCTGCTTCACCACCCTTTCGAATAGCGTCGGTAAGTTCATTCGCTTTGGCAAACCCATAACCGACTTTACCTTTCCCATCTCCTGCCAAAATCAACGCCGAAAAACTAAATTTTCGGCCGCCCTTGACGACTTTTGCGCAACGGTTGATGTACAGCACTTTTTCAGTGATGTCGCTCTGAACTTTTTCTTTTTTTGATGAATCGCTTTGTTTTGCCATCGTGACCTAAAAAACGGTTAAAACTGTAATCCACGGTTTCTTGCCGCATCAGCAAGTTCCGCTAAAATTCCATGATATTTGCTTGGACCGCGATCAAAAATGACTTCACGGATATTAAGGCTGATTGCCTTGTCTGCGATAATTTCGCCCATTTTTGCAGCTGCAGCTTTTGACTTCTTTCCTAAGTCTGTTCCTTTAAATTCAGCATTTAAAGTAGACATGCTGCAAAGTGTTTTGCCAGCATCATCATCAATGAGCTGCACTTGCAAATGCTTATTCGACTTAATAACCGAAAGCCTAGGCTTTACGCTTGTCCCCCTAAGGTGCTTTCGAACACGAATTGCACGCTTAAGTCTTTTCTGATTATTTTTTACTCGTGAGTGATTCATAGTAATTTTTTGCCTTCTTTTAGCTGCCTTAGAGCTTATTTGCCTGAGGCTTTTCCTGCTTTTCTACGGACGTATTCGCCTTGATAACGTATGCCCTTCCCTTGGTATGGTTCAGGCGGCTTTTTGGATCGAATATCCGCTGCAAACTGGCCGACTTTCTGTTTGTCTGCGCCAGAGATCGTAATCAAAGTGTTCTTTTCAACAGCCACAGTAATTCCTTCAGGAATTGTCAAAACGGTTGGATGAGAATTACCAACTTGAATATCAACAACTTTACCTTTAACGGCTGCTCTATAACCTACACCGATCATTTCAAGCTTTTTCTCAAAGCCTTTAGAAACACCTTCAATCAGGTTATTAATAAGAGCTCTCCAAAGACCATGCAAAGCACTTTGCTCGTCAACATTTTCATCGACATTTACTAAAAGCTCATTCTCTTCCTGCTTAATAATGACATATTCAGGAAAGTCACGCTCTAGCTGACCTTTAGGGCCTTTCGCTAGAATATGGCCTTTTGTAAGCTTTACTTCGACATTTTTTGGAAGCTCAACCGGCTGTTTTCCTTTACGAGACATTTCACTAACTCCTTTCGCTTACCAAATCATACAAAGAAGCTCACCGCCAATACGGCGTTTTGTCGCTTCATTACCGACCATTACACCCTGCGATGTAGATACAATAGCAACACCGTATCCACCAAAGAAGTTTGGAATGTCTTCATGTTTTACATAACGTCTTAATCCCGGTTTGGATACTCTTTTCAGTCCTCGGATAACCGGTTTTCTGCTATCATATTTTAAGAAAATACGAATAGTTCCTCTTTTGTCGTTCTCTTTCTTAACGAGGTAGTTTTCAACAAAGCCTTGTTCTTTCAAGATTTCTGCAAGCTTCTCTTTCATCTTGCTCCAACAAATATCAACATATCGTCTTTCAGCCGAACTTGCGTTTCTAACTCTTGTCAGGAAATCGGCTATTGGATCGCTTAATGCCATAACGTCTTTCTCCTATGCTGCTACCGCTACTGGTAAATTTTTAAAAGGCAGACCGAGTACTCTTAACAATTCGATGCACTCTTCATCGGTCTCTGCAGTAGTGACAAATGTGATATTCATCCCTTGCGTTCTTTTGACTTCATCAAGATTTATTTCCGGAAACACTTGCTGGTCATCTAAACCAAGCGAGTAATTACCTCTACCATCCGCTTTCGACTCAAAACCTCTGAAGTCACGAATACGAGGGCAGACAATATTAAAAAATCGATCCATGAAATCGTACATCCGCTTTCCTCTTAGGGTCACTTTAATGCCTATAGGCTGACCTTCCCGGAGCTTGAAGTTCGAAATGGATTTCGTTGATCTGATGATGATCGGTTTTTGACCGGAAAGCAACGTCATCTCTTTAACGCAATCCTGTATCGAGTTTTTGTCTTTTGACGCTTCAGCAATACCCATGTTTATGACGATTTTTTCCATTTTAGGAATCATCATGGGATTTATGTAGCCGAACTTTTGCTGAAGGGCTTCTTTGATTTGACTATCGTATCTTTTCTTTAGACGAGACATTGTTTAATTCAACTCGTTTAATTGTTATGTTTTTTTAAGGAACGATACACTTTATCTTGGTCGCCGTCTTTGTAGACGAGCTGTTTTTCCCCTTTGTCGTTCGCTTTAACTTTAAGCTTTACAGGTTCACCCTCATTCACAGACGGACTTAAATTAGATACGTGAATGGGCTTCTCCATTTCTATGATTCCACCGGCTGTGTTTTGCTGGGAGCGCTTAACATGGCGCTTTCGCAAATTCAAACCTTGTACAATCACTTTATCACCGATAACTTTAAGAACAGTGCCTTGTTGTCCTTTGTTGTTTCCGGCAATGGCAACAACTTTATCACCTTTACGGATTTTTTTTGTCGCATATACAGCTTTTTCAGCTTTAATTTTCTTCATTAGATTACCTCCGGTGCGAGCGATGCTATTTTAAGGTAGCCTCTGTCTCGAACTTCTCTTGCTACGGGCCCAAATATACGGGTTCCGCGAGGATTTAGCTTATCATCGATTAACACGCAACTATTAGTATCAAAACGCAATTTGGATCCATCTTTACGTTTGATGTACTTGGTCGTTCTGACGATTACGCATTTAACGACATCGCCTTTTTTAACGCTCCCATCCGGTGCGGCCGCTTTCACAGAACAGACGATTATATCGCCAACTTGCGCATAGCGTCTTTTCGATCCACCTAAGACTTTGAAGCATTTCACACGCTTTGCGCCGGTATTGTCAGCGACTTCAAGCTCTGATTCCTGCTGAATCATAAATCGTTTACTCCACTCTTATTATATTAACGTCGGTACACTAACCGACTTTAAACTACGCGCCAGCGTTTCAATTTCGATATAGGGCGTGTTTCCTGAATAATAACTTCATCGCCAATTTGAAGAGGCTTACCCTCATGATGCGCGTAAAATTTATTTCTTATAGTAACCACTTTCTCATATCGGGGATGTCTTTTCACACTGTCAACGGCTACCACAACTGTGTTAACCATTTTATTTGAAATGACAATCCCTTTTTTAGTTTTTCTTTTGTTAGCTCTGCTGGTTTCTTCCATTTCTAAACCTCAACTATTGCTTTGTTGCTTGTCTTTTCTTTTCACGCATGACTGTCAAAATTCGTGCAATGTCTTTGCGCTTTTGCTTGACAAGATGAGGCTTATCAATGCGTTTAGTTTGCTTCGCCTCATTAACCGAAGCGAATAAATCTTTTCGGAGGTCTATAAGCATTGCTTCTAGCTCTTCACTTGCCTTATCTTTCAGCTCACTTGCTTTTAACATGACTTCTCCTTAAACTACTTCTACACGTTCAACGAAGCGTGTCTTTAAACCAAGTTTCGCAGCCGCTCTTCTAAGAGCATCTTGTGCGACTTCTTTTGGTACGTTACCCACTTCGAAAAGAACTTTACCGGGACGGACAACAGCAACCCAATGATCGATGTTACCTTTTCCTTTTCCCATACGAACTTCTGCCGGCTTCTTAGTCACAGGTTTATCTGGAAATATACGAATCCAAACTTTACCACGACGTTGGAAGAATCGGTTGATCGCCACACGACAAGCTTCGATCTGCTGGTTAGTGATCCAACCACGCTCTAACACTTGGATGCCAAAATCACCAAACTCTACAAAATTTCCGCCTTTGCTAAGACCGCTATATTGGCCTTTGTGCAATTTACGATGCTTTGTTTTTTTGGGCATTAAGACCATAATTAAGCACCTTCCTTCTTAACACGGTCATCATCGCCTCGGTTAATCCAAACTTTAACGCCAATGCTTCCGTATGTTGTTTCTGCACGTCCCTTAGCAAAATCGATATCCGCGCGAAGAGTGTGCAAAGGAATACTACCTTCTTTGTACCATTCGGTTCTTGCGATTTCAGCACCGCCTAAACGACCGGAAACTTGAACTTTAATTCCAAGCGCTCCCGCGTCTATCGTGGACTGAATGGCTTTTTTCATAGCTCTTCTAAAAGGAATACGTCTTTCTAATTGCTTCGCGATTCCGTCAGCTACTATTCTTGCATCGAGATCAGGTCTTTTGATTTCTTCAACCTCGATCCATACTTCCTTGCCAGTCATTTTTGACAGCTCGGCTTTAAGAACATCAATTTCTGCGCCTTTTTTACCGATAACGAGACCGGGTCTTGCGGTTGCGATTGTAACTTCAATCTTTTCGCTCATACGACGAATCAAAATCATTGATGCGCCTTGACACGCCGGCTT
This sequence comes from Criblamydia sequanensis CRIB-18, assembly GCF_000750955.1. Classification (NCBI taxonomy): domain Bacteria; kingdom Pseudomonadati; phylum Chlamydiota; class Chlamydiia; order Parachlamydiales; family Candidatus Criblamydiaceae; genus Candidatus Criblamydia; species Candidatus Criblamydia sequanensis. The sequence goes on along the minus strand of NZ_CCEJ010000001.1, from coordinate 270,080 downwards.
ATTCTTCAAATAGTCGCGAATTTTAGTATCTTCTATTAACAGTGAGCCAAATTCTTGTTTGTTGGCATACCACTTTGAGCGCCAATTCTTATTTCTGATCAGGCGCAAACCAATTGGATTTGCTTTTTGTCCCATTGCCAACTCCTATTCTTTACCGACAATTACTGTCAGGTGGCTTGTTCGTTTCAAGATGGGGTGCCGTCCGCCTTTACTACGAGAACGCGCCCGCTTTAACCTTGGACCTTCATCCACACGAACTTCTATAACCTTCAATTCTTCACGTTTGAGGTCATGATTGATTTCTGCATTGGCAACTGCACTGTCCAATGTCTTTTTCAAAAGACGTCCGCCTTTCAAGTTAGAAGCTTTCAATTGAAAGCTTGCTGCATCCACAGGCATATTTTTAATGATGCCTGCGACAACCCTAACTTTACGGGGGCTGATCCTGATATATTTTGAAACTGCTTTAGCTAGAGCCATTATTCTTACCTATTTCTTAACGGGATGCCCCTTAAACATGCGAGTCGGAGAGAATTCGCCTAATCGATGACCCACCATATTGTCTGTGACAAACACGGTAATAAATTTTTTACCGTTGTGGACTTCGAAGGTGTGTCCGATCATGTCAGGAATTATCATTGAACGCCTTGACCATGTTTTAATCGGTTTTTTTTCATTTTTTCCATTCATCTCGTTTACTTTTTTAAGTAAATGATGGTCGACGAACGGACCTTTCTTAAGTGATCTGCCCATTCTTACTTCTTCCTACGATCTTTAATGATGAATTTATTGGACTTCTTAAGTGAACGCGTTTTGAAGCCATTAGTATATTGAGCCCAAGGCGTCTGAGGGTGGTTACCCTTGCTTTTTCCTTCACCGCCACCGTGAGGGTGGTCGACTGGGTTCATAACAGTACCCCGGACGGTTGGACGGATACCTTTCCATCTTGATCTTCCGGCTTTTCCTTCAACTCTCAAATTATGCTCAGAGTTTGATACTTGTCCGAAAGATGCTCTACAATCTTCATTGATTTGACGAACTTCTCCGGAAGGCATTCTGATAGCAGCATAACCGTTGCTTCTCGCCATCAACTGAGCTGATAACCCGGCTGAACGCACCAATTTGGCTCCTTTTCCAGGATAGAGTTCAATCCCGTGAACGGTAGAACCAAGCGGCATGTCTTTTAACTTCATGCAAACCCCAACAGAAAAAGGAGGCTCACTGCTTGTCTGAACAAGATCGCCCTGCTTTAGTCCTTCTGGAGCTAAGATATATCGCTTTTCACCATCAGCGTAGTTAATGAGCGCAATGTAAGCAGATCGGTTAGGATCGTATTCAATAGACGCAACTTTTGCAGGAATATTTTCCTTATCGCGCTTAAAGTCAACTAAACGATAGCGTCTCTTATGACCTCCACCCTTGTGGCGGCAGGTGATATGACCGTGGTTGTTTCGTCCGTTTGTACGTTTTTTTGACTTAAGAAGAGGCTTGTGAGGTTTTACTTTTGCCCGCTTTCCTTCTTCAGCACGCGTCAACTTTTCGTGAACGGGCAACACTAGCTGCCTTGTTCCTGGTGTTATTGGACGGTATTTTCGCAACATGACTCAATTACCTTTCCTTATTTAAACGAGATCGAGGTTGTCGCCGATATCTAAGGTGACAACTGCTTTTTTAATGGATGCCGTCATGCCAGGCTTTCCACGTAAACGGCGTTTTTTGCCTTTAACATGGATTGTATTCACTTTCACAACTTTGACATTCTTATCTTTATAAATCGCTTCTACTGCCCCTGCAATCTCGCTTTTATTTGCGTTCTTATCGACAACAAACACATACTTTGGAGATTCGCACTTTTTAAGTGACGGATTGCTAGATGCGTTTTTCAGCTCCTGCAGTACTCTTGACTTTTCAGTCACATGCAGATGCTTAATGATTGCGTAAGGGTTTTTAATATTTTCTTTCATGGTGATTCCCTTATCAGTTACTCGTTACAGAGCCATTCTTCTAACTCTTGCAAAGCGGGCGCTGTGACATAAATATCATGCGCGATCATCACATCATACCCACTGATATTCTTTGCTAATGCAAAAGAAACCTTAGGAATGTTTCGCAAACTCTTGATGAAATTGCTATGTTTTGAACTTTTTACGCTCACTTTGTGTACAACATCTTCGTGTTCCACTTCCATATACTCACCTTCACCTAGGAAAAGAGCTCTTTTACCTTCGGCTCCGGCTTGCTTAAGAAGAGATGCCACAGCTTTAGTCTTAGGCTCATCCAATGATGTTGATTCAATAATGTGGAATCTTCCAGCTCTAATTTTTTCACCAATTAGGCATCGGATTGCTTTTTTTCGCTCTTTCTGGTTGATTCGAACATGCTGATCAAATTTTGGCTTCGGACCAAAAACGATACCTCCCCCTCTATACTGAGGAGAAACAAGCATTCCCTGACGGGCGCGACCTGTTCCTTTTTGCTTGAAAGGCTTTGCAGTTGTATGAACGACTTCAGAGCGTCCTTTTGTATTTGCAGACCATTGGCGCTGATTTTCACGAAGGGCGACAATATAATCTTTAATCATTTGTGTGTTGGCTTCGGCTGTTGCAAGTGATTCGCTCACTTTTGCTGAACCGATTTTTTCGCCACTTAAATTGTATTTTGCTAAGGTTGCCACTTATGACTCCACTAACCTAACTTTTGGCTTTACGCCGCTTTTGATTTCTTTTTCTCTGCGGCGGTGATATAAACAAGTCCATTTACAGGACCTGGAATCGCGCCTTCAACCAGAAGCACATTGTCTTCCGGAAGAACTTCGACAACCCGAAGATTTTGAACTGTTACTTTACGGTCACCCATATGGCTTGCTTGCGGGATACCTGGCAAGCAACGACCGGGGGTCGATCTCATACCTTGAGACCCTCTTGATCTATGAAACTGAGAAGCACCGTGGGAAGCAGGTCCGCCGCTATAGTTATGCAACTTCATAACCCCCTGAAATCCTTTTCCTTTTGAGATTCCGGTAACGTCTACGTGTTTAATCTCATTAAAGACTTCTACTCCAAATTCTTGACCTAATTGAATATCTTCAACTTTTTCAAGCCTTGATTCGGAAAGATTTTTCACAGGCTGAACGCCGCTTTTTAAAAAGTGACCGCGCTGTGGTTTTTTTGTTCTTTTCTCTTTCGTTCTAGAGTCTTTAGCTATTACTTCTTCAAACCCAAGCTGAACAGCAACATAACCGTCAGTTTCCTCAGTTTTAATTTGCGTAACAACATTTTTACTTAGTTCGATCGCTGTGCATGGAACGGCATTGCCTGCATCGTCGAACAGCTGTACCATGCCACGCTTTCTACCCATCAATTTGAGCGCCATACTCTTTTCCTTAAATCAAGCTCACACTGATGTCTCAGTGGTCTTTTTTTGTTTTTTATCGTAGTTCTTTCAGATTTTATACCTTCGGATTCTCGTGAAAGGTTACACGCGAAACGTGTTCAATTCAGTGACCCTGAAGGGAATAGTGTTGCCTAAAAACGCAACTATACAGAAAGCATTTGAATGGAAAGCTTAGCAAAACCCTTGATTTATCACAAGTGGAAATCTCTAAATTAAGGAAAATAGTTAAAGACTAACTTTTACGAGAGAAATTCCTTGAGAAAAACCCTATTTTTCCGAAGTTATACGCATAATTATTTCGCTTTTTCATCAAGCGACTAAAAGTTTCTACGGGGAACTTTAATTTTATAGGGACCCTAATTGCCTAAGGGAAATATAATTCAGGGCAAAATAAGCCGCTTTGCACTCTTTAAACTGCCCTTGCCCTTGAGTCAAAGGGCTTTTAAATTTAACCCCTGATTTTGCTGCCTAATCCATAGCAAGCACCGCAAGGTGTCAATAGATTTTTAAGATTTGCTTGAAGGCAATGTCCCGGCACTGCCGAAAGACAAAAATGTCCCGGCATTGAAAACGATATGACTTGTTGCGAAGAGCCTGTGGATTAGGCGCAAAATCAGGGAGTTTAAGAGAGATCCGCTGCCATCATTTTTGTTTCCACTGACGGAATTTGCAGTTGTTTATTGACCGGCCTAAGATCAAACAACTCTTTAGCAAGGCCAATAATATGTGTCGCTGTCCAAAGAGCTGCTGCAAGAGCGAGTACCCATACGGCAGTTATTGACGCCAGAACAATAACAAGCCCAAGAATTCCTAAGGCGAGCTTCATTACAGAATTTGCAATTATAAGCCAGTTCTTGGTCTGAATCTTCCCTTTATTATGCTTGGCTACATCTAATATTTTACCATGGTTTTCAATCTTAAAGTCGCAGAGTTTATCAAATTTATCCTCCCGTCTTTGAATCTCAACCCATCGGTTATGTTTTTTCATTAGAGGAGCAAATCGATTTTTAAACTGTTCCTCATCTTCCGGACTAAGTCCTGTTCTCTCAGCATCTATTTTCTCTTTTGCTATTTTGACTATTTCGTCTGAAAGAGCATCGATTTTTGTCTGCGCATAATCTTTTCTTTCCAAAATTGATAGTCTTTTCCTATCAGCCCACTTTGAAACTTTAGCTTCCTTATCCTCTATTGTTTTTCCTGCTTTTACGATCTCATCTGAAGCGCTCCATATAGTGCATAAAGAAACAGGGATAAGGATAATGTTTTTAGCAATTTCTATAGGGCCGGCAGCCGGGCCTAGATCAAATAATCCTCTTTTACTAAGCCAAAGAGTCGTTTCAGCCACGTTCGCAGCGGTTAAAAATACTTCACCGGCGACTTTTTTAGAGCTTACAGGTTCCTTTTTTCCAATAAGGGAAACCCAAAACCCTCCGCGCTCAAAAATACTGCAGGCGGAGAGAAATCCTGTGAAAACGCTTAACTGTCCTGTCACACTTCCAAGCGAGGCTGATTCTGTTCCGGCAAATTCTGCAACTCTCGCTCCATTAATCAGAACTTTAGCCGCACCTTCCATAATATCAATTTTTCCTCGGATCTCAGCTCCAATTTCAAAAGGAGCTGCAACAACTTCTAGTAAAACTTCACTTGCGCCTTTTCCAACATTCATGACAATCAACCTCTAATCCTAAAATTAAATTGTTAAACAGATTATCCGACTGCCAAAAGTGTCTTCCTAAGTTCTAGACCCTCGCAGCCTGTGCAGCATAGCTCAAAAATTAAGTCCCCTCTTCCATCCTCTTCTTAAGAACAAATAATCGAAAGGAAGGATAGGGTTTCTATCAATTTAGCGAATGAAAAAGGATGATGTCGGCTTTTGGGGGGATAAAATCGTGAACTTTGCTTGAGAAGAGGCGTTTGTCAATCTCGAAGTAAAAAAAACATTCGGAAAAGAAGATTAGCAAAAAATTTAATTAATAACAAGTCTAAGAAAAGCCATAAGTCTTAGGATGGCTTTAACCCCGGCTTCTTTTCTACAATAATTTGATCATTTTCTCTAACAATTTTCCGACGCTTCGGAAAAAGGATAACTTCCCCATTTTCCAAGTAAATTTCATTTTTTAACTCTTCAAATCGTGATTTGGCTTTAACCCAAACAATGTCTTTTTTGAGCCCGCGGGACTTATAAATAACTTCTATGGGTATTTTTTTGACGCCCTTAACCTTGATTCTTTGCTCATCAATAAGATTTCCCTCTAAATTCAGGTTTCGGGTATCGGCATTGTCTTGAAGCTCGGCTAAAGAAAGCGCTTCTCCCAAAGTGGAACCTCGCCCTAGCCGATAACAGCCCGGTTTTTTGACAGCCCCGCTTATGTAAACAGAAAGTGATTGCTCAACGGATTCTTTCGAAAGGACCTCGAGGGATTCAAGACCTCCATTTAACCAAGAAATAAGAGCGATAAAGATAAAGATCGAGAGGTAGACAGATATTGCAAACCACTCATGCGGATAAAGAGATGCGTTAGATCGACTATTCATCTAAACCAATTGAACCGAATAGGAGCAAAAAAAAGCCGCTTTACGCTTCATGAAAGAATCACTTGCTGTATAGCGGCTTTATAAATAAATTAGGCTAGATTGGCAGCCATCATATTTGTTTTCAAAGAAGCCAGCTCGCGAAGTTTATTAGCTGGCGCAAGATCATACATTTCCTTAGCAAATCCAAGCGCATGAGTTGCAGCCCACGCAGCTGCGACAAGAGCAAGAAGCCAAGGAGTTGTGATGGAAGCAATTAGGAGCGCAAGACCTAGAATGCCTAGGACAAGTTTCATCACTGAATTGGCAATCACAAGCCAGTTTTTAGTCTGGACTTTGCCTTTATTATGCTCGGCCGCTTTTACAACCTCGCCATGCGCCTCAATCTTATAGTCGAAAAACGCATCTATTTTATTCTGATCTCGAATCTCAATCCAGCGATCTTGCTTATTTTGGAGAGGAGTGATTCGAGCTTTAAATTCTTTCTTAAGGTTGCCGGTAGGATGGCCTGAGGCTTTGGCATCAGCTTTTTTCGCATGCTTCTCAGCCTTTATATCCAAAATCTGGTCCGCAAGTTCGTCGATTTTTCCCTGAATATAGAGACCTTTATCTGTAGAAGCCTTTAATCGGTTCCATTTCTCAACTTTTTCTTCTTTCGTTCTTAAAACTTGATCAATTTTTTTGATTTCATCGGAAGCATTCCAAATATTGCAGAAAGAAACAGGTAATAGCACTACGTTTTTGACAAGTTCAATAATCGGGGCCGCTGACCCAAGTTCAAGCCCGACTTTGCCAAGCCAAAGTGTAGTCTCAGCTACGTTCGCAGCAGTTAAGAAAACCTCGGCAGCTACTTTTTTAGAGCTTACCGCATCTTTTTTCCCAATTAAGGAGACCCAGAATGCGCCACGAGCAAAAATATTTGCGGCACCTACAACCCCGTTAAAAGCGCTTAACTGACCAGTCACATTATCCAATACTTCCGACTCGGCACCCATAATTTTTGCAGCTTTTGCGCTATTTGTAATCACCTTGCCTAGGCCATCTATTGCCCCAATGCTGCTTCTTACTTGTCCAGCCCAGGTAATTGGAGCTGTAACCACGTCTATGATAGCGTCTCCCGCACTTCTTCCAACAGTCATGAAATAAACCTTCTTTTAATTCCTTAAATATAAATTGTTAAATCGACATTTTACGCTTTATTAAAATGGCCGTATAAAAAGCTTGCAATTCCAAGGCCGCTTGATATTACCCCAAATAAAACAATAGCCCACACATTTGCTGCCGCCATAAATAAGATTTGCAGAACTGCAGAACTTCCAAGCGCCGCCACATCAAGAATTGCTTTTGTCCGCTCTTTATCATTTTTTGCTAAAACAGCGTCTTTTACAGCGTTGGCACAAAAAAGCGTGAACCCTGCCATAGCTGTGAATCGAACTAAAAATAGGAGGGCTGAGCCAACGTTTATAATCCAACTGCCGATCTTAACGGCTGCGTCAGCGAGTTTATAGAAGCCCATTTCAGCGGCCCAGAGGACAATTCCTCCCATGGTCGCAATACCCATGCAAATATTGCCAAGAAGGTTAAAAAACCCCTCCCAGGTTGCATCTTTTATGAATTTTCCGTTAATCCAATAGTCTAGAACCGAAAAAATTTCGAAGACATCAATGACGGAGATTCCACCGGCTGCTTGTTGATGGATAAGTAAAGGAGAGGTTGCGGTTGCAACTTGTTGAACGCCCATCGTGGTATAATAAGCCACGTTTAAAGCTTTATATAATGCATCCGGGTTTTCTTTAACTTGGACAATTCCTTCAAGGGTCGCTTCTGTAGCGCCATGAATCCTGCTGCCCAATGTAGATACTGATGTCACGGGATGAACCTCCTGTTCGATAGAGAATAATTATACCATAGAATTAAGTTTTAGTAAAGATTAGATATTAAAATTTTCTTGACAGAAGTATCCTTAAAAACAATTTTTTACTAAAACCAATATTTTTTATAATAAATAATTTTTTAAAGGTTTTTTAAGGGGTGCCGCTAAGTAATTTTTCCTCGGCTACTCCCGAAAAGAAATCGATGACGAAATGGGCCGTATCTCCAAGAATCCCGATGACGCAAAGAATGATGCCCAATACAGTAAGAGGCGGGAACATAAAAGCCAAAGTTGAAAGGATGTAACAAAAAGTCGATACAAGCCCTGTGATTGAGCTTGCGAAAATCTTTTCCAAAAGCTCTTTTTCCTGAGGGTTTGCAGTTTCCAGTAAAAAAAGCGTCTGGCAAAGCACGCGAGCGTACTGAATGAAAAGAAGAATATTTGTAAACACAAAGGTCACCGGGGCTAAAACATTCATAGCGCCCGAAAAAAGGTTGGCTTGATAGCCTGCCACCTGGTGGACAGCTCCCGCAACACTAAAAACTCCTGAAGCCAAAAATAAAGATCCTTTAAGCAAGGGATAAGCTGCGCTATCAAAAAAACCTGCGGCGGCTTTCTCCCCAAATAGGGGATTTTTAAAACTCTTTAATTGGGCGGAAAAATGATCCGGGATTGGGTTAATTTTTCTAACGATTAAGTCCCGTAAACCCAAACAAACAAAAAAGACGCCTTGTCCCAAGATCGAAGCATAATTAAAGGCTGTTTTTGCAAAATCTGCCACTTTTGTCATTAAGCTTGGTGCCGCCGACAAGTTTGGTGAGGCCATTGGAGCAGGAGCTCCAAAGCTGGAAAATGGGGATGAGGGGATTGCTGTGTAAATAGTGCTCATACTAACTCAATGGATTGTATACGCGCTCCCCTTAACCATTCGGAGGTGCGCATTCTTTTTTTTCCGGGAAGTTGAAGCTCTAAAACTTCTAGGGTGCCTTGTTCAGATGAAATGAGGAGGCGATTGTTTTCAATAGTCAGTCGAGTTAAAGGTGTTTTTATTTCTTCCCAATATTTTGTTAACCATATTTTTAAGGGGGTTAATTTCCCATTTAAACGTATTTCTGTCCAGGCCCCGGGGTAAGGATTAACCCCGCGAACCAGGTTATGAGTTTCTTTTAAAGGAAGCTTCCAATCAATTTTGCAGTCTTCAAGTTCGATTTTAGCAGCATAGGTAACTAAGGCTTCATTTTGCGGAATGGCTTTAGGCTTCCCTTTTTTAAAGTTAAGGAGGGTTTGCAAAAGGAGCTCTTTGCTTATCTCTAACAGTTTTTCTTCAAGGCCTCCAAAAGTTTCTTCTTCTTCAATAAGCACTTCTTTTTGAGAAATGATATCGCCGGCATCCATTTTTTTTACCATATGCATGATAGTGACGCCTGTTTTTACTTCTCCATCCATAATAGCTCTCTGAATGGGGGCGGCTCCTCTATATTTCGGCAATAAGCTTGTATGGACATTTATGCAGGCAAGGCTTGGCAAATTCAAAATTTCCTGGCTTACAATTTCACCAAAAGCCACGACCACAAATAAGTCAGCGCCTATTTCCCTTAATTTTTCAATAGAAGCCTTCTCCGATACTTTATCCGGGGAAAAACAGGATAGCCCAAGGGATTCAGCAAGCTCTTTTACAGGCGACTTAGACACCTCAAGGTTACGTCCTTTCGGTTTATCCTTTCTTGTCACAACAAGAGCAACTTCAACCCCCGACTTAAGGAGGTGTTCAAGTAAATGCGCTGAAAAGTTCGGTGTTCCAAAAAAAACAATTCGCATTATTCTAAAACCGCTTCTAATTTTTCTGTTTCTTCTTCATTTTTCTCAGACCCGATCCCCATCAAACCTCTTTTTGAAGTGTGGCAAAAATGAATAAAATGTTTAACTTCCGGGGTCTGCTTCAACTCCGTTTCACAAGCAGCTAAGGCCTCCTTGAGCTTTAATTGGGATCTGAAAATAAGTTTAAAAGCTTTTGAGAGCTCTTGTCTTACCTCTAAGGAAAAACCATGCCGCTTTAAACCGATAATATTTAAGCCGCCATACTTGAAGGGAATTCCACCGCCTATTGTATAGGGAGGGATGTCATTGGTTATACGGCTTAAGCCCCCCACCATGGCGTAGGTTCCAACATTTGTAAATTGATGGATCGGGGTCATCCCGCCAATAATGGCATGGTCTTCAACATTGACATGTCCTGCAAGGGTCGCTCCATTAGACATCACTACAAAATCCCCAATAGTGCAATTATGGGCCACATGACAATAAGCCATCAAAAGACAGTGATCTCCTACTTCCACAACGGAATTTTCTTGGCAGGAAGAATTAATTGTAACAAATTCCCGAATTTCGCAAGACTTTCCGATATGGACAAATGTTTTCTCCCCCTTATATTTTAAATCCTGTGTCTTCGTCCCAATAACAGCGGAAGGGTAAATAGTCGTGTTTTCACCAATCGTTGTATAGCCATCAATATAAGCATGGGATTTGATCGTTACCCCGTCTCTTAACACGACATTCTCTTTAATGATCGCATAAGGCTCAATTGTGACATTCTCGCCAATTTGGGCGCCAGGTTGTATAATAGCAGTCGGATGGATGTTTCGTTTATTCATTTCAAGTATCTCCCAAAAAATTAGATATTGCCTTTGTCTACTAGAGCAAAACCCATTTCAGCCTGAGCTGCAATTTTATCGTCAATATAAGCTAGAGCATTTATCTTTCCCCCTTTTGCGCTGAAGTGAATGCCTTCGCAAACAAGTTTTAGAACATCCCCCGGTCTCACAGGCGATCTGAATTTAGCTTCTTTAATATTCATCAGAACGGCAATTTTTGAAGTCTTTTCATTCGCCTTTAGATACACAAGAACACCGCCCGCTTGCGCCAAAGCTTCGATAATTAAAACTCCCGGCATGATGGGTGCTTCAGGAAAATGGCCCTGAAAAAAGGCTTCGTTAATCGTCAGATTCTTTTGGGCTACAATACGACCCTTTTCCAAATCAACTTCAATCACTTTATCCACTAATAAAAATGGGTAGCGATGAGGCAATATCTGCATAATTTCTTTAACATTTAAAAGAGAAGCATTCGCTGACATCTCGTGTATTCTCCATGGTGATCGAATTTAAAATTTTTTTTGCTAAAGCACAGTTTGATGAGTGGCCGGACCGGATGGCAACGATATGGGCTTCAAAAGGGAATCCGACCAAAGATAAGTCACCGACGAGATCAAGGATTTTATGTCTGACCATCTCATCTTGGAAAGCAAGGCCCCCTTTGCTAAAGATGACATCCTCTTTGATGATAACCGCGTTGTCCAAGCTGCCTCCTTTTATGAGGCCTAAATCCATAAGATGGGAGACTTCTTCATAAAGGGCAAAAGTTCTACAAGGGGCAATTTCTCTTTTAAAAATTTCGGGGTTGATCTCAAAAGAGCCATATTGAGAATGCAGCGCTTGGGATTTGGTGTAACTTAAGGTGTAGCTAATCTTAAATCCTTTATAGGGCAGAGCCACAAGGTGAATATCTCCATGAGAGACAAAAACCGGATACTTTAATGAAACAATTTTAGCTTCAGCTTTTTGAGGAACAATTTTTGCCTGTTCAAGAAGATCTACAAAAATGTCCGATCCCCCATTGGCAGCCGGCGGCTCTATATTGGTTAACTCAATAATAAGGTTATCAATTCCAAGCGCTCGGACAGCAGCCAAGACATGTTCCACTGTATGTATTCGAACATCATGAAGGCCAAGAGTTGTGCTTCTTTCCGTATCTACGACGTATTCAACTGTCGCGGGAATTACAGGTTCGCTCGGGAGATCCATTCTTTTGAAAACAACCCCAGTATTTTCGGGGGCAGGACAAAACTTTAAGGAAACACATCTGCCGGTATGAATGCCAATGCCTGAAAATGCAGCTTCATTTAAAATTGTTTGCTGCCCTCTTGGCTCATCCATTTAATTTTCTCCTCAATTTATGCTTAGTTACTTAAAGTCAAATAACTAAGAAACAAAAAATTTGTTAAGCGGTTAAATATCTTAAATAATTTTTACTTAAAAATCAATTAAACAAAAATTCAGGTAGTTTTTATAATTTTAATTTTCTTCTTCCCTTATTTATAAACAAGAGAGATAGAAAAGAGAAACCCAAGATGGCCGCATCGCCTGTTTGACTATAAAAAGTTTTATAATGATAGATGGGAAGCTCCACAAAAAGGCTCCCTCTCTCATTTTGCAAATCAATAAAATCTTTGCCTAATTGCTTTATTTCTCTTCCTAAACTATCAAAGGCAGCCGTCACCCCGGTATTACAAGACCTTACTAATGCCACTCCCATTTCAACTGTCCTTATCCTTGAATGGTCAAGATGCTGCTTGGGCAATCGGGAATCCGGAAACCAGCCATCGCTTGTTAAATTTACAAGGAGTTCAGCGCCTTCCTTTTTATTTTCAAGCATGAGGTTGCCAAAAGTTTCTTCATAGCAAATCGCAACTCCAAATGAAGTGTCTTTGGCTTTAAAAACTTTTGCAGCGCTCCCAGGCGTAAAAGAAGACTGGATACCATACCAAGACGCGATGCTTTTTAGAAACTCTCCGGGAATATACTCACCCATCGGTACAAGAATACGTTTATCATAACGAGGAATCTCGGATTGATTTCCGGAAACCAGGATAGCGGAACTGAAATATTCTCTTTTCGCCCCTCTGTCTTCAACATCCTCTATACCCATTAAAATACTTGCGTTTGTAAGTCTCGAAAGCCACTTAATCCAAAAAAGATTATTGACAAAAGAATAGGCCCCATGGCTTGTGTTTTCAACTTTAAACACATATTCATCTAAATCAGGGCGGCTTGCTATGGCCGTTTTTCCAAAGGCGTCCGTCATGACTTTTTCAACATGAGTCAAAGGAAAAAGACAGGAGTAGACTCCAAAGGGCACACACATTTCCGGCAATACAATCAAATCGAGCGGTTTTTCTTTATCCTTAGCGATAAGGGCTGCTATTTCCTTCCATTCATCCATAACATAAGCCACCTTTTGAGCTTTGGATGAAAAGGAAAGCGTTTCTTCAATGGGGAAGGCAGTTTGTACAAGTAAGAGGTTTAATTTTTTTTCTTTTTCATGCTCGATTTTATGAAGGTGTTCTGAAATTTGAAAAAAACCAAAGAAATAAGGGATTAAAGCAAATAAAAAAGAACCTGCAAGACGTCTTATCTTATGAGTTTCATCTAAACTTCTTAGGAAAAGAAGATTTGTAAAAATCACAAGAAACGAAAGTAAATAGACGCCCCCTAAAGAGGCTGTTTGCAGAGAAAAAATATTCTCGGAAAGATATAAGCCAACGGGGTTGAAGCTAACACCCGACAGCCAAAAAAGACGAGACCATTCCATCCAAACCCAAAGACCGGATAGAAAAAAAACATAACCGATATTCTCTACCCAATTTTTTTTCACTAAAAGGGTAAGGAAGCCGAATTGAATCCCGTAAAGTGTCAAAAGCGCCAAGTAAACAAAATAGATGTAGTAATAAGGATGGGAAAGAAACCATGAAAATTGAACGGCTTGAACAAAAAAGAAAAAGAAAAAGCCGTATATAAATCGCTTTTTAGAAGATTCAAAGGTTGCGGTTTCTTTCCAAAAAAGAGAAAATGCAATACTTGCAGCTAAAGGCCCAAGAAATCCAAACCATGCCGGCTGTCCGAATGCTACAAGGATCCAGCTTAAAAAAATAAGCGCATATCTTTTTATGTACACAGTAATCAAAGGTATCCTTGTCTTGCTTTAAGAAGCATCATAAGGATAGTAAATAAAAATCTCGATCTTTTTTTAGCATTTGAGTGTACTTCCCTCCTCTCCAACTTTCGAAACCATCAAGTTTGCATCTTCTTATCTGCCGGCTAAAACCGCAAGGAAGATAGGATGCGTCAGGAATTAGAGACCCTTAAAGGTTTTAAGGGTCTCTGAAAAAGAGGATTTAAGACCTTCTTAAAAATCTTCCCAAGCAAGCATCAAAAGAACATCCTCCCGGTCCTGCAGAGACCAAAAGAATAAGGCCGCCTAGGATAGACAAGTTCTTCATAAACATAATTTGCTGCAGCGACGCCTCTTCTGCTGGCAAACCCCAAAAATTATGAAAAATAAGAGTGGTTGGGATTAAAAATAAGATTAGAAGCAGGGCTCCAATTCTTGTTTTATAGCCTAAAATAACCGAAATGCTTCCCAAAAGTAAAAAAACAATGGCTCCTAAAAGTAAAACTGAAGCAAAAGGGATTCCCTTGGAGGTCATCATCTGGAGATAGCCGTTATAATTTAAAATTTTTTGCGTTCCGGCTATAAGAAATATGGACGCAATCAAAATGCGCCCGAGAAGCAGGCCTAAAGAATAAATCCATGTCATAACTATAACTTCCTTAAAGTTGATTGCCCGTCTTAAAAAAAACAAAAATGAAGTAAAGCATCGTTTTTTTGAAGATAAACGCTTATACTGTTTTCTTAAACTTTATACCCTCTTTTATAAAGAGAGAGAATCTCCTTTGCAAAAAAAAATTGTTTATTTCTTGTCAAATTTCTCTAACAACTTTAAAATCAACTTCTTAAAAAATAATTTGCAGGCCTTATGATCAACGTCCCTTTTAGAAAATATCACCTTCTTTCTTTTTTAAATGCTCTTAAAGAAACAGTTCCCATGGATGTTCAACTAAGAGACTATTTAAAAAATAACAAAGCTATTGGCTCTAAAGACAGAGCCTACATTGCAGATACAGCTTATACACTGATGCGTTGGAAAGGGCTTTTAGATTACATTTTAGGTTCTGAGAACGACTGGGAAGGAAGACTGAAACTTTTAGAAGAAAAAGGGATCGATGCGTTAAAATTTACAAAAGACCTACCGGATCACGTAAAATTCAGCTTCCCGAAATTTCTTTATGAAGCACTGTCTCGCAGTTTTGAGACAGAAGAGCTTTTCCCCTTATTGTCTGTCCTTAACGAAAAGGCACCCATTTGCATAAGGGCTAATGCTTTAAAAATAGATCGCGATGATCTTTTTGATAAATGGTCTGACGAATACCCCATTCAAAAAACGGAAGAGTCTCCTTATGGGATTGTGTTTGAAGATAGGGTAAACCTATTTGGATTAGAGGAGTTTAAAAAAGGTTTTTTTGAAGTTCAAGATGAAGCAAGCCAGCTAGTCGGTCTTAAAATTGAAGCTAAACCTGGCGATTGCGTTCTTGATTTTTGCAGCGGATCCGGTGGAAAAACGCTTTGTTTTGCGCCATTTATGGAAAACAAGGGTCAAATATATTTACACGATGTTCGAAAACACGCTCTTAAAGAAGCTAAAAAAAGACTTAAAAGAGCCGGCATCCAAAATGCGCAATTGATAGAGAATACGGAAACTCAAAAACTCTCAAAATTAAAAAGAAAAATGGACTGGGTTTTAGTGGACGCGCCCTGTACAGGAACAGGAACTCTTCGCCGCAACCCTGACATGAAATGGAAATTAACAGAGGAGACTTTGAAGCGTTTGCTTGGGCTTCAAAGAACAATTTTTGAGCAAGCCTTGAGCTATTTAAAGCCAAATGGCATTATCGCCTATGCGACATGCAGCCTTCTAAAAGAAGAAAATGAAGATCAGGTAGCTCACTTTCTAAAAACTTATCCTTTAGAGCTTATTGAACCTCCATTTGCGACCATTCCTAAAAGAAAAGAAAAGGATGGCTTATTTGTTGCTTTATTTAAAAAAGTTGAAAAAATAAAGTAAATTTCTTGGCCTTTTGAAAACGCTCCTCTTTGACAAGAGATAAAGCTTCCAAAAGATAGGAAAAGACAATAGACTTGTTCTAATCAAGGATAAATAAAATTAAAAAGTGGCCTATGAAAAAAATTAAATTTCATTCTTTTATTTTAGCTCTCGCTACCCTCCCTTTATTATGTTCTTTCGGAAGCAACGACCCTTTCCTTTTAAAACCTCCTTCTCATATCGAGGTTAACAACCGTGTGCTTTCAAACGTTAATGGGAAGCCGGTTACAGTCTACGATGTGATGAAAAAAATGGACATTTTATTTTATAGGCAATTCCCTCAATACGCAAATTCCCTCGAAGCCAGATTCCAGTTCTATCAGATGAGCTGGAAGAATATGTTCAAGGAAATCATTGAAAAAGATCTGATTTTAAACGACGGCAAAGAAATCGGGATTACTCTTTCAGCCGGTGATATACGCCAAGAAATGCAAACTCTTTTTGGACCCAACATCATCGCCAATTTAGACAAATTGGGTATGTCTTACCAAGAAGCTGAGGGACTTTTGAGGGAAGAATTAATTATCCGTAAAACTATTGCGGCCAGAATTCAAAGCCGGATACTCCGTCTTATCTCGCCGCAAGATATAAAAAAAGCTTATGAGGGCTTTCTTAACACTTTTGAGGCCCACCCCAACTATCTTTACCATATTATAACGATCCGAGATAAAGACCCTATAAGGGGCAAAGAAACCGCTGATTTAATTCGCAGCACCAATCTTGCAGAAGGTTTTGATAAAGAGAAAATTGAAAAAGCCTTTATTCAAAAAGGGCTCCAAGACTCATTTAAAACGGTCTCTTTTTCCAATCAATTAAAACTTTCCGATAAAGAAATTTCAGAAGAGCAAAAGATCGTCCTCGATCTTTTAAAACCAAAAGAACTCAGTTTGCCCAAGCTGCAAAAAAACAAAAAAAATGAAGAAGTTCTTCGTTTATTTTATCTTGTTGAAAAAGAATCTTCCAACCCGCCCCCCTTCAACGAGATGGAAAATAAGTTAAAAGAAAAGATTTTTGCGGAATTGCAAGAAAAAGAAACTATTGCTTATCTGCAAAAGCTTTATCAAAGCCAGCACATCAACATGCAGGATTTAGAGAGCACTCTTCCTTCAGACTTTAAACCATTCACTCTGAAGTAGGCTTGTCCAATGCCCCTCTATAGACCAAGCGAGCTTACAGCCTTTCTTGAAAAAGAAGGCCTGCATGCAAAAAAGGCTCTATCCCAAAATTTCTTAATTGATGGCAACCTCGTAAAGAGAATTCTTGAAGACGCAAATGTTCAAGAAGGAGATGTCATTCTTGAAATTGGACCCGGGCCGGGTGTTTTGACAGAAGCTTTGCTTGAAAAAAATGTCGACTTATATGCCGTTGAGAAAGACCATAAATTTGCAAAACTTCTTCCAAGACTTACTGAAAACAAAGAAGGCGGCCGATTAACCGTTTTTGAAGAAGATGCTTTAAAATTTGATCTTGTTTCATTTGAAAAGAGCATCAAACCCAAAAAAGCAAAACTGATCGCCAATTTGCCCTACAATATCACGACCCCCATCCTGACCCATTATGTGAAAGCAAAAGATTGTTTTGAAAAATTAGTCGTCATGGTTCAAGCAGAAGTAGCTGATCGAATCACTTCAAAGCCGTCTACAAAAGAATATGGCTCGATCACCGTTTTCTTAAACTTTTTTTCGAACCCCTCGTTTTGTTTTAAGGTAAAAAAGCAAAGCTTTATTCCCGCACCCTCTGTAGACTCCGCAGTCATTAAATTAGATTTAAAAGACCCTCCTTTAACTTCAGTTGAAGAGCAAGAAATGTTTTTTCAGATCGTACGAGGGGGCTTCTCGCAGAGGCGAAAAATGTTAAGAACAAGCCTTAAGTCTCTTTTCCCTCATGTAGACTGGAACCAAGCTTTGATCTCCATAGGGATCAATGAATTGTCTAGACCTGAAAATTTATCACTTCAAGATTTTCTAAATCTTTATCAATCGGTAAAAAAAGAATTCCCTTTACCCTAGATTACGTGTAGGGCTATTACTTTTTTTATAAAGAGAATATAGCCCAAGAGGTATTCCAATCATTAGGGAAAGGCTAAGAAGCCATTTAAAAAAAGTAATAAGAGAAAGAGAAGAAGCCACCTTGTCTTCTTTCGATTTTCTTGAAAAGAAAAAATTCTTAACTGAAGAAGATAGACTTAAGTCCACCCTTTCTTTTGCATAAACCGGAACAGAAAGAAGAGAAACTTCCCCTTTATTCAAAATTTGAATCTCCCCTATCACAGAACCTTTTTCAATCGGTGGAAAAAGGTCTTTCTTAAGATGCATCTTACAGCTTAAGTTAGGCTCTTCGGCCGGATAATATTCCATTTTGACATCTTTCTGGATATAGGGAATCAGAGTTTGCTTGGCCCCTTTAAGGAGTAAACCTTTTTGCGAGCCGGACTTTAAAAGAGTTTTTTGAAGCTTTGGCTGGGAGAAAGCCGCTTCAAAAAGTTTTTTAGCATCAATAAATATATCGTCACGTTCTTTTGTCTTTAAAAGGACCGCTATTAAACATCTGCCATCTTTCTCTGCTGCCGCTACAAGCGTATTTTGAGCATCCGAAGTAAAGCCTGTCTTAACACCTATCGCTTTTGGATAGTAGAACTGCTTCTTATCCTTGCGAAGAAGTTTATTTGTCTGCAAAAGTACACTTGAGGGTTGTTTATTAGTTTTCGGTTTTGTGTAGCGAGAGGTCTTTACAATTTTTCTAAAGTTGCTATTTTTTAAAGCCTCCTTTGTCATAAGAGCCATGTCGTAGGCTGTTGTGACATGCTTAGGGTGATGCAAACCATGAGGGTTGCAAAAATGGGTATCCGTACATCCCAATTTCTTAAGAAACAGATTCACCTCTTCCATAAAAAGAGGAATAGTTCCGCTAATAAATTGGGCGATGACATTGGATGCATCATTGCCGGATGCTATCATCATTCCATAAAGCAGATCTTCAAGGGTTAATACTTCCCCTTTTTTTAATCCGATATGCGAGGAGGAAGTTTCAAGCCACCAAGCAGGAAGAGTATAGCGGCTTTTTCTTTTAGCTACGTCTGTCACTGTCGAAATGGCCTCAGCTTCAGCTGTCACTTCTACATCTAGCTTATCTTCAAATTGTTGAAGGGTATAAAAACAGGTGGCAATTTTGGTAATACTTGCCGGAAATTGTTGTTTCCTTCCGTTTTTTTCAAAAAGTATAGCCCCGGTATCGGCATTTATAAGAATTGCTGAATCAGCTTTAACCTCAATGTTTAGGGGTTCAGGAAAAAGAGCCCCAGGAAAAAAGGTTAAGAATCCGTAAAGAATAAAAGAAAAAAATCTTCTTATTATCCAATCTTGACCAATTTTAAGCTCATGGCATGAATGTTGCTTCATATGAGGTAAATTCACGAAAGTTAACCGAAGGTTCATATGGATAATATTATTGAACTCGAACATTGTTTCAAACAATATTGGAATCAAATAAACAGATGGCTTCCTGAAGGAATCGTTCAAGTAGATCTAAAACTGCTCTTAGATTTTGGACTTCTGGATTTTGAAGCTAAGGATTCTTCAAATCGAATATTTCATGTGATTGAAAACCCGGATAAAATCCTGCTTGTGAATCAAGATTTCGTGGTTTGGATTGTCCCTTTCATTGAGCAAGGTATTTCAGTGTCTTATACATTGATTGCTCTAAACGGACGGGAAAGTCTCCATCCTGAAATTTGCTTTAAATGTGTCGGCGCTTATAATACGTCTCATTTAGTTCTTTCTATTCTGGATAAATTTATAAGTGATATCGAAGAAAATGAAAACGTGCTAACAAATATACAGAACTATTATTAGACTTCTTTTAATTTAATTAATAGAATTTTCCATTGAAAAAAACTTAACAAGAGTTAAGCAATTCATATTATTTTCTCTTTTATATTCCACATGATCCATCGCATTTAAAATGATCATAATTCCCCATCCGCCCACTCCAAATTCTTCATTCGAACAAGGAAAATGTTCATGGTAGGTTAATGGATTAAAAGAGATCCCATCATCTAAAATGACAATTTTTATTCCTTTATTTTCAAAAGGTTCACAGTAAATATCGATGGTTCCGGCTTTATTTAAAAAACCGTGCTTGATGATGTTCACTAAGGCTTCTTCAGAAGCGAGTTCAATTTTTTGTAAAATTTCAGGTGTAAAGCCGCAATTTAAAGCAACCGACCGGATAGTAGAAAGCATGTCATGCAAACAAACTATAGATGCCGGAAAGTCTTTATGCATTCAGCGAAACCTAAATATCTGAAATTATTAATTTATTGAATTTCAATTTAATAAACCCTTGGAGCTGATTTACTTAAGCCAGAGGGAAAAACCGTTCTTATTAGCGTTGTTAATATGGCTTTACCAGCTTTCATAAACATACTCAATGATTTTATTTGCAAGACATCTATAAAGAGGTCTTTGAACCGCATCCCTTGCTGACTCATAATCAGTTACCTGACCAAGAGAGAGAACGTTTACACCGCCTCTACTTTCATAATAATCGTGATCATAGTCTAAAGTTTCTGTGATGCGAACGGGGCCGAGTATTGTTGCCGACCTTAAAGCATCAATAAGCTCAACCTCAACTATGGCAATCGCTCTTCCCTCGGTTGGAATAATAGTTCTAGTGAGTTTATTTTTTCGATTGCGATCATAGCGGAAGCCAATGTTTTCTTCACATAAATCTATGATTTCGACTTTAAGAATAAGATCTCCCGTACACTGACTATAACGAGGGCCCTGTCTTTCACTTATGGCACGGATAACAGACTGAGTCAAATAGCCGTCAGAATCATTAATAATATACGGAACGGATATGGTTGCATACTGGCAAGGTATTGGAGCTTCTCCAAATCGATACCCGCAGGAGACTAAAACAAAAGACAAGATCGCAATCCCGGTCAATGTTTTAAAGTTATGCACCAACAACTTGCAAGTTTTTAAATTCCCCAAAAAAAGCATACCTATTAAAAATTAGATGTCCTTAAGACCTTCAAAAGCTTCATCATCTAATTCAAAACTAGAACTTTTTTCAATCGATTCCGAAACTTTTTTCTGCGGCGGAGTGACAGATAAGCCGTTAAGCTTTAGGTTGCATGCATAGGCGGTTCTCGTCATTGGAAAACGATCAATCGCAGTTTGATAATAGATGGCAGCAGCCATTGGCCTTCCTGTTCTCTCATAGAAAATGCCTGTTTCATAAAAACCTCTGGCATAAGCTTCTTCGATAGATAAAAGGATTCCCTCTGCTTCAAGAATGCGATCTTCTCTTGGATATTCTTGTTTAAATTTATTTAAAATGAGTTCTGCAAAAGAGATGATATCGGGGTTTTGAAACTCAACGCTGCTTAAATCATAATAGAGAGCAAGTTGCATTAAATAGCAGTCAGGAGCAAGTTCATGTTTTGGAAATCTTCTAAGAAATAAGTTAAAAGTCTCTATCGCTTCTCGAAATTCGCGGCCCTGTCTTAAGATGCAACCTTTGCTAAAAAGAGATTTTGCAGCAGCTTCGCTTAAAGGGGCAATTTCGATAATGTTGTCATAAAGCTCGAGCGCTGCATCACCTGAAGGAGCAAATCTTGGAACATGCTTTAGTCCAAAAGGCCTCTTTTTTAAACCTGTACGGTATTGTTCGGCTATATAAAATTTATAATCGATAACAGCATCAAAATAGGAGGCTTCCTCAGATTCAAGATGTTTATCAAAAGCTTCGCAAGCTTTTTCATATTCCCCCATTTCAAAGTAGGAAACTCCGATGTAAAACCAGACATTTTTTGCAGAAATATCCTTGGGATAATAGAAAGCAAGCGTTCGATAACATTTAATTGCCTCGTTCCATCTTCCATTCTCATAAGCATTTGTGCCTAATAAGCAAAGCTCGCCCGCACAAATTTGAGCTTTCGGCTTTCTGCTTAGAATCTCTTCGTAAAACGAAGGTCTTGCCGGGTCGCAAAAAATCCTAGAGGCGCTTAATAAGAGAACCGGAATTAAACAAAGCTTGAATCCAAATTTCATTTTTTAACTCATTGATAAAGATTATCACACTTGGAATAAAGTATAATTTCTTCTTGCAAAGGGTACAAGATTAAAAATTAAGTATCGATCTTTTGTTCGAAATTTTTTAAAAAACTCCTTAACATTTTTCGGCAACAAATTGACACTCTGGGAAGAGCTCTTTGACTCGCTCTTCAAATTCTGTCATCCTGCCTTCAAAAACATTGCCGTGTAAGTGCAAGTGAGCCATCACTTGCTTATTTTTCAAAAAATCAATACGAGATAAAACCCCACTCGGAGCCTCTCTTATTAATTCTTTCAATTTCAAAACTTCGCTAAAACGAATCTTATCAACATCTAGCAGTAAATTAAATTTTAATTTTGAACTCATAGAGGGACCCGGTTTGGCTTTATTTTTTGGAGGCGAATCGTTTTTCGTTGAAGAAGCCGATTCTTTTTTGTTTTCACTTTTATCAAGAGCCCGTAATTTTGCAAAACGCTCCACTTGATGTTTTGCCCGATCAAAGGCTTCATCGCAAGAAAGGATCATCGCTTCATCAGCTCTCATTAAATCGTCCAGCCATTTAATGCTAAGTCTAAATGCAGGCTGTTGTTCTACGTGGATCACAGCATAAATCAACGCATTTACTTTAAGATGCGATTGCTTTTCTTCATAGAGATCCGCCCAAACAGGAATTTCAAGATGCTCTCTTCCATCCCCGGCTTTTAAAATAGCAAATTTCTTTTGAGTTTTAGAAGCAATTTTGACATCCAAATCTTCTATTAAAAAGGCAGTTCTTACAATGCTATCGTGATTTAGGCTTTTTAAACTTTCAAAAGGAACACAAGAAAGTCTCTTCAAAATTTCTCTGTAATCATCCATCGGATGGCCCGTTAAAAAGAATCCAAGGAGCTCTTTTTCTTTGAATAGCCTATCAAGTGTGCTTGTGCGGCGAGTAATTTTAGGAGGAGTTAAAAACCGCGTTTCATCAGATTCCCCCAAAAGGGAAAAGAAGGTCATGACTCCATGTTTAACGTCTTTCTCTTCTTTTAAAGAGCTTTCATACATCTCTTCAATTTTTTCTTTAAGCTCATCACGGCTCCACTTTGTGAAATCAAAGCATCCGGCGTCAACTAAATTCTCAATCGCTTTCTTTCCAACTGTTTTCTTATCGACTCGCTTAATAAACTGGTAAAGCGATGTGAAAGGCCCTTTATTTTTTCTTTCTCTTAAAATCGCATCGACTACTCCGGCGCCAATCCCTTTGATCCCGGACATCGAAAAACGTATCCCCTGGGGTGTCGCAGTAAATCGGCTATCGGCCTCATTGACATCCGGGGGAAGCATTTGTATATCCATGGCTTCACACTCGCCAATGAATTTAGCAACTTTAGTAATATCGGCGCTATCGCAAGTAAGAAGCGATGCCATCCACTCTCTTGGATAATTGGCTTTAAAAAAAGCCGTCGCATATGAGAGATACCCATAAGCTGCAGCATGAGACTTATTAAAACCGTAGGAGGCGAATTTTTCCATTTTATCGAAAATTCGGGTCGCTATTTCCTCGCTAATCCCATTTTCAAGAGCGCCTTGCCGAAATTTTTCCCTCTGTTTTGCCATTTCGGCATGATCTTTTTTACCCATTGCCCTACGCAGAACATCTCCTTCGCCAAGAGAATACTTTGCAAGAGCACTCGCAATTTGCATGACTTGCTCTTGGTAGACCATAATTCCATAGGTCTCATCCAGAATTGTTCTCATCCAATCGTGGTCATACTCGATGGGTTCTTTGCCATGCTTTCGGTTGATAAAGGAAGGAATCATATCCATAGGACCCGGGCGGTAGAGGGCTCCTACCGCAATGATTTCTTCAAATCGGTCCAAATGAAGCTGCCTTGAAAGGTCTTGCATGCCTCCGGATTCAAGCTGGAATATGCCAAGGGTTTTTCCCTGGTTTAATAGATCGAAAGTTGCCTTATTATCTAATGGCAGATTGACCCAATCAATTAAGACATTTTGATTTTGCTGAATGGCTTCAACACAATATTGAATAGCCGTCAAGGTCTTTAAACCGAGAAAGTCGATTTTCAACATTCCGACTTGTTCAACAGGTTTCATGGAATATTGGGTCACCGGCATATCCGAATCCTTAGAAAGGCAAATAGGGATGTGCTCTGTTAAAGGTTCATGAGACACAATAATGCCGGCAGCGTGAATGCCGGTATTTCTTATGGAGCCTTCAAGTCTTTTACCGATGTCAATAATTCTTTTGGCTTCTTCATCAACTTCATATAATTTTTTGAGGTCAGGGTCTTTTTCGAGAGCCCCATCGAGGGTGATATTTAAGTCATCCGGAATTAATTTGGCTATCTCGTTCACTTTAGCCAAGGGCACACTCAAGACGCGTCCCACATCTTTAATCACCATCTTGGCCTTCATCGTTCCAAAAGTGATAATCTGAGCTACATTCTCTTTACCATATTTTTCAAGAGTATACTGGATGACCTCTCCCCTTCTCTCCATGCAAATATCCACGTCGATATCAGGATAAGAGATCCTTTCGGGATTGATGAATCTTTCAAAAAAGAGGTGGAATCGTAATGGTTCTATATCTGTGACGCCAATTAAATAAAGAACTATCGATCCTGCGCCTGATCCTCGACCCGGACCTACCGGGATGCCATTTCTTTTTGCCCAGTTGATAAAGTCCCAAACAATAAGTAAATAATCGCACATGCCCTTTGGCGCGATAATGCTCATTTCCATCTCAAGCCGTTTTTTAACTACTTCAAGAGGGTCTTGACCCGGATAAACTTTAGCGACCGCTGCAAGCCGCTCGCTATTATATCTCTCTTCTATCCCTTTTTGGCAGAGTTCCCAAAGAAATTTTTCAACTTCAGCCTTACGCTCCTCATGCCCATATTCCTTTTCAGTTAAGCTTGGAGGAATAAAAACAGGGTAATGCTTTGCTTTAAAATCTATTTCTACATGGCATTTATCGGCAATTTTGAGAGTTTCAGATAAAGCTTGCGGCAAATCCTTAAAAAGAAGATTCATCTCTTCTTTTGATTTAAAATAATATTCGTGCGAGGGGTAAACTTTTCTTTTGGGATTGGGGGTTCTAAATTTTGGGTTCCCAAAAGCATCTTTTTCAAGAATTTCACAAGGCTCTCCCGATTGCACATTAAGCAAAATCTCATGGGCTTTCCAGTCGTCTCTTTCTAAATAATGGCTTGCATTGGTTGCGGCAAGCGGGATTTTAAGTTCTTCGGATAAAGAAACAAGCGCCTCATTGAAACGGGTTTGCTTTTGCTCAAAGTCCTTATAGCGTTGCAAAAGCCACGCTTCTTCTTTCATTCCTTCTTTAACTAAAAGACTGTCTGTCATGGCGTGACGCTGGATCTCTAAATAGAAATCTTCCGGAAATAACGTTTGATAGCGCTTTAATGCTAATGCTAAAGACTCCTTACCCCCTGAAAAAAACTCTTGCGCGAATCTGCTGTCGAGCCCGCCTGTCAAACAAATTAACCCTTCATTATGGGTTTCAAGAAGTTCAAAATCGATTCGAGGATAATAGTAAAAACCTTCCGTATAGCCTAAGGATGAGAGCTTAACTAAGTTCTCATAACCTGCTTTATTTTTTGCAAGAAGGGTTATGGAAAAAGCGGCTTTATATCGATTGTCGGCTTTTTTTTCTAATCTAGAGTTGGGAGCTTCATAAAAATCGCAACCGATAATCGGTTTTATTCCCGCATCTTTGCATTCCTTATAGAATTCAACAGCGCCAAAGAGATTGCCATGATCGGTCAAGGCAAGAGAGCTCATCTTAAACTCTTTCGCTTTCTTGACAATTCCTTTAACGGAAGCTGTGGCGTCTAAAATGGAATACTGCGAATGCACATGCAGCGGTACAAAATCTTGCATTTCTTTCATCGGTTCTCAAACAATAGATTATAAATTTCAGGGTTCGTTTCATTATAGAGTCTATAAAAAATAAGACCTTTAATCTTATAGAAACAAAACAAAAGGGAAAAGAGAATCCCTTAGGCTTGCTTATTTTGCATGGCAGGTTCGGCCTTTTTAGGTCGGAACTTATAAGACTTTTTATCATCTATCCACCAAAGCGGAATCAAAAGCGCTGCCGATAAAAGAGCGCAAGTTGATAAAGCGATGAAAAAACCTGACCACCCATAATTTTGGGTAATCGAGCCTAAAGGGTAACCGGCAACGGCTGCCCCAATATAGGCAAGCCATCCAATAAAACCTGTGGCGGTCGCTGCCGCTTTTTTATGAGAAAGCTCAGCTGCCGCGACACCAATTAGCATTTGGGGTCCGAAAATCGTAAATCCCAATAGGAAAATGGCAAGTGAGTCTAATATGGGGTAGTTTACAGGAGTAAACCAAAAAAGAAAAATTGATAAAGCTATACCGATCGCAAAGATGGCATTTACAGGCCCCCGTCTTGCGCCAAAAAGATAATCGGAAGACCAACCGGCAGCAAGGCTTCCTAAAAGACCCCCTATTTCAAAAAGGGAAACTGAACCTGTGGCGCCCATTAAGCTATAATCTTTTTCTTCAATGAGAAAAAGAGTGGACCAATCATTGACTCCTGTTCTGACTAAGTACACGAAAAAATAACTTGCGGCAAGCACCCACATGTAAGGGTTTTTTAGAATATGCTCAAATAGAATTTCTTTAGTCGACAATTCATGTTCATTTTCAACTTCTTCTTTTGTTGTCCCGGAATAATCGTTTCTAAAAGTCTCAATAGGAGGCAGTCCAAGCGATTGAGGGGTGTCACGAAGCCTATTGATTAAGAAAAAGGAGCCGGCAATACAAATAAGCCCAGGGATATACATCGCAAAGCGCCACCCGTAATACTCCAAAGCAAAGCCTACTATCCAAGGGATTAAAAAAGCTCCCAGATTATGGGAAATATTCCAAGTCGACCACCAAGACCCCCTTTCTGAATGAGAGTACCAGTGAGTTAAAAACCTTGCGCAAGGCGGCCAGCCAAAGCCTTGGAACCATCCATTTAACCCCCAAAAAATAACAAACATGATAAGGGAGGAATTGTAGCCGAATAAAATATTTAATATTCCCGTAACGAAAAGACCCACGGCCATAAAATATCTAGGGTTGGATCGATCAGAGAGAATTCCGCTTAAAAATTTACTTAGCCCGTAACTTAAGGAAAATACACTTCCAAGAAGTCCCATTTGCTGTTTTGTAAGGCCAAGTTCATCAATAAGACCAGGAGCTGCAAAGGTGAAGCTTTTCCTTGTGAAATAATATAGGGCATAACCGACAAACATAGAGTAGAGAATTCGAATGCGCCAATAATGGTACATTCGATTAACTTCCGTCTTATCTTCAATTTCAGGAAGATAGGGATCCGGTTTAAAAATCTGGAGTAATGATTTCATTGAAACTTACGCCCTTTTAAAAAAATCTCTCTAACCCTTAGCAAATCCGCTATTATATAGGTTTGGGTTCAAACCCCGAAGGTGGAAAAGGCATTAGTTTACAAGGTTTGATATTTTTTTTCACCCTAAGTTCCAACTAATTTAAAAAATTTAATTAAAACATGAACAACTACAGATTTAATAAAATTTAAATTTGTCAAAACCCTTCAAAAAAAAACAATTCACCAAAAAGCAATCGTTGTGATAAAACTTTCGCCAATGTGGATTTTCTACTCTAAAACATTTATTCTCAACTTCTCAAATAAATTTTGGATCTCCCATTGACCCGGGTAAACAGAATGTGCTAGAAGATTCCATAATTACAAGTTTTTTTACCTAGATTCGAGCCTTATTGTTAAAAATTAAATTTTAACCATTAAGACTTAAGATCTATTAGAAAGATGGATCGATTTAAGCCTTATTTCTTAATATGAAAAGGGTCAATTTTTAACCCGAAATAAAAACCATGATTAAACTCACACTAAATCCGGGAAAAGGCGAATTAATCTATTCTTTTGAGAAGCATCAAATTTTGATAGGGCGCGTCGGCGTCTCAGAAATTGACATTGCTCTTAAAGGCGATACCATTCAACCGGTTCATTTTAAAATTCAGGAAGAACAAGACGGCAGATACTCCGTTCATAATTTCGCAAACGATCCTTTCGCAACTTTAAATGGACTCCCTTTTGGAAAAAGACGGCTTAAGAATAATGACGTATTAAAAGTAGGTGAACACTGTCTTGTTTTTGAAGAGAAAGCTGCCGCACATTCTTATAGAGAATTCCCGTCTGCCAGCCTGAAAGAAGGCGTATCTCCAGTTCTCGAAAGAACTTTAAAAAAGGCAAGTGAAACGGAATCTGTTTTCGAAGAGCCGAAACAAACATTTTTTAAAAGCGAGACTCGTCTGATCAAAAAGGGATATGATGAAGATCTTGATTTAGAAGATGTTCTTAATGCAGAAGGCCTTCCACCCATCATGAGCCATGAAGAAATAGAATCTTTATTCACGGAATGGGAAGAGCTGCCCGAAAAAGAACTTTTCGCGGCAAAGCAAGAAAAATCGAAAGAAAAAGAGCCTATAAAAGAAAAGACTATAGCTAAACCGATAACGATTTTGGACCTTCCCGACAATTCGGAAGAGGGCGTTTCTGAAAAAGCCCAATCAAAAAATCGTGAAGATGAAAAAAAGTCTTTTTTTTCAGAACCGATAAATAGCTATTTTGGAAATACTTATTTTAGAATTTTCGCAGCCGTTCTCATTATTTTAATTACCCTCATTTTGATCATCGGCGGAAGTATTTATAACAACCTTTCCAGTAAGCAGCATCAAGATGAGATAGAAGCTGCAAGAAGCGTGACAGACATTGCTTTAGCTTTAGTGTATGCGCAAGTCAATCATATCCACCCCAGAATGCAAAACTGGTCCGATCCCCAATTCCTTAAAACAAGCCTTGAATCTGTTCTATCCCCTCATCATCCACCCTCTGCTGTCCTAGACTCCCAAGGGAAGCTTAATGGGAAGTACTTGCTTCGAATTTATACAAGTAAAGACAGTTCAAGGTTTGTTTTGATCGCGCAATCCGAACCTTCTTTTATCCCCTGGGTGCAAGCTTCTGATTCCATTGCTGTGGACTCCAATTCCATGACCTTAAGACGAATTAAAGATTTAAGGGTACTGAACAGGCTTTTAATCAATCCTGACAGCCTATCGCCAGACGGCAACGATGAATTAGCCACGTTGATTAATCAAGGAGAGATAATTCCCCTAAGCGAGCTTTCAGATAAAGACAATAGCAACGGGTACGCAACCCCCGAAGATCTGCATAAAGTCTGCAAAGAAGGAGTGAACTTAATCTACAACTGCCCAAGGTATTCCCAAATCGGTGAAAAGATTATGCATAAGGCGATAGAATTGGCTAAAGAGCCTAATATCAGCGATTTAAAACGTTTGCATGATGAACTTAAGGTCATTGTCAAACTAAAAGAGCCCATCCTCTATACGACTAAAGGGCGCCTTGAGGCTTTGAACGCAAGGGAAGCTCTTTCAAATTTGATGCCGAAGAGAAGGTTTCTTATCGCCTACCTCGATTATGACGAAGACGCGAAAAAAACCGTTTCTAAACTTTTAGCTACCGATAATGGAACAAGCGATGACTTAGAAAACGAGTTGATTATAGATGGCGTCGGCTCCCATAAACCTTTAGAGGCACTCTCAAAAGCGGTTGCTTATGCCGATAAGGCACCTACCCGTAACGCCCCATTTCAATTACATGAAATCGATGAGGAAAAGCCTTTATTTCTAAAATTGAAAGAACTTGCTAAAGAAAGAAAGGCAGCCCTTAGCTTTATGGGAGAGTCTTTAATTGAAATCATTCAATCAGAAATGAAAGAAGAAATGACGGATTTTCCAAATATTTTCGAAACTCTCTCAAACCAGTTCCTTGAAAAAACCTTGGAGACAAGAGACCACCTTTTAAAGAAACTTCATGAACTCTATTTGCAAGATGGCGAAATGGCGTTAGCCGAGTTTATTGCCTATGTAGATGCTGCAGGACTAAAAGGTGTTGCTCAGCCGATAAAAGAGCCTTTGGCCAATGAAAGCGGCACTTCCATCCCCGATGGAATCGATGATGAAACTCTTAATTCCATCCTAAATATTGAAAACGCAGCAAATTTAAACGAGCTCCTTGCTGAAATAGAAAAAGCATCCCTTTTTATTAAAAAAGATAATTCAGATAACCCTTACCATGTCCTAGCCATTCAAAATCTAGTTCGAAACAAAGTTTTAGAAAAACTATCCTTCTTCATCCTATCGGGGGAAGGTTTACCTAAAGATGAGTTTACAAATGAAGGTTTATCCACTTTAAGGACCATTTTTAAAAAAGCTTGGATTTTCGACCCTGAAGAAATTGATTATTTTCTTTCAGAGTACGACCTTCATATTCAAGAAAATCATGAGACTTAAAACTCTGAGAGCCCGTGAGGCTTAAGCTCATTCAATCGGCTTTACCGATATTTTGGTTTAAGTTAATATATTGGGTTCTTGCGCCCTGATATTTTACTTTCTTAACTTTAACTATAGCGGATGAAAAGAGTTTTATGTCCTATAAAAGCCCCCCCGGTGTTTTTGATATCCTGCCTGTTGACGATGAAGAACCCTGGAAAAGTTCATATCTTTGGAATTACGTAGAGTCTGTCATCCGTAAAACAGCGAGTGACTATGGCTTTAAAGAAATAAGAACACCGCTTTTTGAAAAAACAGAATTGTTTCAAAGAAGTGTTGGCGAAGGAACAGACATTGTTTCCAAGGAAATGTACACATTTGAAGATAAAGGCGGAAGATCCCTAACTTTAAGACCTGAAGGCACAGCTCCTGCCATGAGAGCCTTTATCGAGCACCGTCTTGACACCAAAGGTTCCCAACACAAATTCTTCTATATCGCCCCCATGTTTCGTTACGAAAGAGCGCAAGCCGGGAGGTTTAGACAGCACCATCAATTCGGGGTTGAAGCCATAGGAAACGCATCCCCTGAGCAAGATGTTGAAGTCATCGATCTTATTTACACTCTATATAAAAGACTTGGCCTCACAAACCTTCTTGTTCGGTTAAATTCTTTAGGGGATCCGGAATCAAGAAAAAAATTTAAGGAACAACTTGTTGATTACCTTTCTTCCAAAAAAGAGCTTCTTTCAGAAGATAGCAAGAGAAGGCTTGAGACAAACCCTTTAAGAATTCTAGACTCGAAAGCCGAAGAAGATCAGGAGATCATAAAAAACGCCCCTTCCATTCTCGACTCAATTTCAGAAAAAGCGAAGACTCACTTTGAACAAGTGAAAAGCCTTTTAGAAACCCTTTCAATCCCTTATGAAGTAACCCCGACCCTGGTTCGAGGCTTGGATTATTATAACTACACAGTGTTTGAAATCGTTTCAACTGAACTTGGATCCCAAAATAGTTTGGTTGGCGGGGGAAGATATGACGGGCTTATCAAACAGCTTGGCGGGGTGGATTTACCGGCCTTTGGTTTTGGAACAGGTATCGAGCGGATTATTCAAACCATGTTAAAGCAAATGACTCTTTTGCCAACTAACCCGGCTCCTACCTTATTTGTGATCCCTCTTGGGGATGAAGCTGCAAAAAAAGCCTTTACCCTCGTCCATGATCTACGTTCTAAAGGCATCTCGGTCAGTTTAGATTATTCTAAACGAAAGCTTCAAAAAGTCATGCAAGAAGCCAATGATGCAAGAGCCAAGTACGTCGCTGTCATTGGCGAGAATGAATTAAAAAATGAAGAGCTTTTTTTAAAGGATATGGAAACAGGCGAATCCTTTCCAATTCCTTTCTCAAGCCTTGAAAGAATTTTAAGCATCGAAGAGAAAAAGGAAAACTTAGCTCTTTCTTACTCTGAACTATTTAAGCCATTCAGAAATGATCGGGAAGTCGATTTCTTTATAAAACATATCTCTCAAGCGATTTCCAAAACTAAAGAACTCAGCGGACAATTACAAAATGCGGTTTCTTTCATTTCGGAATTACTCAAACAAAAAAAAGAATAACAAAATGAAAAACGAGAATGGATTCTCGATAGAACGATTCCAGTCTCCCAAATATTATAAGGAATCTTATGCCATTTGATTTCCGCCGTACGCATCGCTTGGATGCATTAAGGGAAAAAGATCAAGATAGAGAAGTCACTTTGTCCGGTTGGGTCGATAGAAGACGGGATCATGGGGGATTAATATTTATTGATCTGCGCGATCGTTTCGGTGTGACGCAACTAGTCCTTGACCCTGAGCTGATTGATGAAGCGAAAGATCTAAGGTCTGAATGGGTCATTAGTATTAAAGGGGTGGTTAAAAAAAGAAAAGAAGGGATGATCAACCCGAAACTATTAACTGGCGAAATTGAAGTGGCCGTTTCCGCCCTTCATATTCTTTCTAAAGCCAAAACGCCCCCATTTTCTATCTGCGATGAAGAAATAGATACCAACGAAGAGCTAAGGTTAAAATATAGATTTTTGGATATTCGAAGAGGCAAAATCCAAGAAAATCTTGTTAAACGCCATCAAGCGATGCACCTCATACGAAATTTTTTACACGACCAGGGCTTTCTTGAATTGACAACCCCGATCCTTGGCAAATCAACCCCTGAAGGAGCACGGGACTATCTTGTCCCATCAAGAATCTATCCGGGTTCATTTTTTGCCCTTCCTCAATCCCCTCAACTATTTAAGCAGCTTTTTATGGTAGCGGGCATGGACCGCTATTTTCAAATCGCCCAATGCTTTAGAGATGAGGATTTAAGGGCCGATAGACAGCCTGAGTTTACTCAAATTGATGTTGAGATGAGCTTTGAAACAGAAGACGTGTTGATGTCCATTATGGAAAACATGATCAAGGCCTTATTTGAAAACCAAAGAGATGTAAAAATAACGCTTCCCTTTAAAAGAATGTCTCATAAAGAAGCTATGGACCGCTACGGTACTGATAAGCCCGATTTAAGGTTTGAGATGGCGCTTGTTGAAATTTCTGATATTGTAAAAGAATCTGCCTTTTCAGTATTTTTAGATGCTTTAAATAATGAAGGGATTGTAAAAGCAATTGTAATTAAAGGAGGAAGCGATTTATCAAGAAAATCTATCGATGATTACACTTCTTTTGTCGGACATTTAGGGATTAAAGGCCTTGCATGGATGAAGTTCCAAGAAGGAAAATTAACTTCAAACATTGTAAAATTCTTTCCTGAAAGCGTTCAAAAAGATCTTATTGAAAGAGCAAATATTGAAGAAAATGATTTAATTTTCATGATTGCTGATGAAAAATCGAAAACCAATCAAGCCCTTGACCACTTAAGAAGAAAGATTGCTTCCGATAGAAATTTAATTGATGAAGAACGTCTTGAATTCCTTTGGGTCACAGACTTTCCTCTTTTTGAGTGGAGCGAAGAAGAAGGTCGGCTGACAAGCGTCCACCACCCTTTTACTTCTCCCATCGATGAAGATTTACCTCTTCTTGATACGGACCCATCCTCAGTTCGCTCATCCGGCTATGACATGGTTTTAAACGGCTATGAAATCGGAGGCGGCTCAAAAAGGATTCATAATTTAGAGCTACAAAGCAAAATATTTAAGCTGCTCGGCATTTCAGAAAAAGAACAGAAATCTCGTTTTGGATTCTTTTTAGATGCTTTAAGTTACGGGGCTCCTCCTCACCTTGGAATGGCATTTGGGCTTGATCGATTGATGATGATCATTTGTAAAACGGATTCTATAAGGGATGTGATAGCGTTCCCTAAAACACAAAAATCAGCAGACCTTATGTTGGATTGTCCGTCAAATGTCGGTAAACGACAGCTAAATGAACTTAAGCTTTCTATCGAAAATTAATTTCATAGACAAATTAGCGTATTTATCTTAAGTTGGACACTTACTTTGGAAATTTCAACTATACAGAAAGATTCGC
Organism: Criblamydia sequanensis CRIB-18; assembly: GCF_000750955.1. NCBI lineage: Bacteria > Pseudomonadati > Chlamydiota > Chlamydiia > Parachlamydiales > Candidatus Criblamydiaceae > Candidatus Criblamydia > Candidatus Criblamydia sequanensis. Next base: position 236,479 of record NZ_CCEJ010000001.1, on the reverse strand, counting down.
TTTAGAAGCGCTCAAAAAGATTTTTAAATGACCCGAGGAGGCCATTTTTTTTATGAATAAGCGTCATTGTCTTAAGAGATCCTTTATTTTATCTGCTTGTGTGAGTGCTTTATTTGCAAGCTTCACACCTTCTTCGGAAACCTCAAATGATAAGCTACAACACTTATCAGCCGAACAAGATAACCAGGACCTCGATTTAAAAAAGCTATCTCAAGCATTTGGGCATTTTATCGGTAGAAACTTAAAGTCCCCAGGAATTTCCTTCGATGTTGAAGGGGTCATTGCAGGCATACGCGATGGCTATCAAGGAAAACCGGCTCCTATGTCTGATCAAGAATATGAATCAGCCATGAATAAACTCCAGGAAAAAGCATACGCAGCCCTTGCAAAAGAGAATATGGCGGCAGCGGTTGTTTTCTTAAACAAAAACTCGAGAGAAAAAAATGTTAAGGAAATTGAGCCCGGCAAGCTCCAGTACATGATCCTCTCAGAGGGACGTGGTGATGAAGTACAAGCCCATGCCTCACCCTTAATTCACTACACCGGCAAATATATCGATGGCACGGTATTTGGATCTTCTGAAGAAGTTGGAGGCCCAATTACGATTCCACTAGATCAAACGATCCCAGGTTTTAGCAAGGGCCTTGTCGGAATGAAAGAAGGCGAGAAAAGAAGGCTTTTCGTACACCCTGAATTAGGCTACGGAATGCTTGGAAACTTGCCTCCAAACGCTCTTTTAATTTTTGATGTTGAAGTAGTCAAAGCTTCTAATCCTGATTCCAATAAAGATGCGACAACGCAAGAGGATGACACAGATGATGATTATGATGACGAAGATGACTTCTACAATCAATAAAGTTTAACGCTAGAACCGGAAAGCATGAGGCTTTCCGGGCTTTTTATCCCCCCTCTTTCCTTATTCTATGAAAATTGTTTTATTTAATCCTGAAATACCCCAGAACACAGGTAATGTTATAAGAACTTGTTCTGTTACAGAAACCCCTTTGGTTCTGGTTGAACCCTTAGGCTTTAGCCTATCCAATAGGCAACTAAAAAGAGCCGGCATGGACTACTTTGAAGGGGTGAATGTTGAAATCATTCCGAATCTTGAAGACTACCTTGTAAATCAAAACTCTTTTTATTTTTTTTCGAGTAAAGCCTCTAAGTTCTATCATGAAGTCGAATATGAAGAAGGCGATCTTCTTATTTTCGGATCGGAGTCAAAGGGTCTTCCGGATCATTTTCATGAAAAGTACCCTGAAAGATTCTTAAAAGTGCCGATGAAACCCGGAAAAAGATGCCTTAATCTAGCCACAACTGTTGGAATTGCTCTTTTTGAAGCGTTAAGGCAAATGAACTTTAAAGGTTTTTAAAAAACGCTTGTGAGCTTCCCCCAAGTGTTTTGAAATGAGTTTATCCGAAGACTTTCTTTGGAGCTTCTTCGATATGACCTGCTTTAAAATCAGGAATCTCGCTCAATGCATCAATGATATTTGCTTTTATTTCAGCATCGAAGAGAGAGCCGTTTTTTGTGAAGCTGTTTGAAATTAGCTTGGCGCATAATTTTTTCTTTTCAACGCTAACAGAACGATTGGCTTTAGCTTGAAAAGCATGAGACGTAAGAATTGTGATTTTTTCGCAGTTTCTCTAGGGATTTTTTTTTTAATAAAGAAATTGGAAATAAATATTTCATCTGACGCACCTTTTAATATTCATGAAAGGTGGCTGAATATTTTACAACTTGAAATAAAAAAAATAACTTAACTTACCTTAAGAAGTAAGTTAAGTTTTATGAAAAAGTTAGAGGGACTTTTGTAAAAGTTGATCGAGTGTATTTTCGTCTCTAACGCCTACAATACGTTCTTTTTCTTCCCCGTTCACAAAAAGGATTAAGGTTGGGATAGAGGTTACGTTATAGCGGGCAGTCGTGGATTGGGCAGCTTCAATGTCTAATTTCACAACTGAAGCCTTTCCTTGAAACTTAGCGGCTAGTTTTTCAATGATAGGAGCAATCATCCTGCAGGGACCACACCAATCAGCATAGAAATCAACTAATACAACACCCTGTTTGACTTCTGAATCAAAATTCTCATCGTTTACATGTTTTATTTCATTTGCCATTTAAAAAACTCCTTATTCAGCAAACTTAATTTCTAATTCTTTAACCTCGTAAAAGACTATTTGTCCCATAAGGTTTTCAATTTTCCATTTTCTTGCATTATATCAGTTGCTCGAATAAATTCCTATCGAACCGCTTTTAGAGGCTAGTCTTTCATAATAAACAAGTTCTGCAAAATAGAGATCAACGGCATGGAATATAAAACTTTTGGCAAAACAGGAATTAAAGTCTCAGCTCTATCTTTTGGGACGATGACTTTTGGCGGAGAATCCGACGAAAAAACATCCGGCGAGCTCTATCTCCTTGCCCGTGAAGCAGGTATTAATCTTTTTGACTGCGCCAATGTTTATAACGAAGGAAAAGCTGAGGAAATCTTAGGCAGGCTTATTCAAAAGGAAAGAGACGAAATTATTTTAACCTCAAAAGCCTATTTTCCAACAAAAGATGAAGTAAATTCCAAAGGACTCTCAAGAAAACATATCTTTCAAGCGATCCACGATAGTTTAAGCAGGCTAAAAACAGATTATATCGACATCTACTTCATGCATAAGTTTGATGAAAGCACGCCTCTTGAAGAATCATTAAGGGCCATGAGTGATCTTGTTCAGCAAGGCAAAGTTCTTTACCTAGGGGTGAGCAATTTTTCAGCATGGCAAATTATGAAGGCTCTTGGCCTCTCAGCTCTACATCAGTTAGCTTCATTTCAAGTGATCCAACCCATGTATAATCTAATTAAAAGACAAGCGGAGGTTGAACTTTTTCCTTTAGCCCTCTCTGAAAATTTAGCAGTCATCCCCTACAACCCTCTAGCAGGCGGCATGCTGACCGGCAAATACTCGTCTTCAAAAGAGATTAAAGGCACTCGTCTTGAATCTCGAAAAATGTATCAAGGAAGGTACCAAAATGAAGAAGCGATGGCAATTACAGAGAGTTTTGTCTCACTTGCCAAAAAATATGGGTACTCGCCGGCAAGCCTTGCCCTTGCTTGGGTAGCTTCCAATAAAGCTGTGACCTCCCCTCTTTTAGGAGCAAGAAATCAAGAGCAGCTTAAAGACTGTTTAAAATGTTTAGAGATTCCAATGACAGCGGAGCTTCGAAAAGAAATATCCTCTCTTTCAAAAGAGCCTCCTTTGGCCACTGATCGATCGGAAGAGCGCTTAAATTAAGTCTATTTTTGATAAGCCGGATTCCAATATTTTTCAATTACTCCTCTACTTTGAATAAGACTATATAGATTAAACAAAAATGAAAGTTCTTATACAAAAGCCTAATAATTTTTTTAGAAATTTTAAATCTTTGAAGCTTGATCTCGAGGCGTAAATTGTTTATACTAACTTGTTTTAAAATTAAAAATCACGGCAAGCCATGTCCTCTCAAGATAAATGTTATTACGTTCTAGCTTTCTATAGGATTGCTCCTCTTCAAAACCCTGAGGAAGAAGTCCTCCTGCATAAAAATTTTATTGAGAACCGCGATATCCAATGCCGTCTTTACCTCTCAAAAGATGGGCTAAACGGCCAAATGAGCGCTTCAAAAGAAGATGCAGAGGCCTATATGGCCTGGCTTAAGAGCAGGCCCCCTTTTGAAGATCTCGTTTTTAAAATCCATTACTGGCATGAACACGTTTTTCCTAAAAAAATTGTGAAATTAAAAAGTCAACTCGTGGCGTTAGATACCCCGGTTGATTTTTCAAAAGCCGGAGTCCACATCGCTCCAAAACAATTTCGTGAAATGCTCGAAAATGAAAAAGATGTGCTTCTTCTTGATGTAAGAAACGATTATGAATGGGATATTGGACACTTTGAGGGAGCAGAAAGGCCTCCTTGCGTCACTTTTAGAGATTTTAATGCTTATGCTGAAAAAATTGAAAAAGAACATCCTGATAAGCCGAAGGTCATGATGTATTGCACAGGGGGCATTCGTTGCGAGCTTTACTCTGCCATTTTAAAGGAAAAAGGGTTTGATGATGTCTTCCAGTTAGACGGGGGCATCATTAACTACGGACTTGAAGAAGGAAATGCTCATTGGAAAGGCAAGTTATTTGTGTTTGATGATCGCATGACCGTTCCTATTGCGGAAGAATCAGAAACAGAAACTTGCGGCCGCTGCCACAAGTGCAATCATCAAGCTGAAAGCTATTATAACTGCGCCAATATGGAATGCAACCTTCTTTATATTAGCTGCCCAACTTGCTTGGATCAGCTTAAAGGGTGCTGCTCTCAAAAGTGCGGCGAAGGAGAAAAACTAAGACCTTATCACGAGCAAAACCCTCACAAACCTTTTAAGAAAAGTTACGAGTACTTCGGCTTTAAGAAAAATCCGCACGGTCAAGGCAAAAACAAACGAAAGGCAAAAAAGAATCCTGTTAACCACTCATAGCTTCGCTTCTTTTTCGGACCCAATGAAGCATTTTTTCTTTTGTTGCATCCAAAACAACAGTGAGCCCGGGTTTTACCCCCTCCTCTGAAAGCTTAAAAGCTTGCAGGGTATTGCAGATTCGGCCGCCAAGTCTGACTCCAATTCCCTGGATGCCGATCATGTTGCCATAGTCTCCAAACATTTCAAGAGTCATCTCGCAAGCTGTGATTAAAAATACAATCTTACGATCAGGCTTCTCATGCAAAAGATCAAATAATTCATTGCCGATATGATGAACCGTTGGAATCAAAACCGGATGGCTATTTTCTTTTGCAAGCCCATGGATGGTCTTGCCGATAAAACATTGCTTGCAAACATTATGAGTAGTATCTCTTATGCAACCGGCCGAAAATCGACCGGAGGGACATTCAAAAGGTTTATGGCAGTAGGAAAAGCCCACGACAAAAAGAGCTTCTTTATCTAAAAGCAAAGACTCAAAATCTGAAAGAGAATTTAATCCGTAAAGAAAATAATCCCCTTCCCGCTTAAAAGGTTTCCCGCTTCTCCATGATTTAAGGAACTGTTTGCCATACTTGAAAGGATGCTTTAAGAAGTGGCGCAAGATACGAAAGCCTCGGTCTTTTCTTATCATCCATAAGAGGCTTTTCCACTTTAAATTTTTCGCTGTTTCTTTAGTGATCCCGACCATGTCGGGCAAAACTTTTAGCTTTTTAAGAGGCAGCTCTTTTTCCGCTTCCTTTTCCCTCTCATCCCAACTGCGTTCAAAATCTTCCCAAGTTGTCTTTTGAGACAAGAGGTTTAATCGAGTCATTGTTTCACACTTTATTTATTCAACTACAAAAGTATTGAAAATAAGAGAAAAAAAAGCAAGCTCTGATAATTACCAGAGCTTGCTTTTGCTATTATTTATTATTATGATATAACTTTACTACGTATTATTATTACTTAAATATCGTTGGCCTCAGTAAGTTTCTGACGAATAATTTCCCCGGCTGCCGCTTTTACAGTTTCAAGTCCGTGCTGAAAGCCCACCATCTTCATTAGCTCATCCATGTAACTCACCTCTGTTTGAAGGTGATCGTTTATAGACTCTAAAAGGGCAATTTTTCTTTTAAGTTGTGCTTTGGTCATCCTTACCTCCTACTGACGTATTCAAGGCCATCAATAGATTTTCCGTTTTGTTTATGCCTCTAGTAAAAGGCTTGAATGTTAACGCTGAATAAAGGAATCTTGAATTTTTAATTAATCTCATCTAAACCCTTGATACTAAAAATCATTAATCCAGAAAATGGACCTATCTACATGCTAGAGATTAAGATTTGCCTAATTTTTATCTTGAGAAAGCAGCTCCTCAGCCGTTTTTTTAACCGAATTTAGCCCTTCCGGAAATCCAATAGATCTCAGGAGGCGATTAAGATAATTTAACTCTGCTAAAAGCTGATCATTTTGAAATTCAAGCTTCGCAATCGTCTGTTTTAATTCTTTTATGGATTTGGGTTTCATAGTTGACCCCCTTTTTTGCCTTTGTCTAGAATGAAGCAAGTTCTGTGCCACTTTTAGGGGTGTCACAATAATAATCTTAGTGTATTAACCTTAAGAGATTTAAAAACATATAGGACCATAATGTATTTTTTAGATTACTACTGGAAAGACGGGCAGCCTTATGGAATCGGAACAAAAGACCCGCTTCTTGGATTTAATATAGTCAAGGACCCTTACCGTAAAAGGATTTCAATAGAATATTTTACCCAGGGTAAATTTTCTTCCCTTATCTACGACTCCAACCTTTTTGACTTTAGAAAATTGAAGCCGGAGGCCCAGATCGCCTGGCAAAAGGAATTTATTAAAGAAGAAGATGGAAAGGTGCACTCTCTTATCAAAGATCAGGAGGATCGCACGATTCTTTTTGAAGTGTCTCATTTTGTTGAGGGGGTCTGTCGTTTGACAGAATGCTATTACCCCACTCAGATTCTACTATGCAGACAAAAGCTTTTTTATAAAAATTTAGGAGACACTTTTAATGGTGTTCTACTAGAAGATACCCAAAAAAAACCTATTTTACTTAAAGAATACGACCTTAACTTAGAAACGGAAGAATTTCAAAATGTTGTGAAAGAAGTTTGGAATTTTGAAAATTATCCTGTAGAAGAGAAAACCTTATAAGAGGAAGTTATTCCCCTTATAAGGCTTATAGCTTAACTTCTTGCTTGAATATCAAAGGAAGCTTTAGTGACCCGCTGCCCATAAAAAAACCATTCGGTTTTTACAGTACCGTTTAAATAAGTATTGTAAGGACCATGCATTAAGTCATTTTCCCAAGTTATTTCTTCAACCACCATATTGCCATCGCGAAATCTTCTTTCAATGCCATGCTTTTTTCCATTGTAGTAAGGCACTTCCGCATACTTTTCACCGGCCCTAAACACAGTTGTCACACCATGCTGAGCATTGCTTGCCCACTGTTCAATAGTGCTTGGCTCGCCCTGGGAAAGGTAAGTTTTTTTAATGCCGTTGATCTTGCCATTGGATATAGGGATAACTTCCTTTGGAGCGCCATTTTGATAATATAGAGTGCGCTTTGTTGTCATACCGCCCATCACATTTTCATGGCAAAGGAGCTCGCCGCTTTCATTACGTAAAATTCGAAGGCCTGCGCCGCCATCAAACTGAGATTCAACTTTTCGATCCGGTGTATAATAAGTGCCGGATGTTAAACTGTCGCCATGGTATTGTTCTTGGGATCTTGGCGATCCGCCTTCATACCAATGGGTGACAAGCGAATTGTCATTGCCTAAATATTGGGTTTCAAACATAGGATGGCCATTTGGATCATGAAGGATAACCTTGGAAAGATTTCCCATGTTGTACACCTCAACTTTTTGAATGCGATCGCTATGGGGGTAAGTATAGCTCGTTTCCCCATTCAAAATACCATCTGAATAGCATTTAGTCACAGTGACACCATTATCCATCTCCGAGATGACCTGGCCGCTTTGCCCTCTTGTCATCCACTCTTCCGGCTGTACCTCCATTCCATACTTATGAACATAGGTTTCACCTAAAACGTAATGTCTCTCTTGATAGGCTTTTTTTGTGCCACAGCCTGTTAAGACAAGGCTTGCCATGCACCCAATAAATATGAGTTTCGCTTTCATTTTTTCCCCACTATCAACTTCAATTATCTAATTTTTCTTAACAAGTCCTGTACGGACAGCATCGCAAATTCTTGTATGTTCCTTATCCACTTCCTCTTGTGAAAGTGTTTTATTACGGTCCCGATAAACAAACCTAAACGTCAAATTCTTTAAACCGGCACCTAGTTTTGAACCTTTCCATACGTTTACCAATTGACAGCTTTCTAAGAGAGTGGACGGAACACTCGTAATCAAATGCAGAATGTAATCGAAAGGCACATCATCATTTAAAGTCAAGGTCCAATCTCTTTCTGAAGTAGGGTAAAGAGGGATTTCTTTAATTTTAGGAACCAAATTAGATACCCGGTAAAGATCTGCTAAATTGAATTCTGCGAAATAGATGGGTTCGGAAACATTCAATTTTCTTAAAATCGAAGGGTGAACTTCCCCAAGGGCCCCGACTTTTAACTCCCCGACAAAAACCGAAGCTTGTCTGCCATCATGAAAGGGTTTCAATTTTTGGTTTTGAAATTTAGCGTCTTTTATCCCAAGGGTGTCAAACAGATTTTCAATAACGCCTTTTAAATCATAAAAATTTACTGAAACCGGCTTTTCTTCCCATTCAACGGGACGCTCTTTCCCCATAAGGACTATCGCTGCCATGCTCTCTTCACGAAAGCTTGCCCCATCCTTAAAGTGAATTCTGCCAACCTCGAAGCCATCTATATCAAATATTTGTCTATCATAGTTGAACTTTACAACTTGTAAAAGCCCAGGCATTAAAGAGGTCCTTAAAATCGATTGTTCTATCGAGGTAGGATTCAATACCGACACCTCAACCTCAGAGGGCATCAACGCCTCTTCAGCAATCTCTTTAAGTTTAGGGCCTATCAGATCACAGGTTAAAAATTCTTGAAGCCCTTGCGACAAGAGAATTTTTCGGATCAATCTCTCAAAATCAAAACCGATAGCATTTTCTTTTAAAGACCCTCTCCATTTAGGCATGGAAGCGCTCACTCGAATATTTTCATACCCGTAAAGCCTCGCGACTTCCTCTATAAGATCAATTTCTTGGGAAATATCGGACCTATAGGTTGGAACTTGCACTAAAAGCGCTTCTCCCTCTGCTTTGGTCACAAAATTTAAGCGCCGCAATAAAGTCTCAACTTCGCTTAAGCTTAATTGCAGGCCTAAGATTTCATTAACTCTCGGGATGCCGCAGCGAATAATTTTCGGAGCGAAATCTTTGTGGGAGATATCGAGGGTTTCTTTCAAGACTTTTCCGCCTGCAAGACTATTTAGCAAAAAGCAAGCCCTGTCAAGAGCCTCTTCCAACGCATTTGGGTCAGCTCCTCTTTCAAATCTTCTTGAGGCCTCGGTTAATAGACCTTGCCTTTTACTTGTTTTTCTTACAGCAACCGGATCAAAGTAAGCGGCTTCAAGAAAAACTGAAGTGGTGCTCTCCCCTACTTCGGAATTATTAGCTCCCATAACCCCGGCAATCGCAAGAACTTTATTTGAGTCCGCTATGACAACATCTTCTCCTGTTAACTTACGCTCCTTGCCATCTAGAGTTATAAGGCTCTCATTTTCTTTTGCTTCTCTAACATAAAGGGTCTTATCGCTTATTTTATCAAAATCAAACGCATGAAGAGGGTGACCTCTTTCAAAAAGAACATAGTTTGTGATGTCAACGACGTTATTGATAGGTCTAAAGCCTGCTTTTGAAAGCCGATTTTGCATCCAAACGGGAGATGCTCCTAACTTAACGTCTTTGACAAGTCGTCCCATGTACCTGGGAGCATTTTTTTTAGCTTCAACAATGACTTTAGCTTCCTCGGAAACATTAGTTTCCTCCACAGGAAATTTTAAAGGCACCTTTTTTAAGGGAATGCCTAAAATGGATGAGAGTTCTCTTGCCACCCCGAAAACAGAAGAAGCATAGTTTAGATTTGGGGTTAGAGCAATTTCAAAAACCACTTCTGTAAAATGTTTTTTTAAATCTTCGCCTACTTTAAATTCGTCTGAAAGATCTAAAATACCATCGGTATCGTCTGAAATTCTAAGCTCCTTTCCGGAAGCTAACATTCCATTAGACTCAACGCCTCGAATTTTGGTTTTTTTTATTTTTAATTTCTCATCGTTATCAAGAAGAATGCTCGCTCCAATCTCTGCAAAAGCAGTCTTCATTCCTTTTCGACAGTTAGGCGCACCGCAAACAACCTGCACGCTTTCTTTGCCGTTTGAAACGGTCGCAATTCTTAGTTTGTCGGCATTTGGGTGGGGAACCACCTCTTCGACATACCCGACGACTACTCCATCAAAGGAGGGATCGTGAGTTTCTATAGCCTCAACTTCAAGACCTGCCATCGTTAGATGTTTTGCTATATCTTGAGGGGAAAGGTCCAAATCAATAAAATCTTTCAACCAGCTGAAGGGAATTTTCATAAAAACCAAAGAGTCTTTTTAAATATTATAGGAAAGAAAGAGAATACTCGAATAAGAGAAATCTAACAACAGAGAAAAAGGCTTTTCTTCTTCAGGAAACATCTAAAATTAAATTTTTAATTTAAAACATCTTAATGCAAAATTTAAATTTACTTAATTTAATGTTATTTTAACAATCTTACTATTTCTACTTTATTTAATTAATTAATAAGGCAGAAAGTATGTCATCAGTAGATACAACGGCAAGGACGCCGTTATCAACAAGCAGAGACAGCGGATCTCTTGTAACACCTCCTTCAGCCCCGGCACCTTCAGAAGCCCTTGAAAACATTAAAAAGAACTGGAAAATCGTTTCCACTAAAGATCAGGGCTATCTTTTTTATAATCAAAAGAAGGGATGTTTTGAAAAGCAGACCTACTCCAATTGGTTTGTCCTTGTTATTAAAATTATTTTTTGCTCTCCATTCCGCTATCTATTCGGCTTCACAAGCAACAATGATGTCGTATTAAAAGGTTTAAACGATCTCCTTATAAAATCTCAAAAAGAGCTTGAGAGCGAGGCTGATACAGAAGAAGGAAAGGCGCTTAAGACTTTAATCAAAGAAGTTTCTGAAGTAGCTCTTCCAAACCTCATTACCGAATTTGAAAATAAAAATTACCTTCGTCAAACAACTGCTGCGAAAGAACTTCTTTCCACCATGGAAAAAATAACGACTGCGGCAGCGCCTCTATCAAAAAAACGATTCCCAGGATTTAAGTCAAAATCTTTAGGACGGAGTTTTACAAGAAGGAATGTCACTTCAAGATTTCCTGCTAAAGAAGTCAAAAATGAAACCACCAAAAAAACTCGCATAACTTTTACTAAGGCGATAAAAAAAGAGGAAAGAGAACCCGTAAAGCCTGTAAAAAAATCCCTTATTGGTGCTGTTCGAACCTTTAGAGCTAAAGCTGCTTTAAAATCTTCAGCAGACCAAGAATCGAGCTTAACACCTCCTCCTGCGCCGACGCCGCCAGCAGCTCCAACGCCGCCTCCGGCTCCTGATGCGCCACCTCCGCCTCCGCCTCCGGCTCCTGGCGCCCCACCGGCTCCTAATGCGCCGAGAGCTCCTGGAATTCCAAACAAAGCCGCAACAATTGATAGCGCAGAGCTTGCAAAAAAACGCGCAGAGCAATTGAAGCAAAAAAAGGAAGGCTACCAAAAAGAAATTGATGCCTGGACCCTTGAAGTTGAAGAGAAAAACGGAAAAATTTCCAAGCTTAAGAAAGAGTTAACAGAGTTGCAAAAAAAGTTCCGCGAGGAAGTTTCTCCAAGATTTACCCTTTATAGCACATTGATTGCGACAGACAGCAATTATACAAAGAGAGAATCAGGCGGACGTTTATTGCTCGTTAAAAAAGAAAAAATTGAGTTTATGAAAAATGAGCTTGATATTTGCAACCAAGGGTTTGACTATTTAAAAAATCTTCTTCAAGAACAGCAAGAAGAATCTGTTAAGGTTCTTCTTGCCGGTGAAGAGACTGAGCTAAAGCGTGAGATTGCATCTAAACTTTTAGAGGATGCTTCGAAGGAAGTAGAAAACCTTGAGTCTACTATCATCAAACTTGAAACAGAATATCAAAAAGAAGAAAAAATTATTGAGGATTTGCTTAAAGAAACCATTACAGCGCCTCAAGAGTTATTAAAAAGAGATCCGAAAGAAGAAAAAGCCGTTACAAGATCAATTAAACTAAATTTTAACGCTTTAAATATAACCGTTGAAAAGCTTGGAAAAAGATTTAAAAAAGCAGAGCAGGCCAAAATCGATTTAGAAAATTCAAGAAACACCATTCAAAAAGAAAAAGAAGAAGTTGAAAAAGAACTCAAAGCTCTTGAAAAAAATATTGCCTCAAAAAGAAGAGCTATTAACGCTCTAGAGGGGAAAAAGGATGAACCAGAGAAGAAGGTTGCTCCCCCGACAGCAAGCGCAGGAGATATTGCTCAAATGGCGTCGGCTAAAAGACGAAGCCAAATTATACAAAATCCTACACCAAAGGCGCTTTTTAGCTCCTTTGAGGGGCTTGCGGCAAGAAGGAAAATTGAGTCCGCAGAAGCAAAAGCTGCTCAAACTGCCGAACCTAACGCTAAAAATGAAGACAATTCAGCTAAGACAGTCTAATCTTTTTGAAAAATTTTAATTTTAAGCCATGGATAAACCCTCCATGGCTTTTTTCTTTCCCCTTTTCCTTGAAATCAGAGTTTTATTTTTTTTTCTTATAAGCTATGCTTACGCCCAAGTTTTTAAAAACTCACGAAATTGATTAGGAGACTAGAAATCATGGAAAGAACTTTATCCATTATTAAGCCGGATGCCGTTGGAAAAAATCATATCGGAGACATTATTCAACGTTTTGAAAAAAACGGGCTGAAGGTTATCTCTGCAAAAATGATGCATCTTTCAAAAAGCCAAGCTGAAAAATTTTATGAAGTTCATAAAGCGCGTCCTTTTTTTAAGGATTTAGTAAGCTTTATGACTACAGGCCCTGTTTTTGTCATGGTTTTAGAAGGCAATAACGCTGTACAAGTAAACCGAGATCTTATGGGTGCAACCGATCCGTCTAAAGCTGAAAAAGGAACCATCCGCGCTGATTTTGCAAAAACTATCGATGAAAATGCCGTTCACGGTTCCGATAGTTTAGAAAACGCCAAAAAAGAAATTGAATTTTTCTTTAGCGGCAACGAAATTTGCGAGCGGACTAGATAGTTCTCCAGTGTTTAAAGGAACGCTTCTTATGGTGGACAACTTAGACTCGTTCACCTTCAATCTTATTCATTATTTTGAAATTTTAGGGTGCGAGGTCCAAATGGTAAAAGCGCACACGGCTAAAGTTTCAGATTGTTTAAATGCATCTCCTTCCTGGGTTGTTTTCAGCCCAGGACCCGGTCATCCAAAAGATGCTTCATTTATGCTTGAGGTCATGCAAGCTTTTCTTGGTAAAGTTCCTCTTTTTGGAGTTTGTTTAGGCATGCAAGCTTTAAATTTATTATTCGGGGGGAAAGTGGTTCGGGCTAGAGCTCCCATGCATGGAAAATTCTCAAAAATATTTCATGAAGGAAAGGGCATTTTTAAAAACTTGCCTAATGGCTTTAAAGCTATTCGCTACCATTCCTTAATGGTAGATAAGACAACGATACCAAATTCCCTTGAAATCACCGCCTGGACAGAAGACGGAGTTATTATGGGCCTCAGAGCAAAAGATTACGATTTTGAAGGAGTTCAGTTCCATCCGGAGTCGATCCTAACAGAGCAAAGCTTTCCTCTTCTTTCAAACTTTTTAAGGTTGAAAAAATAAACTTTTCTTAAAATTTCTTTCTTTATTTGAACTTTTTTTGCCATACTCCAAGTTTCTCATGATTTTAACCCTAAAAAAATAAGGATTCACTCTATGATTCGAGCTCTTTCAATAGCCTTAAGCCTCTCTCTTGTTATGCTTACAGCCGCATGCAGTAAAGAAACGGAAAAAAAATCGATCGCAAAAAATAAAGAAATCACTCTATCAATCATTAAGCCGGACGCTGTAAGCCGAAATGTGGCGGGGCAAATTTTAGCTAAGCTTGAAAATTCAGGCCTTAGAGTTTCTGCCATAAAAATGAAAAAACTGACACCGAAAGAAGCGGAAGAGTTTTATAAGGTTCATGAAGGAAAGCCTTTCTATAAAGACCTAGTCGCTTTTATGAGCTCAGGGCCTGTGATTGCAATCGCTTTAGAAGGCGATAATGCGGTTGCTAAAAATAGAACCATCATGGGCGCAACAGACCCTTCTAAATCCCAACCGGGAACGATCAGGCGTGATTTCGCTGAAAGTGTTACTCGAAATGCGGTTCATGGATCTGATAGTGTTGAAAATGCTGAAACCGAACTGCTATTTTTCTTCGAACCAAGCGAGTTGCAAGAGCGCTTCTAAAAAAAATAGATTTCTTTCGAAACCCGCTTTGATTAGACGACTGGACAGGTTTTGAGCAATTTTTTTGATAAATTTTTAAAGCGTAGGATAACCTATGCGTGAAAAAATTTAGGAAAGATGCCAATAACAGTTGTTTTAAGAATTGAATGGAGTTTCGAAAGAAGTCTCATCCGGTCTCATCGGTTAAGATTGAGATCTTTTAAAGACAAAAGCTTTCTCCTAGATAATGCTTTCTTGCGGTTTCACTTTCCATCAAATCTTGGGGGGTTCCGGAAAGCAGAACTTTTCCTTCTCTCACAATATAGCTTCGATGAACTATTGAAAAAATTTCGCGAGCGTTATGATCTGTAATTAAAATACTTATGCCTTTTGCTGAAAGAAGTCTGATTAACTCCTTTACTTCTTGAACAGAAATCGGGTCGACATTAGCAAAGGGCTCATCTAAAAGCAGAAAAGTTGGGTTTGTCGCAAGCGCTCTTGTAATTTCAAGCCTTCTTCTTTCACCGCCGGATAAAGTAGCCGCTTTTTTCTTAGCCAATTTTTCTAAATGAAGCTCAGCGAGAAGCTCTTCTAGTTTTTGCTTTCTCTCTTTAGATTTCATTTTTAAGTTTTGCAGGATGCAAAGAATATTTTCTTCTACGGTTAAGCTTCTAAATATGGAAGGTTCTTGCGCTAAATACCCCATGCCCATTTTAGACCTTTTATGAATGGGAAGCCTTGTGATTTCTTTATTATCGAATATTACTTTGCCGCTATCCGGTCTAATAAGGCCCATAACCATGTAAAAAGCAGTTGTTTTGCCGGCTCCATTCGGACCGAGAAGGCCTACAATTTCGCTCTTTCCAACAGACAAAGAAAGCCCGTCGACTACCTTTTTTCCCCCGTATAGCTTAATCAGGTCTCTTGCTTCAAAACGAATAAGCGAAGCCTCCTCCATTCTCTTCTCCTTAATTAATAATTAAATTTCTTTTTCATTTCATTTAGCTCTGTTTCAACAAACCGAAAACGGACATCACCAATTCCCTTAGCAAATTGAAAAGTTCGGTTGATATCCATAGATAGCTTTAGGCCATCAGCGCTTACTTGCATTTTGTTAATTTTATCATAAAAAAGCACCCTCGATGGCTTTTCAGCCCTCATCTCCATTTTGTTATTTAAAAAATCCATTTCAATCACAGAGGCCACGACATATTGGATGGGCTTAAAATCCCTTTCATTTTTGGATGCGGCTTTGTGAACTCCTTTTACATCGCCGATAAGAGAGCATTTTTCAGGAATGAATTTTAATGAATCTTTTTTAAAAGAAATAAAAGCATGATCGGCATAAAAGTCTGCATCCTCTCGTAGGTAATGAATCTGCTCTTTTCCCTTTTTCTCCAGGCTGAATTTTTTTAAGATAGGGTCAAATGCGGCCACCCCATTTAGGTTTAAGAGGCTTTCTCCGAAGCAATATTTGATCTCTCCTTCCGCATGAATCATTTTGAATTTTTTAGGGTCTTTATCAAGACTTACAGTTAATTCTCCAAGCACATTAATTTTTCCGAAATTTAAAGACTCTAAAGCGATTTGGCCCATAAGCTCAAGGGTACCGCTTGCAAAATCGTATGTCAACTCATCGGCTTCAAAAAAGAAGTTATGCTCACCCTCTTTAGTGAATAGTAAAAAAGAACCTTCCGGTTGATAAACGAGTAATTTTCCAATAGAAGGATCATAAATTGCTTTTTTGCCATAGACTAGAAGGCTTTTTTCATAAATGAAAGAGATTTTGTTTTTAAAAGAGGAAATTTCAAAGTAAGCTTGTCCGAAACAATTAGAATCTTTTGTTGCCATTGGAGTGTATTGAAAATCATCACCTGTCATCCTAAGCCAGTTGTCAATGCTAAAAACGACTTCCCCTTTACCATAAATTGTTTGAAGAGGGGTTTTCTGACCTTCCATTTCAGGAAGAAGAAGAGCTTCCATTTTAAAGCTTGAGATATTAAGAAGCCCTTTCTTATTTCTTATGGCAAAAGGGTGTGAGAACGATACTTTTTCAAAGCCATCGACTAAAGCTTGAGCTATGAGTTTATTTTGATCAAGTAAAGCTGTGGAAGAGTTAAATTTTCCTCCATTTTTAAAATAAGCCTCGACCCCTCCTGTAAGAGAGACTGTTGAAAAACCAATCTCTTTATCATTTTTTTTTATGAATTGGATTCGAGCCTCATCTGAAAGAAGCTTAAAGTCTTTATTTTTTAAAAGAACATTTTTTTTAAGATGCAAGTTGTTGTTTGAAAACTCGATCATTTCTGATGAAAATTCAAAAGGAAGGGAAGAAAATTCAAGCGCATTTAAAGTAAACGCGGCAAAAATACAAAATAACTTAAGTTGCCAATTATTCATTCATTTGACTTTCATCATTCATCTTTAAACCGGACACCTCTTTAGCATTTAAGGACTGGAACCCTTTCCTTAAATTTCCTTCCAGGATCTCAGCTTTCATTTGCAATCCAGAGAATTCGGCATTTAAAAGATTTTTCTTTTTATTAAAAAACCAAGCCTTTTCAGCTTTAAGAAGATCAGATTGAAAATTATAAGTCGCTCTTTTAGAAAGAATTTTTGTCATTTCTAAAAGAGGCTGTTTATTTTTATTCTCCAGGCAGCAAAAATTGTCAAACTCTTCCACTAATACATAATCTTTCTTTTCTTTTTTAAATAAAAGTTCTGAAAAATTGGCGCTCATCTCAATGTTCCTTGTTCGATTAGGATAAAAAATCTCTTTTTTAACACCAATTCTAAGATGCTTCACAGCCTCTTTCTCATAAGAATCATTTGAATCGCTTCTTAAAAGAGTCTCCATCCTATTTAAATGCCTTTCTTTGGGATTTAACTTGTAGGCTGTAAATCCCAAAACCCCTGTAAATAATAAAAAAAAAAGGAAACCCCATTTTCTCTCGGACATAAAGATTAACTCTTTTTTTTCCTATTAATGGCTGCGTGGATGGCTATAAGATCCTCTACAAGCTCCTCTAGCTCATCGAAAGATAGTTGTGTGGCACTATCGCTTTTAGCCTGCTTTGGATTTGGGTGCGCTTCAATAAAAAGACAATTAGCGCCTGCGGCAACAGCGGCTTTTGCAAGGACAGGAATGAATTCTCTCTGACCCCCGGATTTCGTGCCTTCACCGCCCGGCAATTGCACTGAGTGCGTGGCATCAAAACAAACAGGCACACCGAACCTTTTCATAATGGTAAAAGAGCGCATATCGCTTACTAAATTTTGATAGCCAAAAGAGGCTCCCCTATCAACCAAAATAATTTCACTGGCACCGCTTTCCCTTAATTTTTCAACCACATTGCCCATCTCCATAGGCGACATAAACTGTCCTTTTTTGACACTGACCGGTTTACCGGTTTGTGCTGCCGCAACAAGTAAGTCGGTTTGTCTGCAAAGAAAAGCCGGAATTTGCAAGAGATCGCATACCTCGCCCGCAGGACTTGCTTGAGAACTTTCGTGAATATCTGTTACAACGGGAACATGAAAGGTTTCTTTCACCTTTTTTAGAATCTCAAGACCTTTCTTTAACCCGGGCCCTCTAAAGGAATGGATAGAAGATCGATTAGCTTTATCAAAGCTTGATTTGAATATGAAAGGAATTTTTTTGGCTTTAAAAAAAGAGCTTAAAAACTCAGCTGCTTTCATGGTTTCCCTTTCATCTTCTATTACGCAAGGCCCGACCATAAAAGCTAATGGCTTATTTTCCCCAATTTCAAAATCAGCTATAGCTACATTTTTCATTCTTTGTCTATTCCTTATGCTTATCAAATGGCTTATTTATATCAGATCACACTCGCTTTCGAATAGGGAGTATCTATAATTTTTTATAAAAAACTATCAAAAAGGACGCACTCATTTTGCTTATTATCAAATGTTCTGATCTTTTCCAAAAGATTAATTTCATCAAACTTTAGGTCATTTAGAGGGAAATGAATAACAGGAGTTAAATCAAAAAGAGGGATTAAAACAAAAAGCCTTTCACTCCATCTTGGATGGGGAAGAGAAAGCTTTTGATCCATTCGCACCTCTTTTCCGAAAAATAAAAGATCAATATCTATCGTCCGAGGCTCATCTTTTGTTTTATCAATTTTACCATGGGCTTTTTCAAGGCTTTCAATTCTTTCAAAAAAAAATTCTAAATTAGAAGTTGTTCTTAAGTGGCAGGCTGCATTTAAAAAATGAGGTTGCGGAATTGAGCTGACGGGGCTTGTTCTATATAGTTTTGAAATCCCAACCCACTCG
The DNA here is from genome assembly GCF_000750955.1 of Criblamydia sequanensis CRIB-18. Lineage (NCBI taxonomy): Bacteria > Pseudomonadati > Chlamydiota > Chlamydiia > Parachlamydiales > Candidatus Criblamydiaceae > Candidatus Criblamydia > Candidatus Criblamydia sequanensis. The sequence continues at coordinate 218,182 of NZ_CCEJ010000001.1, read as the reverse complement.
CAATCTGAAAAACCTTTAAGGGTGTTTACAACAGATCTAAAAATTTCTTTTGTATCACCGATATTGCCGCCTAAACCTAAATAAACGTCTTGTGCTGCCATAGATAAAAGAAAAGGCCTTTTGGAATTTTAAAAAAAAGTGTGATAATTTTTCAGAAATACTTAACCTTCTAAGAGCAAAAATAATACGGTTTATCCTTTAATTTTGCAAAAGAGAAAGGTTTAAACTTATGAAGGGGGATGATAAAAATAGAAAAATAACTGCTTGAAAATTTTGAAGCAAAAGGTTAAGATTTTCATTCTTTATGGACTGATAGCTCAGTGGATAGAGCACCCGCCTTCTAAGCGGGTGGTCGTAGGTTCGAATCCTACTCAGTCCAATTACTCTTGATGAACTTCGCCTTCTTCATCTTCTAATATTTCAAGATTTACTCTAATCCCGTTTCTAGAAGCCACAGACATCAAAAGTGTTCGAATGGCGTTAATCGTCTTTCCCTTCTTACCGATGATTTTACCAATATCGGATTTTTCCACGGAAAGCTCGATAATTAGGGTTTGAGTGCCACCAATTTCATTGATTTTTACCTTATCGGGGTGGTCAACCAGGTTTTTGACAATATAAGCCACAAATTCTTTCATTTCCTCGATCCTCTGTTGAATATTACTTCTCCAGTGCAATTGAAAAGCACCCTTTTAAGGGTTACTTTCTTCTACTCGAATGCCTATAGGTAGAGTAAGATCCCTAAATTAAGGCTAATCTATCAACATTAAAATTTCCATCGAAATAAATATTAATTTTTAACAAAAAGAAGAAACTTCCTTAAGCATTTACTTTTAAATTAATTATGCATTTAAAAAAATAACCGCTGTTTTAAAATTAATCTCTTAACATAAATTTAATATTTTAATTTTACTTAACTATATTAATCTTTTTCAATTAATAAAGTAACGGGGCCATCATTAATAAGAAAAATTTTCATATCCGCACCAAAAAGCCCAGCTTCTGTAGGGATCTCTTTTTTCCTTAATTCTAATAAAAATTGTTCATAGATCCCTTTAGCAAGAGGTCCTCCCATAGCTTGAATAAAGTCTGGCCTTCTTCCATTTAGACAATTACCATATAACGTAAATTGACTGACCACCAAAGCTTTTCCATTTACTTCTTTTAAGGAGCGATTCATCTTTCCATTTTCATCTGAAAAAATTCTTAAATGGCTTACCTTTTCAGCAAGCCACTTAGTCGTTTCAATTCGATCTTCCTTACGAATGCCCAAAAATAAAAGAAGGCCTCTATCTATTTTTGAGACAATTTTATTATCTACAATGACAGAAGCTTCAAGAACTCGTTGAACTAAAACTTTCATTTAAACTTATCTTCTTCTTCTAATTATTTTTTTCTAAAATCCTATGTGCCATTTTTTCAATATCATCCGGAATTGCGGCAGTGAAAGTTAATGGTTTTAAAGAACTCGGATGGATTAAAGATAGCTTGGAGGCATGTAAAAGCTGTCCTTCGATGCCCAATTTTTTATTCAGCTTTAGATCTCCATAAACCGTGTCTCCTAAAAGAGGGGTCTTTCTATGCTGCATGTGAACTCTTATTTGATGTGTTCTTCCTGTTTTTATAACAAAGCGAACCAAACTGAATTTTCCGTCTGTTTTTAAAGTTTCAAATTCTGTGATCGCTTCTTTGCCGCCTGTTTTTGCAACGCACATTTGCTTTCGATTTTTGGGATCCCGGCCAATAGGTTCATTGACTATTCCTCTTCCCGGATTCCCAATACAGACCCCTAAATACTCTTTAAAAACTTTCCGCTCGGAAAAAGAATGAATCAATTTTTTGTGCGCTGCAAGATTTTTGGCTGCAATAATGACCCCTGAAGTATCCTTATCAAGCCGGTGGACAATACCTGGTCTTTTCTCTTCATCTTTAAAAGCCTCTTGCATGCCTGTGACGTGATATAAAATCGCATTTACAAGAGTTCCTGTCCAATTACCCGGGGCTGGATGAACAACCATTCCCCTAGGTTTATCTAAAACAAGAATATCCTTGTCTTCATAAATGATTTTCAAAGGAATATTTTCAGGAATTAAATCACTTGGCTCAAGAGATAGGAAAGTGATTGAAACACGATCTTGAACTTTGGGTTTAAATTGTTTCTTAACAGCCTTCCCGTTAACTTGTATGCATTGATTTTGAAAGAGGTACTGAAAGTAGGTTCTAGAGTGAAGATCTTTATAATGGTCATGAAGGACTCTATCTAGCCTAATATTGGCGTTTTCCTTAGAGATGATAAAAATCTCTTCCTCTTCTTCATCATCTTCGCTAAAAGACTCATTTGAAATTTGTGACATTGACTATGTTTCTTGTTCTGAAAATAGAGCTAGCAATCGCAGCGGAGTTTTTTTGAATGGATAATCAGGATATATTTTTGAAAGAATACTGTAAATATTAGCTTCAGTTAATTTTAGCTTGGGGCTATCAATCGATTTGGGAAGGTATTTGCCAAGATATGGCGTGCCCTTGACGGAAACTTTTTTTAAATAAGGGCCGTCAACATCGACAAATAATGAATAAAGAAGTTTTCCTTTTTCATTATTTAAATACAGCTCAAATTCTTTTGAATCCAGGGGAAAGCCCAAAAAAAGACAGCTGTCTTGAAAGATCATTATCGAATGCCTGATTGCCTTCTTGCTTCTCGCATAATTTCTTTTAAACGATCGGCTTGCTTTTTAATTTTCGATACCATATTCATAGCGATGCCTTCAAGCATTTTTTGATAAACTTCAGGGGCAATCCGCTTTAGTTCTTCAAGAGAACTGACTGTTGTCGAAGTTGTGTAGCCGCTTCCTCCGGAATTTCCGGTACCTGTAGTTGAAGCGCCGGAAGCGCCGGATGTACCGGACGAGGCTGGGACATTAGAAACCGTTTCTGCCATAGGTAACTCCATTAGGCGTCATAGACTTACTTATTATAATAACAAAAAATACTTAATAATTCAATAAAGGTTTACTACCAGGTTTTTTCTTAATAAATCCTTTAAATTTGACTTACAGAAAAGTATATTATGAAAGCGATTTTCCTTATATTTTTAAGCTCCTTAATTCCCTTCTTCTTGCTCTCTTTACCCCCTAAAATCCAAACCAGAATAGAGCAATTAGTTCGAGATAATCCTCGTCAGCTCTCCTATGCCGAGTATGCCCTTTTGGCTGAAACCGTTCTTGATAGAACCCCTTGTAATTTTCTTGTCTTCGGAGTAGGGCGAGACAGCAGACTCTGGGTTGATTTAAATAAAGCGGGTTCGACCTATTTTCTAGAAGATAACCCCTACTGGCTAAACTTAATCAAAGGTCAAATTCCAGACCTTAATGCCTATCCTGTGGTCTATAATACAAAAAGGAAAGAGTGGAAATATCTTCTAAAAAAACCCGAAGTTTTGCAATTAGAGCTACCGGAAGAGCTTAACAAAATTAAATGGGATATTATTTTTGTGGATGCCCCGGCAGGTTGGGATGATGAGTGCCCCGGGAGAATGAAGAGCATCGTAGCAGCGGCCTCTTTTGCCCATGCCCAAAAAGATGTTCATGTCTTTGTTCATGATTGCGATAGGACTGTTGAAGCCATTTATTCAAGCGAATATCTAAAAGACAAGAACCTTATAAAAACAATTGGGAAACTTCGGCACTATCATATCCAATAAACTACTGCTTACCGAAGAGAGTGTTGAAAATATGTTGATAGAGTTTTTTTCCAAGGCCGTTGCCGTGAATAATCGAAGGAGTTGATCCCGTAAGCAAGCAGTGTACTAGTTTGGGGTCTTTTTCAAGCTTTATTTGGTTTCCCCTAATGCCATGCAAAGTCATAAAAAGTTCAGAGTAATAATCTAAAGTTATCTCATGCTCTCTTCTTAAAAACAATTTAGTCAACTGCCCCTGATCGGATTTATCCTCTTCAATAATAAATTCATTCAGTAAAAATTTTATATAGCCTGCATATCCCATATAAGTCCCGCTATTGAGGTATTTGAATAGTGTTGGGCTTTCAGGATAAGCGCTTGCAAGTTCTTGAAACGGGAAGCAATTGGTTTCTGCTGAAATCACAAAAGGCGAGTTAAAAGAATAAAATTTATCCTTAATGACATTTTCATTCGCTAGGAAAATAACATCATAGGCATCTACAAAAAGAACGAGATCAGTATCCGGTATATTTTCCAAATACATCTTCATGTAAGAGAGTTTTTGGCCGTTTTTTTTATAAGGAAGACCCATCCCTAAAACTTCAACCTTTAATCCAAATTTTTCTGCCGATAAAAGAAGTTGCTGCAAGCCCGGTTTTGGTCTTGAGGCCACTGTACAGATGTGCAAAGGAAGTGATTCATCCGCTGAAACGATAACAGAGCTTATTAAAAGAAAAATAAATAGGGTGAAATTTTTCAAGTTAACCTCTAGGGTGAAAACTATACTTGCATTGAGACCTTAAATTTGTTAATTATAAATTAATAGCATGACATAACTAATTCTAAAAGGAAAGATTATGGCAAAATCGCTTCTTAAAATTATATTGGCTCTCGCGTTAATCGGGATACCCGCTTATCTTATGATGGCTCAGCAAACCAAATCTCTTCATGAAATAAATGAAGAAGAAGCGAAAAAAATTGCAGAAGAAGCCTATATTTATGGCTACCCGCTTGTCACGATGGATTTGACTAAGAAAGTCATGACTAATACTCTAAAGTCAAATGGCTTTAAAGCGCCTCTAGGGCAATTTGCCAACGCTAGAGAGTACCCTAACGCCTCTTTTAAAGATGTGACAGCTCCAAATGCCGATACCCTTTACTCAAGCGCCTGGATCGATTTAAAAAAAGAGCCTTACGTTCTTCATGTCCCGAATGAAATGGGAAGATATTATTTGATGCCACTACTCAGCGCTTGGACAAACGTCTTTGAAGTGCCCGGCACAAGAACATTTGGCACGGATGCGGCAGATTTTGTAATTACCGGGCCCAATTGGACAGGCCCCCTGCCCAAGGGACTAAAAGAATTCAAATCGCCGACTAATTTAGTTTGGATACTCGGAAGGACTTATTCTTCAGGAACCCCTGAAGACTATAAAAAAGTGCATGCTCTTCAAGATCAATATAGTTTAACCCCTTTAAGCTTCTATGGTAAGCCTTATACTCCGACAGATGGGATTTTAGACCCAAATATTGATATGAAAACCCCGGTTAGAGATCAAGTTAATCAATTGACCCTTGAGGAGTTTTTTAATAGGCTCTCAAGCCTTATGGTGGATAACCCCCCTTCAAAAATGGATGCTCCCATTTTAGCTGCCATGGCCAAAATCGGCCTCAAACCCGGCGAAGAATTTAAACTCGATAAGCTTAATAGAAATATAGCTGACAGTTTAGCTGATACGCCAAAAGAAGCCCAAAAGAAAATCATGGAGCATGAAAAATCAGCCGGATTAAAAGTAAACGGCTGGACGTTTACTTTAGATACCGGAACCTATGGGACAGATTATCTACAAAGAGCTTTTATTACAGCTATAGGCCTTGGCGCCAATCTTCCAAAAGACGCCATTTACCCGGAAGCTAAAGTAGACGGCAGCGGCAAACCTCTCTCAGGGCAAAATAAATATGTCCTTCACTTTAAAAAAGGTGAAACCCCTCCGGTAAATGGCTTCTGGTCGCTAACTATGTATGATAAGGACTACTTTTTTGTCGACAATCCCTTAAACCGCTACACTTTAAGCCCAAGAAATGCCCTGCAATATAACGAGGATGGATCTTTAGATCTTTATATACAAAATGCAAAGCCTGAGAAGGGCAAGGAAGCGAATTGGCTCCCTGCCCCCCAAGGCCCTTTTGTATTAATGATGCGTCTATATTGGCCGAAAGATGAAATTTTGAAAGGGCAATGGACGCCTCCACCTATTCAAAAGTTAGATATAACTAACTGATAAATAATAACATAAAAACACTATTGTCTCTTTTCGATATAAAATTAACTTTTTTATTATAATGGAATAGGCATCCTAAAAAGGAGTGTTTGTATGAAATGGATTTCAACGTCAGCTTTCTTTTTTGTTTTTACTCTTTTTTTTATCCCTGCTGATTCGCACGCAAGAGACTTTAACGCAGGCCACCGCGATATGAATCGTGAAATGAATAGAGGGGATCAATTCAGAAGAGATAACCATTTTGATAATAGATACAATCAAGAACGGTTTGAAAATAGGGCTTTAGAAAATAGAGCGCTTCAAAACGAGATCAACAACCAAAACCTTAACAATCAGAATCAAGCTCCTGTATATGTAGCTCCGCAGCAAAATTCGAACGGCAATGGTAATGGTGACGGTGATGGTGATGGTTTTAATGACAACTGGAATGACCAAGGATTTTAATTCATAGTTACCTTACGCCTCTTAAAATTTGAGGCGTAAGGTCTTTTAAGATTTTTTTTAAGAACTCGTCCCTTCCCCGTTTAAAAATTGCAAGATATCTAGAACTTTTTCATAGTGAGGGTCATCCTCTGACAGCCTCTCTTTTAATTTTAAAGCGTCTTTTTTGGCTTCTTCTTGTTCTTGAAGCATCAAATGAAGGTTAATTTTCTCAAATAAAAGCTCCGAACTTTCTCCATGCAAAAATATATTCTTTTTAACTATATCAAGTTTTTTTCTTGCTTCCTCTTGAAAATCTAAAGAAACATAAACCCCGCCCTCTAATCTGGCTGTAATAATCTCAGCTGTATGCAAGTATTCCTTAACTTCAATTGGAGACAGAAGAAGCGCAAGTTCAATGTCTTCAAGGGCTTTCTCCAAGTTTTGTAGCGAATAGTAAATACAGCTTCTTAAAAAATAGAGATGAGGGTTCTCAATCTCGTCTTCAATAGAGGCATTCAAAATATCTAAAGCCTCGCTATACCTTCCTTCATGGTAAAGAGCTTCTGCTCGGTAGTATTGAAACGGACCGGCGTGAGTATCAATTTTTAAATCCTCTATGAGTCTTTGCAAGCTCCCTTCATGTTTTTTCTTTAGGGAAATGGCTTTTGAAAGCAGATCTTCTTTTTCCTCCGCCTCTTTTTCCTTAAAGTCTTTTAAACGAGCTTGAAAGGCTTGAGAGGGCTCTTTACAGCCGCCGCTTGCCAATTGATAAATGGGGTCTTTTTTTGGCTTTAAATTTTGCCTTACAAGCGTATTTTTTAACTTTTCCAGCTTTTCTTTCTCTGATTCTTTCATTTGGTCTAAGCAAATACTAAGCTCATCTAGCGATTTAAAAGCGATCTTAAGCATATTTTTTTGCATGAGGTATCGGGTCCTAAAATAAATAGCTTCCCAAACTTCATATAAGTTCGGGGCTAGAGAAGCGGCCCTTCTAATATCGAGCAAAGCTCTTCCGTACTGCTTTTGATATAAGTAGCATTGAGAACGTTCTTTATGCAAAAGCCAAGGGGTTTTAGATCCCGGTAGAGAAAGGGTAATCTCCTTTATCCGATTGCTAACACCATCTTCTAAAGGCACTTCTAAACTTCTTTTTAAAGCTTCAATTCTTGACTGAAAAGATTCAGGGATCGCACTTTGACACTCTTTTAACTTTAGATAATCTCTTTCGGCATCTTCTTTCATGCCATGGCTGGATTCAAATTCGGCTCTACAAAGAACCGCTTGAAAAACGTCTTGTATTTTTGGGGCGCTTTCAAGGGCTCTAGTTGTCATTTCAAGTGCTTCTGCATACCATCCGGATCTAAAATAAATGACAGCCAAAGCAGCGAGGGGGGTGTGCGGGGTATTTGTTTTAACTATAATGCTGCTTAGTAATTTGATTGTTTCTGCATCTTTCGGGGTTAAAGGCTTTCTTTCCTCTTCAAAAGGTTGAGAGGTATAAACGCCACTTCGGTTGACGCCATCCATAATTCCTCCTAAGCTATAGATTAAGTTCCTGTTATAGGAACAAAATTATCTTAATCAATTAGCTTATTTCGTCAATGGATAAAGCTTTAGAGATGTCTTCATAGCTAAAACCCCTTCGCATCAAAAAACCAATTAAGCGTCTTTTAAATTTTGGATTGTTGATATCTTGACGGGCTGATTTTTTGGTTATAAGAGCGCTTAGGCTTTCTTGATTAGAATGAGCGTCCATTTGATGAAGGCTCATTCTGATTTCATTCTCTTCGAGGCCTATTTGTTTAAGCTTTTGGTGAATCCACCTCGAGCCTTTTCCCCGGCTTGAATGATGATGGATAAATTGGGTGACATACCGCGCATCATCAAGATAGCCTTTGTCTTTAAAATCCATTAAGACCTCTTGAATGGTATTAAAAGAAACAAAAAGACTACTTAAAATTTTATCAGCTTCTAATGAGTGAAGATTTTTTCTGCCTAAACATCTTGCAAGATAGCTTCTAGCTCCATTTTTTTCTTTTTCAATGAGCAATTGCTCAAGCTCATCTAAACTTGAAAAATTGTTTCTCCCCAAAGAAAGATTCCCGAATATTTTTTTATGAGCTTTTTTTACCAAATCCTCATCAATATAAACTTCTAAGCAATCTTTATTAACTGTCTTAATTTCGATTTGAATCGTCATCAATTCTCAAAATCTTTTATCGCTTTAATTTTCTTTACGGGTCTGTTTGCTATGCGAACACCTTTTGCGGAAACACCTTTCACTAGCACTCCATTCATGTCGAAAATAATTTTACTTATTTTTTGCTTTTGTTTAGGAATGAAGATAATTTCAAGAGCCGGAGAAACATCTGTTGAGAGGTAACTAAGCTCCATGCCAGGTTCTAGGTATTCATAGTCTTTCTCTAAAATAAATTGCTTAATGACAAATCGTTTAGCAAATGCCATGTGAGTTTCAGGGTCTTTATAAACAACATTAAAGAGGGTTTTTTTATCTGCAATGCCAACAAAGGCGATCGATTTATTTCCTTCTTTAATATAATTTTTCTCTGGAATCGGAATGACTCGATAACTGCCATCTTTATATAAAATCAAAAGCCTATCAAAATTTGTGCATTCCAATGAGATATCGGCAGTTACTTTTGTTCCAAGAAAGCCTCCGATCGGGTCAAAACCAACTTTAATTTTTCGAACTTCCATGGATCGCTTGTCGACTTCCTCAATCGAGCTTATTTCTGTTTTTCTTTTATAATCATCTCCAAATTTCTTAATCAAATTCCTGATAAAGCGGATAGCTACCTTTTTGATGTTTTTTAAATCCTTTTCGACTTCATCAAGCTCTTGATTATAAGAAGCAATTTTTTCTTCATTTTCGTTGATATCGAATTTTGAAATCCTTCGAATAGGTATCTGAAGGAGCCGCTGACGATCTTCTTTTGTCGGCACCCTCATCAGGTATTTATGATAAGGCGCCAAACTCAATTCAACCGTTTCATCCAATTTATCTTCAGATTTTATATTTTCAATGGCTTTATAGAGCCTATTTTCGATAAAAATTTGCTCGAGAGACCTTTCAAATATTTTCTCGAGTAAATGATCTCTTTTGATTTCTAATTCTCTTTTGAGATATGTCTTTAAAAGCTCAACATGGTTTCTTAGGATTTCATGAACATCGGTTTCCCATGGCAAATTATCTTTAATCACTACAATTTGCGAGGAGAGAGAAACTTCGCATTCTGTATAAGCGTAGAGAGCTTTTTCAACGTCTTCGGCATAGTGGCCTCTTGCAAGCTTAATCTCAATTTCGACATTTTCAGAGGTGTAGTCGTCAATGGATTCAATTTTGATTTTCCCTTTTTTTGCGGCTTCATCAATGGATTGAATCAAACTCTCAGTTGTTGTCCCATAGCAAACTTCACGAATGACTAAGGTTTTGGCATCAGGTTTATCTATTTTAGCTCGAAGCTTAACTTTTCCAAGCCCCTTTCTATAATCGCTAGCATCTAAAATGCCGCCTGTCGGAAAATCCGGAATCAAGAGGAAATCCTCCCCTTCCAATATAGCAATCTCAGCCTCGAGAAGTTCTATAAAGTTATGAGGAAGGATTTTAGTCGACATTCCAACTGCAATCCCTTCAGCTCCTTGCATAAGCAGCAAGGGAATTTTTGCAGGAAGTGTAACAGGCTCAAGATTTCTGCCATCGTAAGATGGGACCATTTCTGTTAAGTCAGGGTTGAATAACGTTTCTTTGCTTAAAGGTGACAAACGAGCTTCTATATACCTTGCCGCTGCCGCCGGATCTCCGGTGTAAAGATTGCCGAAATTACCTTGCCTGTCTATTAAAAAGCCTTTATTCGCAAGGTTTATAAGGGCATCGGTGATCGGCGCATCGCCATGCGGGTGAAGAGCCATGGTTTGACCCGCAACATTTGCCACTTTATGCAATTTTCCGTCATCAATTCTAAAAAGAGTATGAAGAATGCGCCTTTGAACCGGCTTAAGCCCATCAACGACATCCGGTATAGCCCTATCTAAAATTACATAAGAGGCGTAGGTTAAAAAATTCCCGCGCATCTGCTGCTTTAAATCATCCATAATTATTCAAGCTTTTAAAGGTTACAAAAGTTTCTCTTCATTGATAAGGTTCTCCATGATAAAGCTTTTACGCTCAGGAGTATTTTTTCCCATATAGAACTCAAGTGTGGGCCTAATATCTGAAAAATTTCTTACTGTCACAGGGATGAGCTTAATATCTTTCGAAATAAATTGTTTGAATTCATTAGGAGAAATTTCGCCAAGCCCTTTAAACCTTGTGATCTCAACGCCTTTTTTCAAGGTTTTTATAGCCTTATCCCTTTCTTCTTCGCTATAGCAATAAAAGGTTTTTTCCCGGTTGCGAACTTTGAATAGGGGTGTTTCCAGCACATAGAGATGGCCATTCATTACAAGCCCTTCAAAGTAAGTTAGAAAAAAAGTAATAAGCAAATTTCTAATATGCATCCCGTCGACGTCTGCATCGGTCGCTAAGATAACTTTTTGATATCTAAGATTACTTAAATCATCTTCGATATTTAAAGCGCTCATTACGTTATACATCTCTTCATTTTTATAGAGCTGGTCAAGCTTCATGCCAAACACATTCAAGGGTTTTCCGCGAAGAGAAAACACAGCTTGTGTAAGAGGGTCTCTTGACGCCACAATTGATGCTGAAGCTGAATCCCCTTCTGTCAGAAAAATCATCGATTCGCTTCCCTTCGAGGATGAATCTCCAAGGTGATATTTGCAGTCGCGAAGTTTAGGGATCTTAAATGAAATTTTCTTTTGCTTCTCTTTAGCCTCTTTTTTTACAGCGGCAAGCTCTTTTCTAAGCTTCTCGTTAAAAACGATTCTCTCGATAATTTTTTTTGCAATTTCAGGGTACTTATAGAGGAGATTGACGACCGCTTCTTTAACTTCTTGGACAATAGGGCCCCGAATTTCTGTGTTTCCAAGTTTATTTTTAGTTTGGGATTCAAAAATCGGTTCCTTTACTTTTACTAAAACGCAGCCTACCATCCCCTCCCGAACGTCCATTCCTTGAAAATTCTTCTTAGAGAATTCATTGACCCCTTTTAAAAGGCCTTCTTTAAAAGCGGAAAGATGGGTTCCGCCATCGGCTGTGTATTGTCCGTTTACAAACGAAAAAAAGGTTTCGCCATAGCTTTGGGTATGAAGGAAGGTGAACTCAAGAAATTTGCCTCGGTAATGCAAAGGCTCATAAAGCTGTTCGCTTTCTCTAACCTCTTCGTTTAAAAGATCTAAAAGTCCATTATTTGAAAAAATTATTTCACCGTTGAATTTGAGCTTCAAGCCAGAATTTAAGTAGGCATAATGCCACATCCTTTTTTCAATGAACTCTTTCTCAAAACGATATTTTTTAAAAATTTCTTTATCAGGGATAAACTCTACCAGAGTCCCGTCCGCCTCACTTGTTTTTCCTTTTTTCTCCTGAATCAATTTACCCTTATTGAATTCAGCTTGAAAAAACTGTCCTCCCCTATGGCTTTTTACAAAAAAATGTTGAGAGAGCGCATTGACAGCTTTTGTGCCAACCCCATTAAGTCCGACGGAAAATTGAAAGACATCGTCATTGTACTTGGCGCCTGTATTGATTTGACTTACGCATTCAATGACCTTTCCAAGAGGAATTCCACGCCCATAATCTCTTACAGAGATTTTCCCTTCGTCAAAATCCACAAGAACATCTACTTCATCCCCGTGATTCATGATGAATTCATCTATACTATTGTCTATGACTTCTTTCAGCATGATATAAATCCCATCATCGGGATTGGAACCATCTCCAAGCCGGCCTATATACATCCCCGAACGCAGGCGTATATGCTCTAGCGCGTCTAGGGTTTGTACCGTGCTTTCATCATATTTTTTTGCCATAGGAAAACCTTATATTCTCAACAAAAATAACAAGTTCATGTTATGGATGGATTTTAGAAATTAATAAAAATTATAGAGGGAAAAAAGGTGTCTCCCCTTAGTCTCTTGGAAAAAAGAATAAACGATGCTTCTTTTTTATGGGATACCCAATTTTTTTTAAGACTAATTTTTTTTCCAAAAGAGTTCACGCTTAAAATGCATCAGGAAATATGAATTATAAAAATTTCTTTAAAGATAAATCTCTCCTGATTACCGGAGGCACCGGCAGTTTCGGGAGAAAATTCGCCAAAAAAATTCTCCTAGAGTACGATCCTCGCCGCGTGATTATTTTTAGCCGCGATGAATGGAAGCAATGGGTTATGCGTCAAGAGGATCCGATCTTTGACGACCCTCGAATCCGTTTTTTCTTAGGAGATGTTCGGGATCTTCAAAGACTGACACGCGCTTTTAATGATGTGGATTATATTATACATGCCGCGGCTTTAAAGCAAGTCCCTGCAGCTGAGTACAATCCTTCTGAATTTTTAAAGACGAACGTTATCGGGGGGATGAATGTCATAGAAGCTGCAATAACAGCCGGGGTTCAAAAAGTCATTGCTTTAAGTTCAGATAAGGCTTGCAACCCTATAAATTTATATGGGGCAAGCAAACTTTGCGCTGATAAGTTATTCATTAATGGTAATGTTTATGTCGGCAAAAAAGGTTCGCCTATCTTTTCAGTCGTTCGCTATGGCAACGTTATAGGAAGCCGCGGCAGCATCATTCCCCTTTGGCAAAACCAAGCGCTTATCGCTAAGAGATTAACTATCACCGATCCTAGGATGACAAGGTTTTGGATTACTCTTGATCAAGCCGTTGATTTTGTTATTTTTGCTCTAGTCGATGCAAGAGGCGGGGAGCTTTATGTTCCTAAAATCCCATCGATGAAAATTGTAGATTTGGCTGAAGCTATTGCCCCTAAAGTTGAACACATTTATACAGGGGCAAGGGAGGGAGAAAAACTTCATGAAATCATGATTTGTGTGGAAGATGCTCCGCATACCGTAGATCAAAAAACTCACTACATCATCATCCCTGAAACGCACTCAAGAAATCCCGCTTTCCTAGATCCTTTTCTTATGGATCGGTCAAAAGAAACTTTGCCTGAAGGATTTGCTTATACTTCTGAGAACAATAAAGAGTGGCTTTCGATCGAAAAGCTTAGAAAGTTAATCTCGGAAGAGAAAATATAAAAATTCTTAAGCTCACGAATCTGGAAAAGGCTTTTTTTATAATACTATCGATATTATTCACTTCAAAAAATTGAGATAACTCATTAAAACTATCAGAATCGCTTTTTCTTGAAACCTATTATCATGAGTTATCTATGCAAGCTAGAATCTTTTTACTATTGGCCTATTTTTTCCATTCTGCTTCTCTTTTCTCCGACTACAACTATAAGCTCGGAGCGCTTCTTATTTTTCGTGATGAAGCCCCCTACCTTAAAGAGTGGATCGAATACCATAAACTGCTTGGAGTTCAGAAGTTCTATTGTTATAACAACTTGAGCCAAGATAACCCCAAAAAAGTTTTAAAACCTTACATAGACAGCGGCGAAGTAGAACTTCTTAGCTGGAACATGGAATCTACAAATAATCAGGAGTGGAATGCCTGCCAATGCCTTGCTTATACTGATGGCATGATCCGGGCTTTGAAAGACAAAGTAAAGTGGCTTTGCGTTATCGATTCAGATGAATTTTTAGTCCCTAGAACAAAAAGTACCCTTTTAGAAGTGCTGAAGCCTTACGAAAAGGATAATAAGCTAGGCGGGGTTCGTGTCATGTGGGTCATGTTCGGCACCTCTAATGTTAAAAAAATCCCGGAAAATAAGCTTTTGATTGAAAGTCTAACTTTAAATGAAGGCTATAAGGGCGGTATGTGGAAAAGCATTTGCAGGCCGGATCGAGTTAATTGCGGCACATTAGTTGGTTGCCATACTCCGGAATACCTTTATGGCTATCATGATAAAACCTTGTCTTTTGAAGAGATGCAGTGCAACCACTATTGGACACGTGATGAAGACTATCTATTCAATATAAAAATCCCAAGAAAAATAAAGTTAAGCGATGGTGTGAGCTTAGAAACTTGTCTTGAGTGGAACGAAAGTTTCAATAAGGAAACAGTGGCAGGAGAGGCCATTTTAAAATTTATTCCGGCCCTTCGAAAAAAAATGGGGCTTCTTCTCAGCCGCTAATTTTTTAAGGGTTAAATACTTGGGGGACTGCCCTTCTAGCTTCTTGATAGAAAGAAAGCTAATTGGCAACCCTGCCTTAAAGTTTGGCAAAATTTATTTTCAAAGTTATGGAAATAAATGAAGAAATCCTTTTAAAGTCTCCTTTTTAAGCCTTTCTAAAAAGAGTCCATTCAGGTAAGGAATGGCGATTTGGCTTTTTTCAGTACTTGAAATGAAAATTAAGTATGACACTTTGCTTAAATTTAAGGAGCGTAGCTTAGCATGCGGGTTGGAGTCATCGGAATTAATCATAAGCTCGCAAATTTGCATGTAAGAGAAGCGCTTGCAAAAGCATTTCAAAAGCGTTTTGGGACGGAAAAAGTCCTTCATCCAGGACACCATTTTATCCTTTTGCTAACTTGCAACCGGACAGAGATTTATTTTTCCTCTCATAACCTAACAGAAAGCCATGCATTTATCATTGAAAATTTAAGAAAGGAACTTTCCTTTGAGTTCGAACAAAAACTCTATTCTTTTTTTTCCTGGGATTGCTTTTTTCATTTAGCCAAGGTAACCGCCGGTTTAGATAGCGCTCTTTTCGGGGAATCTGAAATACAAGGCCAGGTCAAATCTGCTTATATAAACAACAGTTTAAATAAACCTCTTGCTAAAGAGCTGCATTTTCTCTTTCAGAAAAGTCTAAAAATTGGAAAAGAAATCAGAACCCGCTTTACGTTATCTAAAGGGCTTTCCGATCTTGAACATGCCGTTTTTAACACCGGGAAAAAAATATTTAACGATTTTGAGAAAACGAAAATTCTTTTCATCGGAGCTTCTGAAATTAATCTAAAAGTGCTCAGTTTTTTAAAAAAACAACTTCTTTCAAATATTACACTTTGCAACAGGACCCGTGAGCGCACGTTGGAAATACAAAATAAATTAGGCATTTCGGAGCTTCTTTGGGAAAATTTAGATCAGTGGGAGCAATTTGATTGGGTGATACTTGGAACTAAATTTCCGGGCTACCTTATAAAGAAAGAAACTCTTGGCTTTTGCGATAAAGAGCAAAAACTAATCATTGATCTATCCGTTCCAAGAAATGTCGATCCTGAAATTGTTAAAAACACAAATATTTGCCTATACAATATCGACGATATGCATAGGCTTTTAATCAGCCGAAAAAGGGAAAACCTGTTTTTAATAAAAAGCGCTCTAGAACATGTTCACTGTGAAACAAAAAAGCTATGCAAGCTTTTCTTGAAGAAAGAAAACAATT
Source organism: Criblamydia sequanensis CRIB-18 (assembly GCF_000750955.1). Classification (NCBI taxonomy): domain Bacteria; kingdom Pseudomonadati; phylum Chlamydiota; class Chlamydiia; order Parachlamydiales; family Candidatus Criblamydiaceae; genus Candidatus Criblamydia; species Candidatus Criblamydia sequanensis. The sequence goes on along the minus strand of NZ_CCEJ010000001.1, from coordinate 202,361 downwards.
TAAATCAAGAATCTTTCCACGAGTCCAAAGAAATGTGTTTTGCTTAAAAAAGTAATCTTTCAAATCAAAGAAAGATTACTTTTTTAATTATTAATTAGAACTCGGCGCTTCCCGGATACCTTGGGAATGGAATCACATCCCGAATATTTTCCATGCCTGTGACGAATCGGATGAGACGCTCAAATCCGACCCCATAACCGGCATGCGGAATGGACCCGTACTTCCGAAGCTCCAAATACCACCAATAATTATCTTTTGGAAGGCCTTGCCTTTCCAATTTCTCTTCTAGAATATCTAAGCGATCTTCTCTTTGGCTTCCGCCCACAAGCTCCCCAACTTTAGGAACTAGCACGTCCATTGCGGCTACGGTCTTTCCATCATTATTTTCTTTCATATAGAAAGCTTTAATATCTTTTGGATAGTCGGTAATAATGACCGGCTTATCAAAGAACTTCTCAACTAAGTATCGCTCATGTTCGGATTGCAAGTCCATTCCCCATTTAATTGGAAACTGAAAATTTTCCCCGGACTTTTCCAGGATGCGAACCGCGTAAGTATAGCTTGCTCTTTCAAATGGGGTTCCCACTATTTTCTGAAGGGTATCTAACACACCGGGAGAAATATACTTATTAAAAAAGAGCATATCCTCGCGGCAGTTATCAAGAACATACTGAAATACGAATTTGAGATAAGCTTCAACGTTATCCATGTTATCGTTTATATCGGCAAACGCCATCTCAGGCTCAATCATCCAAAATTCAGCTAAATGTCTTGCAGTATTTGAATTTTCTGCTCTAAAGGTGGGTCCAAAGGTATAAATATCGCTGACCGCAGAAGCATAAATTTCTCCTTCTAATTGCCCGGAAACAGTGAGGTAAGCCGGTTTTTGAAAGAAATCTTTGGAATAGTCTATTTTTCCCTCTTTAGTCTTAGGAAGATTGTCAACATTTAAAGTAGTGACTTGAAAAAGCTGACCTGCCCCTTCGCAGTCGGAAGTTGTGATAATGGGTGTGTGAACGTATAGAAAGCCTCTATCTTGGAAGAATTGGTGCGTTGCGTAGGCTAAAGCGTTTCTAATCCTTGCAACAGCGCCAAGTGTGTTTGTCCTTGGACGGAGATGGGCAATTGTTCTTAAAAACTCAAAAGAATGCCTCTTCTTTTGAAGAGGATAAGTCTCTGGATCGCATTTACCGATGATTTCAAGAGAATCCGCATGCATCTCTAACTGCTTTTTATCGACGCCTTCAACAATTTTTCCTGTGGCTGCGATTGAGGCTCCGGTATTTAAATCTGAAATAAGCTCGGCATAGTTAGGTAATTTTTGATCGACAACTATCTGTAAGCTTGTCAAACTTGAACCATCGTTTAACTCAACAAAACTAAACGTTTTTTGATTTCTAACAGTCCGGATCCAACCTTTTACAGTTACTTCCTTGCCAAGAAAAGCGTTTTTTTCACCGCCTGATTTGATCTGTTTCACTTTAACGCGCATTAAAAATCCCTTTTCGCTATTTGAATGCTTTTTAAATTATCTGATATTTAAAGATTTTAAGAGAGCGATCTCTTTTTTCCAAAGCTCCGGTCCACCTGGGGTTTCAAGGTATTTTGGAATAAACCTTGTCCTTTCGTCATTCATTAAATTCCGGAAAGCCTCAAGGCCGATTTCGCCTTCGCCAATAGGCTTATGCCGATCGACTCTTGATCCGAGTCCTTTTGTAGAATCATTAAGGTGAAAAGCCCTTAGATGAGAAAGCCCGACGATACGATCAAACTCTTTAAGCATCGCATCGAGCGCATCTTTAGTTCTTAAATCATAGCCTGCTACAAAGCTATGACAGGTATCCATACAGACGCCAATCGGCACTTTTTTTTCAAGTCTCTCTACCAAATACGCAATATGTTCAAAACGAAAACCTAAAGCTGTTCCCTGACCTGCCGTTGTCTCAATAAGAAGCCTTGTCGGGCTATCTTCTAAAATCTTTTGGCATTCTAAAATACTTGCAACAATTGTCTCCAAACACTCTTCTTCAGAAGAAGTGGTGTAAGCGCCGGGATGAAAATTAAGATACGTCAGGTTTAATAACCGACATCTTTCAATTTCTTCCTTAAAGGCCTGGCGGCTTTTTAATAAAATTTCAGGGTTATTGCTTCCCAAATTTATTAAATAGCTGTCATGGCTCATGATTTCTTGGAGCCCTGTCTCGGCAAGTGTTTTAGCAAACAAATCGACTTGCTCTTTTGAAAGGGGCTTTGCTTTCCATTGCCTTTGATTGGCGGTGAAAAGTTGAATGGTTGAAGCGCCGATGCTTACCCCTTCAAGGAGGGCATTATGAACGCCGCCGGCAGCCGAGGTGTGGGCGCCAATTAAGATGGGTCGCTCTTTATTTTCCATAAAAACCATTAATTAAAAGAATAATATTAGCGGCTTTCTCTAAAAAAAACAATCTTTGCCAAATAAAAAAGACCTAAGACCCAGATGGCCACCCCAAACCTTAACTTAGGACTTATTACAATCTGTCGGATAGGATATTATCCGACAAAGACAACTGTAATCTGTTGCCAAGGAGCGTAATTTTCGAAGATGCTTGGGTTGTAATAAGTCAACCTTTAAGCGAACCTTGCAAGACCCATACCTTCAAATCACCGAAAGAGACATCTAAATCAAACTAAAGATTTTGCGGTAAGTTTGGGGCAGCAATCAGGATCTTAAGCCTCTAAGGGGCTTCAAGTCTTTTAAAATCCTTTAGAAATACTTGCCATTCAACAGTCTTTCAGCCTGATCGGAAGCTTTATCTTTTGAGCTTTTAAACGATTGGGATGGGGTTTTTTCCTTATTATAGACGGGCTTTGATGCGTTTTTCTTAATAATCGGTTTTTCTTCTTCTTTAGAATCCGGAATTTTATTGTAATGAGAAGCAAACCATCCTCGTAGTGCGTCCATAGTTCTACCTATTATTTAATAACGTTGATTGTTTTCATTAATTTAAGCAAAATCGATTAACACTCTCCTCCCTTATTTTTTGTAAAAGAAGGCAAATTTTTAACTTCGTACATAAAGATTTCTAATGACAAAACAAGATTCTGTCCATACCATTTTTAAACATGCAGGCCACTTTTTTTCAGGTACGCTCCTAAGCCGGCTAAGCGGTCTAGGGAGGGATATCGCCATGGCTTACGCTTTTGGAGCCGGCAGCACAATAAGCTCTTTTCTTGTAGCTTTTCGACTTGCGCATCTTTTAAGAAGGTTATTTGGAGAAAGCGCTCTTAATTCCGGCTTTATTCCAATTTATGAAGAGTTTAAATCCAAAAATGCAAGCGCCGCAAAGTCTTTTTTTATTAATAACGCTCTTTTCTTAAGTTTTCTTCTAACTATACTTATTCTGGCTTTAATGGGCCTTCTAACCTTGCTAAGGCTTTGCGAGGTGTTTTCTTCTTCCGCAAACGACATTATTTATCTGACAACCCTTATGCTTCCAAGCCTTTTATTTATATGTCTTTTCGGCTTAAATTCAGCTCTTCTACAAGCTGAAGGAAGTTTTTTTCTACCGGGAATTGCTCCGGTATTTTTCAATTTGATTTGGATTTTGGGCGCTCTCTCTTTAAGTTATAAAAAAGATGCGGCTATGCCGGATCTTTGCCTCTTCATTATACTAGCCTGCTTTTTTCAATGGGCCATCACACTTCCCAAGCTTTATCAAAAATTAAGTACTCAAAAGAGCGAAGCTTCTTATAAATGGCGTTTAAGCGATGCAAAAGCTCTTTTTAAGCCCATTTCCTTAAGCATGGTCGGGATTGCGGCCACTCAAGTTAATAGCGCGCTTGACACAGTCTTTGCTAAAATGGCTTCAAGCGAAGGACCGGCTTACCTATGGTATGCGATAAGAATCGAGCAGTTTCCCTTATCTCTTTTTGGCGTCGCTCTTTCCACAGCTTTACTCCCCCCCCTCACACGCTCATTTAAACAAGGCAATTTGGAAAAAGGAAAAAAATTTCTCTCTTTTGCGATTGCGGCAGCCGGTGCCATTCTCCTTCCTCTCACCCTGGCTCTTTATGTCTCAGGCGAAACTGTTGTCTCATTAATTTTTAACCATGGTCTTTTTAATGAAAGGGATGCGTACGAAACTGCCAAGTGCTTATATGGATATGCTTTAGGCCTTGTGCCTCAAGCGCTAGTAATGATTTTGGCGCCCGCTTTTTATGCAAAAAAAGAATTCCGCTTACCGGTCCTAGCCTCTATTACTACCGTTATTCTGAATATTTTTTTAAATAGCCTTTTTGTAGCGTTTCATTTTGGACCAAGCTCAATTGCTTTGGCGACAAGCTTAAGCTCATTTGTGAATGTCATCATACTTTCAGCTAACTTAGAAAAAGCCTTGAAAGGGGATCTTTATGTTCTATTTTGGAAAAATTCAGGAAAGGCTGCTCTTTTCGGATTTTTATTTGTTAGCCTTGTTTTATCATTTGAGCATTTTATTTCTCTCAAAGAAAATTCTCTTTTAGATCACTTTCTTAAGTTTTCACTGCATAGTCTTTTTTTCATGGCTGCATTCGCCTACTTTTGGCTTAATATTTTAAAAGAGAACAGAAGTATCCGGGTTTCCAAAACTTTTTAATGCTGATCAAAACCAAAAAAAAAGCCGCTTTTATAAAAGCGGCTTTTCATAAACTTATAGAACTTCTGAAATTTTAGGTTGTGTGATCCAAAAAGTCGCAGATTTCAGGAAGATTAATTTCAATTGGCCAGGAGACCTGATCAAGAGAAGGCTTTGCAAGAAGCTGTCCTGAGAAAGAGCTGCTGTCGAGAGTTAAATATCCGGGTACATCACGTGAACCATTTAAAGATTCAGAAATGCTTTTCATCTTACGGGATTTTTCTTTAACAGAAATCACCATGCCTGGCTTAACAATGAAGGATCTTCTGTCTACTTTTTTGCCATCAACTAAAATGTGGCCATGGGAAATTAACTGGTGAGCTGCAAAAATTGTAGAACCAAGCTTTAGGCGGTAAACCATATTATCCAATCGGCACTCAAGCATCTCAAGAAGATGTTGAGGTGTGTTTCCTTCCATTTGAACCGCTTTATTGTAAGCGTTAACAAGCTGTTTCTCACTGAGCATTCCATAAACAGCTTTTAACTTTTGCTTTTCTTCTAATTGAAGGCCGAAATCAGATTTTTTCTTTCGACGAGCGCCATGCATTCCGGGTGGATTTGGCTTATGCAAAAGCGGATTTCTGAGCCTTCCAAAAATATTTACACCAAATCGGCGGGCGACGCGATTTTTATTCCCTGTATAACGAGCCATTGATACTCCTGAAAATTTTTTAATTCCTAATTAAATTTGGGATCGGAATCGAATAAGGGCAGATTATCACACACTCATTGATTTTTTGCAAGTAAGAGACTTAAGGAAATGCAAAGATTTCTTAACAACAAAGAAATCCGGTATACATTTCTGATAAATAGTTACTATAACTGGTACGGTTTAGTTAGTAAAATATTGTTTATAATACAAATTATATGTAAAATAGGAAGGTTTATTATAAATATATTAATGTTTAATAGGAATTTTTATGCAAATAAATAATGGACAACCCAACTCTGGATCCCCCTACTTACCACTCCAGGGCGCCGATCCACATCCTGAAGCCTTAAATAATGATGAAGGAAGGCAGCGCCAGCAAGTTTTCTATCAACCCGTGATGATGCCGGTTCCCTATCCACACCCCTATTTTCCTCCCTCAACCATAGGTTATAACCCTCATTACGCACCGATGCCCATCCCATATAGAATGCCGGCGCAGCCTCAAGGGATTCCAATTGTAATGCCTCAGGAGATGGCTCCTATGCAAGAGAGGCGCGTACCTTTATACCCGCCCATGCAACCTATGCCACAAGAACCGCTATTTTATGGGCCTCCAATGGATATGCCAGAAGTCCGCTATCCTTATCCCATTCCTCAGCATTCTTACCCGATTCCTCAGCATTCTTACCCGATTCCTCAGCCTCGACCTCACCTTTTCAGCTACCCTGCGGCGCCAATGCCAATAGACCCGGCAAGAGTGCCTTATCCTTTGGCTCATTACCAGGAAGAGAGACCTGCCTCTCTCCCTTACGGGTACCTGTCGCCTTACCAACTGCAACCTCTTTATCGTCCGGAAGCTCCTCTTCAGGAGACAAGCGAGATAGGCGAAGAAGAGGAAGAAGCTGAAGAAGAGGTCTCTTCTTTAGAGAGCGAAGAAGAGGAAACACCTTCTTTAAGCGAGCTTCAAAAGGTTCTTGCAACTGATATTTCAGGTAGAATCAGAGAAATTCCGGAAGAGGAAATTTTTAATGCCGACTTAAGTCTTGCAGAAGACCTAGGACTGCCTTTAGAAGATCTTTCGCTGAAAGATGAAGAGCCGCATGAGAAACCAAGATATTCTTTGAGAGGCCGAGTTAAAGTTAAAACTCATTACTCTGAGGAAGATTATGACAAATTACTATCTTCTTATGTGAGCCAGGTCATATCTACTCCCCAAAAGGCCTATTCCTATAGGGTAATGCCAAAAACCATCAACAGATTCGAAAATTGGAACTATGCTATGCGGCATGAGCCCGCGATTAATTTTCTTAAGGAATTAGTCAGCTTAAAGCATACAAGAGGCGTTTTCAACAATCTTCCGACCTACACTTTCCCTTGTTTTATTTTAAAGGGACCGAATGCCCATTCGAAGTTTAAAAGCGAGGAAAGCGAGCTCCAGCTGACGCTTCACAAAAAAGAATCAAAGCCGCCCAAGCATTTATTTTTTAAGAAAAAAGGAAATGAAATTCCTTCTAAGCGTTCTTTTAACCGCAAGAAAAAATCGGATAAACACCTTGTAGTTCCGGACTACACCTTTGGGACTACAATAGTTGCTGAAAGAAAACAAGTTTAGATTTAAAAAATTAAACCCTTGAGAAAATTCAAGGGTTTATTTTTAAAATAAAAATTAATTGTTATTTTTATTAAAAAACTTTATATTTACTATTCTTTTACGATTTTTTAGGTCATTTTTATGCTTCAAACTTTTTCCGGCTACTCTCTAGCACTTCCTAATCAAACCAGCACGGAAAAAACCATTGCAAAAAAACTGATGAAATTAAACAAACTGGCTCTTTCTTACCGGGAAAATAATTTCAAAATTGAAATCCTTTCAAATCGTGTATTCGAATTTTATAATTACCTTTTGACTCATCAACCTGAAACCGAAAGCTTATCTAATATTCATGAGATACAAAGCAATCTTATTATGGTGGCGTGTCTTGAGCATCGAATTACAGAGGAAAACTTAGATATTCAAGGGTCTCACGTCTTTTACTCACACCTTGCTTTTTTCAACAGTTTAAGCGGTCCGAGTGTCACATCTGCTATTAACCGTCTTCTTGCCGATCTTTCCGATTCTCCTAAATTGAGTATCATTAATATCATTCTTAACGATCTTTTCACCGAATTGGCAAAACTTTCTAAGCCCTATCTCAAAACCCTTGCTAAAGTTGAAGCTTTACGAATACTTGAGAAAAAATCACATAACCTTGACCTTAAGCATTTTGAGTTTTCTCCTGTTTTTGAACAAATCACAGAAAAAATCACAATCGATTTTCAAAAAAGAAAGATCGCTTTGATTCCATTAGGGTGGGCGCTCCCAAAACCTTACTCCGGACATCATTTTTTTGGTCTAGTTACCCCTTCCCATACGGAAGGTAAACTAAAAATCGATTTAATCAATGCCCAAACAAAATCAAGAATCACAATAGACGCCATTGATCAGTCCGATTTTAGAAAGGTAGTTAGAATTTTGTTAAATTTGCTTTTGCCCCAATTCTCTTACGAAAAGATTAGAGCGAATGCAGGTGAGGATTTTTCTAACGCCAACAGTGAATTTTTTATTGATAAAGACACGTTGGAAGATGCTTATACCAAGCAAATTTATGGGGCTTTTGCTAAAATCGGAAGAAAGGAAACTGTCAATTCCTCTTTTCAAGCCACTAAAATCAAACCCTCTCCGGCTTGTACCATAACAACTTTTAAGCCTTTGGTTCTAACAATCGTCGATCAAGCCTGCAACAAATTTCAATTCAAATTGGATGAAAAAGAGATAAGGATCATCAAACTTGTGGTTAAGAATATATTCTTATCTTTTAAGGAGAGTCTTTTACGAAATGTCAATATTCACAAAAGTTTGGCATTACAGCAAATATACAGTTTTTCCGAAATTGATAGAAGACTCCATTTAATCCAACAATCCCTTATTGAGGATCAAGTGAAAATCATAGAGCTTCTCGTCAGAATGCAAAAACCTCCTTTTGATAATAAATAAAAAAAACACTATATAATTATACTAGGTAGCCTTCTTCAAAAATTTAGCTTGAATTGCTAGTAGTAACTTATGCGTGAATCCAATATTGAACCGCTGAAACGCATGGCGGAGAAAATCGCTTCTAGCCAATCAGGCGATCGGCTCGAGCATTTAAGCAAGGCTTTTGAGCTCTTCAGCCAGGAAACAGAGCGGATTGAAAACGCTTACAACTCTCTAAAAGAAGAGTTTACATCCATCCACTATGAGCTTGAAGAAGCAACTGTCCATTTGAAAAAGAAAGTGGCGGAGCTTGATGTCTTAAACTCTTATCTTCAAAATATACTCTCCAATATTTCGCAGGGACTTCTCTTTATAGATCTAAACGGAGATGTCACAACTTATAATTTCGCTGCAGAAAAAATATTTAATCTTCCCGAAAAAGAAGTGCTTTATAATAACTTTTGGAAAAATTTTTCAGACGATGTCTTTGGATTTTCAATGAGGCTCGCCCTAGCAAGCAAGGATCTTCCAAGCACAAGTTTTACACTCTATGAGGATAAAGAGGGTCAAAAAAAAGAATTGGAAGTGACAGCTAATTTCGTGGCAGAAGATAAGAAAAAGAATAGAAATGGGGATTTTTATGCATCTTTTAGAAGGCTTGAAGGAGTCATTATTCTAATAAGAGACATTACAGAAATTCGTGCCCTTGAGATTTTAGCCAATAGGAATGATCGCTTAAAAGAGCTTGGCGAAATGGCAGCTCTTGTCGCTCATGAGATTCGAAACCCCCTTGGCGGAATTAAAGGATTTGCTTCCTTATTAAAAAGGGATCTTTCGCAAGATATAGAAAAACAAAAACTGGCAGACTATATCGTTCAAGGGACGGACACCTTGAACCGGCTTGTTACAAATGTATTGAATTATTCAAGACCTGTCGATCTCTCTCCAAGACAAATATCTATAACTGAATTAATTGCAAATATAACCCAGTCTTTAAAGGCAGACCCAGGAGTCCATCCTAAAATTAACTTTTACCTTGAGTTTAAAGAAGACAACAAGACCCTATTGGCAGACCCTGAACTTTTAAAAGGGGCTTTATTAAACCTTTTAGTAAATGCTATACAAGCTATGCCGGAGGGAGGTGACTTAACTATAGCAGTTAACACAAAAAAAGAAGCCGTTTATATCGAAATAAAAGATACCGGTATTGGAATTGACAAAGAAAATATTGAAAAAATTTTTACTCCCTTCTTTACTACTAAGAAAGAAGGTCATGGCTTTGGTCTTGCAGAAGTGCATAAAGTGATGCAAGCACACGGCGGCACGATAGATGTGATCTCTCAAAAAGGATTGGGAACAACCTTTACCTTAATGCTTCCCTTAAAAGGGGTGAGTCATAAATTAAAGATAAAAAAAGGTAATTATTAAAGATGGCCATCGAAAAAATATTGATTGTAGATGATGAGCTTTTGCTTCGAAATTTTTTAGCGGAAACACTAAGGCGAAAGCATTACGAGGTCGCAACCGCTGAAAACGGGGAACAAGGGATAGCTAAATTTCAAGAAGAAGGCTACGACCTTGTAATCACTGATATGCGTATGCCTGACTTAACAGGTATCGATGTGCTAAAAAAGATTAAGTCCTTAAATCCAAAAACGATCGTCATTGTGGTTACAGCTTACGGAAGTATTGAAAACGCTGTTGAAGCCATGAAGCTTGGCGCTTTTAACTACTTAATCAAACCGTTTACACCAGATACCATTGAAGCTGTTATTGAAAAAGCTAAAGAACATTCCCAGCTACTTGACGAAAACCATTTTTTAAGAGAAGAAGTTGCTAAATCTCCTTTTTCAGGACCTTTCAAATTTATCGCTGAGAGTCCGATTATGAAAAAGATTTATCAAGATATTTTAAGAGTCGCAAAAAGCAATGCAAGCATCTTCATCTCAGGAGAATCGGGAACGGGGAAAGAAATTGTAGCGGCTGCCATCCATCAACACTCTTTAAGAAGCGATAAGCCTTTTATAAAGGTTAATTGCGCAGCGATCCCGGAATCCCTTATAGAATCTGAGTTTTTTGGCCATGAAAAAGGATCTTTCACAGGCGCCCATGCAAGACGCACCGGAAGATTTGAGCTTGCCAACCATGGAACTTTGCTTCTTGATGAAATCACAGAAGTTCCGCCGCTTTTGCAACCAAAACTTTTGAGGGCTCTGCAAGAACAGGAATTTGAACGTATTGGCGGTGTCAAGCCTGTTAAAGTGGATGTCCGTGTGATCTCAACTTCTAACAGGAATATAAGACAGGCTATTGCTTCAAAACAAATAAGAGAAGATCTTTACTATAGATTAAATGTCATCCCCATTCAATTGCCTCCGCTTCGAGATAGAAAAGAAGACATTCTTCCCCTGTCAGAATATTTTGTAGAGAAATTTTGCGCCGAGAGCCATTTAAAGAAGAAAACCTTTTCAGACAGGGCTAAAGCAAAGCTTCAAAGCTATCGGTGGCCCGGAAATGTTCGAGAACTCGCCAATATTATAGAAAGGGCTGTTGTCATGTACCCGGACGCTGTCATTGATTCGGATGCTCTTCTTCTTGATCCTGTTTTAGCAAGTCAGGAAACACCCTCTTTAGAACGAATAAAGGAAGGCCAAAACCTGCCTGTCGGAATGACCCTTGGCGAGCTTGAAAAACTGCTCATCATAGAAACATTAGATCAGAATAAGCAAAACCGCAAAAAAACAGCTGAAGTTTTGGACATTAGTGTTAGAACTCTTCGAAATAAGCTGAATAAATATAAAAAAGAGAGCGAGTAACAAAGCCCCTGATTTAAGAAACGGATTTCCCGTCCTTAAATTCCAGCTTTCTTTTTATAGAACCGTTTTCTGTAAAAAGAAGAACCTCCCCTTCCAATACCCCGTTTTTGTAATTCATGATGGTCTTGACTTCCCCATTCGGGTACCAAAACTTCTGAACCCCATGCCAAGCACCGTGTAGAAATTTCTGAAGGCTATTTTTTTGTCCGTTTTCGTAAAACCATCTCGTTTTACCTTCTTGCTTTCCAAATAAAAACCAGCTCTCTGTCAAAAGCTGTCCTTTTTCGCTGAAGAACTTAGAAGGCCCATGCAAATCCCCAAGCAAGTAATAAGAAACCATTTTAAGAGCTCCATCCGGGTAATAAAGCTTCCACTCCCCATCAAGTTTATTATCAATTTTTAAAAAAGCTTCCTTGCTGCCGTCAATATAGTGTTTTACGCAAAGCTTATGAGTTCCATTAAAGCTTGTATCCGGCAGAGGATTTTCAGGAATCATTAGTGGATTAAACTCCAAGTCCTCTTCAATGCTAAGCTCTTTGTCATGAAGACGAAGAAATCCTTTTTCCAAAAGATACAGATCCATACTATTCCGCTGTCAATTTATTTATGAAGTGATCATTCAGCTCATTTGCCCTTCCTTTTACAATTTCTTCAAGTAAAAGAGCATTGACTTTGGCGACATCTGATAAAAACTTAAGTCTCTTTAAGTTTATCTCACACTTTTCCTTTAAAGACTGAATCTCGTTGTTTTCAATCTTCTCTTTGATTTGATGCAAATCTTTACTTAGCATACGGCTATAGATGTTATTAAATAAATCCAGGATAAACTCATAGGCTGGCTCTTCCGCAAGCTCGGTTTCAGCAAGCGCCGCTTTTCCACTTTGAAGAAAGACAGGTACCTTTTCTTCAGATAATTTTTTCTCCAAAGCTTGCGTATCTTCTATTAAAACTTTAAAATAACCAATGCACCTTGTTAAACTCTCTTGCATTTCAGTCGCTTTTTCAATGACAAGCTCAGGAGTTAACCACTTCATTTCAGCAGAAGCAATTTCTCCTTGAACTCTATTTTTTAAATCATAATTGGTCTTTAGGTAAATCTCTTCAACCTCTTTTAAAGTCATGTTTTTTACGCCCGGCATCCCTAGACCGCCTTCTGTGCAATTGATAATTCGGGTGTCTTTATGGGCTTCTTTAAACTCTCCTATCCAATTCGATTCAGCCACCCATTTCCAAAGAGTGTAAATAGGTTCGCCATAAATATCTTTTTTAAGAAAAGCAGAAGTATCAAAATCGTCTGTATCTAAAATTTCCTTCTTCCTTATTGAAGTATCATCGACAATTCCTTTGGCATACGCTTGCATATCGGTAAAAGCTAAATCAACCCCGACAAGTATGATCGGGTTTAAACCCATTCTATACGCTAGCTCAAGACCAAAATTAACCACATTATGACCTTCATCTATCCAGTCGCCCTGCAATGAAAATTTCTCGTCAAACCAATCGGCTATATCATAGCCGCCGGAACCATGAATATAAAGCCTTGGGCCGTGGATTAGCTTAAAGGCCTCATAGTGCATGCGGTTCCGATAAAAAAGGGGAACTTCATAAGCCTTATTACTGCTTAATCTAAAGGCTTGGGTCGGGTTTGGGTCTATTCCAATTCCAAAGTGGGGTAAAATCCCTTTCGAAGTTAAAGCATTTAACGCCGAACCCCCGCCAAAGACGATAGCTTTATTTAAAAGCCCTTTTAGGACTTGAACGTTTTTTTCAAGCGATGGGCCGGCGCCGCAAATAATGCCTGGAACTCCTTCAAATTTACCGAATAGCTTTGTTCCCTGAAAGGATTCTGAAATGGTAAGAAGATTGATGTAATAGTTGCGAAAAAATGAAAATCCATATTTAAGATACTCTTCAACAAGCGCATTTTTAATCGCCGCGTCGTAAATAATTTTATGCTGCAGGTCCTGATAAATATCAAAACGATTTTTCTCATAAATTTTTAGGGCGGACACTGTCATTTGAGTTAAAACAACATCCCAATAAAGCGCCTCTAAAGCCCCTTCCCTATCTTTTATATCATCAAAATAAATTAATCGAACTTGAGGGTCCGTGATTATTTTATGAGCCTGTTTTGTTTCAAAAAACTTTTTTATCACGGCCAAATCATCTTCAAGAAAAATCAAAACTCTTTTGGGATCGCCTCTCAGCCAATTAATAACAGGCTCGTAATAGTACCCAAGACCAATCCCATAAACATATAAAATTTCTGTGATTCGTAGATCAAGCCCTTTAAACCATTCTAAGGCTTCTTTCTTAGCTGATGTTTCTGAGTGATAATATAAGAGGCCTTTTTCTTCTTTCTTTACTAGGTTTAGCTCTCCTTCTTTTGTTTTTACAAATGAATAAGCGCTTGTGTCTATATTTGGTAAAAAAAATGCTTCCTTTGGTAGAATACTAGACCTAAGCCAGGTTTCTATATTGTTATAAAGCGCATCCATAGCTTCTTCTTGATCCATAATTTTACCAAAAGCGCCCTTCTTTTTCCCGGCCCCTTAATTGATTCAGCTTTTTAATTTCTTTCTTAAGATCCTTTAATGCCTTTAAATGCTCATGAGAGCCATCCATTGCATCATTTTTATGATACCTGATCAGTTCTCCCTTATCATCCCATTCCGATTCTTCCATGATTTTATAATCTGAAAAAATAATTTTTTGGGATAAAATACCGTTATCATGCCAGCTTAAAGCTTCTTTAATAGGTTTTCCCTCTTTGAATTCTCCTGAAAAAATTAAAATTCCATTTTCATTCCACATCTTCTCAGGACCCTCTTGCTTTCCCTCTTTGAATGAGAATTCCCGCTTTTTTTGACCCGATGAATAATAAAACTCGGTAGTTCCATCTAAAAGATCATTTTTAAAATGAATCTTTGATTTCATAACTCCCGATTCAAAAAAATAGGTTTGATCTCCTTCTTTTTTTCCATCTTTCCTTTTTAAAAGGGCATAAACTTTGCCGGATTGATAGAATAAAAGAGTCTTTCCTTGCTTTATGCCATCAAAATACCATTCTTCTGCCAGCAATTCCTGATTTTTGCCATAAAAGAGACTGGGGCCATGCAATTTTCCATTTAAATAATGACTCAATTTGAATAAAGATCCTTCCTGAAGGATTTTTCTTTCTTGGAGATCTCCCCTTTTAAAAGAGCTTTTAAGATGAATATCAAGCTCAGAATCGTTAATTTCAAGCGTCGTGTCATTTAAAAAATATTTCTCCGGGAGAACGAAGGGCTTTATGGGCGCTTTTCGATCCATAGGAACGCTTTTTTCATAATCCGATATTTCATGTTCAAGGATAGCGGCATGTCTTTTAGCGATGTCTTCATAAAATTCATATTCATAAACAAGAAGTCTTTTTTTTAATTCATTCACCTCTTCTTCATTGAATATCTCTTTATGGCTCTTTAAAATTTTCTTTCGTGAGTAGAGTTTACCGCTCAAGATTTCGCTATATATTTTTTTTAATTGGGGAAAAGCGATAATTTGCTTTAACTTTTCATCATAGCCTTTAAGCTTTTCCTTAACCTTTTCTTCATTTTCAAAAAAGCTTCCTCTTTTAATTGAGAAGGACTCTATTTCTTCTGCAAAGGCTTTTGTTTGCTCCGCGATTTCATTTAAACTCTTTAACCATTCTTTGATGGTGTTTAAAATATGGTTTTTATCTAATGAAAGAGGCGCTTGTCTTAAAATAAGCGCGTGTAAAAATACAAAAAGCTCTTGGTCATCGCTTGTAAATTGTTTAAGCGCCTCTTTTAAAGGCAGTTCAAGCACTTTATCAATAGGCAACCCTTCGAGAGTCGAATTGATAATTTTCAATTCAGGATGAGCTTCTTGGAAATCTGAAATAATCAAAGCTTCAATTAACCAATCGGTTTTTGTTAAAATGATCTTCCCATCATTTTTCTTATACTCAAATAAAGTTTCTCGTTTGGCTCCCCACTCTTCTCTGACAATGTTTTTATCTCCCGGGTGAGCTGCAATATTTTCCGGATAGCGTTTATTATCTTTATAAGCCATGTCAATGCCTGCTAAAATAATAGGATTGCAACCTAGCCTATAAGCTATTTCAATAGCAAAATTGCTGGAACTAATTCCGGAAGGAATCGTATTATGATCATCAAGTCCTAAACGCTTCTCAAGCCAACTTGGATCCAAAGGGCCTTCAAAACCTCTTACATAAATCTTTGGTCCCTGATGCATCTTATAAGCGTTTTCACTAAATCTCATTTTAAAGCAAAGGGGGACTTCAAAGGCATTGTTAGCTCTGAATCGACTGGCTTGGGAGGTTGTCGGATCAAGACCCATAATTAAATGAGGGAAAATTCCGGAAGCTGTAAGGACATTGGCCCCCGTTCCAGAACCGATAAGGAGAACCTTATCCTGATATTCTTTTATAAGAGGTATTTCTTTAGAAATGGAGGGGCCGGCTCCGCAAATAAGAGCCGGTATATTCTTTAATTTTCCCTCGAGGGCGCTAAAAGATACGGCTCCTTCCATTCTTAAAAGCTTATAATATACATTTTTCATGGTGTCTGTAATACCGACCACCATTTCTGTGTTTAAGATTTGAGGCGCTTTATTTCCAAAAAAAATCTGCTTTCTTATTTCCTCGCATTCTTTAGCTTTTATTTTTGAATAAAGAGGCAGAGAAGAAAAAAAGCCGTTTCTATCAAAAAAGGCCTTGAATATATTTTGTAACTTATCTTGAAAGTCGCTTGCCGTTTCTTTAATTAAAGCCGGCATAAGCTGTATGTAAACCTGAGGGTCAAGAAGCAGCTTTTCGGCTCTACTTGTTTCAAAAAAACGTTTTAAAACAGCAGGGTCGTCTTCTAAAAAAATAACCGTACGTTCGGGTGACTGACTTAACCATTCTTTTAGAGGCTCGTAAAAATATCCAAGGCCAATCCCAAAAATATAAGCTATATTATAAAATTTAAAGTTGCTCGATTGATACCATTCGAAAGCTTCTTTTAAAGCCCCATCCGGAGAGTGGTAAAAATAATTTTTTTTTTCAGTTTTCTTATAAAGATTCAGTTCTCCAACGTGAGTAAAAAAAAAGTGCCATGGTTCGGCATTACATTTCTCAATGATTTCGGCAGCCAAGGGATCATAGTTTTTATAACGTTCAATGTTGGATTGAAAGTAGGAACGGTCCTCAGGAATCATGCTTCTTTAACCTAAAATTCAAATCCAATTAAACTTCTTAAATTAAGTGGTTTTTTTATTTTTTAAATCTACGATTCGTTTTTCAATATCAATCAATCGCTTTTCTAAATCCTCGGTAAGAACAGAGATCTGAGCATTTAAAAGTCTTTTGGCGGAGGGAGATTTCCATATCGGCTCTTTAAAAGCTTTGGAAGACATCCCGCTTTCATATTCAAGTTCGTTTTCTAATTTTTTTAAGATGCTTAAATCGGAGGAAATCGTTGCTAACATTTCTCTTAATTCTTTGATATCCCGATTTAAGTCATTATCCTTATCCTCAAGAGAAGTCCCAAGAAACAGGGCTATCCTCTGACTTACGGCTTCAAGAGCTGATGTCAAAGCTTTGGTAGCTTTTGTGACACTGTCGAAGTAATCTTCTTCCTTTAATTCTTTAGGTACTTCTTTTAATTCACCGGTTTCTAATTCGGAAAGGGTTTTTATAGGGTTGCCCTCTTCATCAAAATGGACTTCTTTTATCACTGTTTTATTAAGGTTATAGTATCTTGCGATACCTTTCGGCTTATCCTGTGAATATTCAGCTTCAATGATAAGGACGCCATTTGGAGAGAATAAAACCTCACGGCCCTCTTTGAGGCCATCCTGAAAGGATAAACTCCGCTTGAGAGTCCCATTTGGGTAAAAAAGCTTAACATCTCCATTCAGACTTCCTTCGCGGTAATCAAGCTCTGCCCTTAATCCTCCATTCGGATATAAATACCATTCTTTGCCTTCTTTTTTACCCTCTTTATAAAATGAAAGTGAATAAAGAGAGCCGTTTTTGTAAAAAGCTTTATTTCTTCCTACTTTATTTCCGTTGTAATAATAGCTTATGTAAGCTTCATTTCCATTTTTAAAATAGTAAGTGGAAGCGCCGTGAAGAAGACCGCTTTTTCGAAAGTAAACATGTTTTCCTTTATCTTGAAAGTCTTCTTCGAATCGATCTAAAGGAATAGAATAACTTTCTTGAATAAAGAGATGATTTTGCGGTTCTTCTATCAGCAATTTTGATTCATCGGACGAATACTTTCCTTCATTCTCGTAAATCCTTTCATGGGACGATTTGCTATCTTCAATTAAGTGAGCTGTCTCTGAAAGATATTTCTTGGCACCTTTAATAAAAACTAAAGTGTCCCTCGCCAACTTTTCAAGCATTTTAAATCGAACCGCATGGATCTCAAGTTTTCTTTTCTCTACTTCCGATTTTCCTAAAACATCGTCATTAATCGTTAAATTTTGCACTTCTTTTTCAAAGGCTTTATTAAAATAAACATTGAAAGAGTCCAAGACCACCTGATACCCTATTTCATTTTCAAGCTGTCCTAAAAGCTGAATCACATTCGGGTTTGTCAACTTATTGACGGCAGTTTCATCAGGGCCTAGATTTTTAGAAAAAATTTCAAACTCTTGTTTAATGCGGCCTATGATTTCTTGGCACTTGTTCAAACTTACTTCAAGCTTCAAGAGAAGCTCATCAATGTGTTTAAAGGAGACGTTTTTTTCCATCTCGGCTTCTTGAATCCAAAGATGGATAAAGCCATCCAGATCAAAATCTTTTTTTAAGTAAGTTTCAGAAACTTCTTCCAAAGGGATATTCGAAACTCCCGGAAATCCGATACCGCCTTCAGTCGCATTTAAAAACTCTGCTTGAGGGTTCTCCAAGACCCATCTTGAATACCAAACAGACTCCAAAAGCCACTTCCATAAGGTCATGACAGGTTTTCCATTGATATCCATTCTGGAAAGAAGCTCTTCTGTCTCAGTTTTAGTTTTGAATGGAATGGGATTTGTGCTTAAAGGATGTTTGGCTGTTAGATCAGCATAAGATTCATCATCTGAATAAGCTAAATCGACGCCGACAGTTATTAGAGGGCTGCATCCTAAAGCATTCGCGATTTCAAAGGATGCGTTAACTACATTATACCCTTCCTCCAAAGGAGTTCCTTTCAGTCCAAGCTCTTCTTCAAACCAAGAAGAGATTTTGTATCCATAGGAGCCATTTAAATAAAGCAAATCCCCTTGAATCAAATTAAGCGCTGTAGCATTCATTCTTGTTTTATAAAAATAAGGGGTCATAAAAGCATTGTTAGTCAGGATTCGAAGCGTCTGATCCGGGTTTGGATCTATACCTGCGCCAAAATGGGGAACAATGCCGGCTTTATTCAGCACATTCATAGCGGTTCCGGGTGCTATGATGACAGCCTTATCTTTTAGCTTTTTTAAAATGTGAATGTTTTTATTCAAGGAAGGTCCTGCCCCGCAGATGATAGCCGGCATGCCCTTAAAGCGATTGTAAAGCAAACTTGCTTGTTTCGATTCCGGAAGTTTTACCAGATTTTGAAAGAAATTTAAGAAAAAGTTATACCCCAAGTGTTCAAGCTCAAATGAAGAGATCTTTTGGATATTGAGCATGTACTCTAATACAGTATTAAGCTTTATTAATTTTTCACTTTTTTGCCGCAGGTTGTATAGGAGGGCGCTAATTTTGAATGGAGCTTTACAATAGAAAAGAGCAATTTCATTAAATTTTTTATCTTCTTTGAGAAAATTTTCTATTAAGTAAATTCTAACTTTTGAGTTGGCAAGAATTTTTGCGGCTTTTTCCGTTTGAAAAAACCTTTTAAGAATTTCAGGGTTATCCTCAATGAATATGATATTTTTGTTCGGACCTGAATTTAACCAGCTCTCTAGGGCATCGTAATAATATCCAAGACCTACACCATATATAAAAACGACATCGATAGTAGTAAGAGGCAAAGAACTCGTCCAGAGATAAGCTTCTTCTATTGGATTTTCTTTATTTAATAAAAAATGTAGTTCGCCCCCTTCTTCAATTGTCAAATTAGGAAGTCCATTCACACTTTCAGCAAAATGAACCTCGGTGAAAGGTATCTCTCTTATGCGGCTCGCATCTGCTGGAAAAATTTTTCCAAAAAGAGCGAGATTTCTTTCCAAATTCTCCTTTTCATCCATTTATCGACCTTTACGACCCTTTTCATTAATAGATTAAAGAGGCTTCCATTTTTTTGAGCTGCCTAGTCTCTTGTACTTCTTCCGATGCTCTTCTTTAGAAAGTTTTTTTTCCGCACGTTTTTTTTCTTTGGGACTTTTTGAAGCTTCAATTTCTTCTGTTGTCTTTCCGGGAACACCGATTTCTTTGGCGTATTCCTCTCTCATTTTCATGATTTCATCTTTAAGCTCTAAAGCCCTTTTTAAAGCTTCCTTTTCATCTCCTTCAATGTCTATCGGGACTTCTTTAACGACCTCTGCCATTCGCTGCTTAGTCATGCCGAAATTTAGAAGCATTTCATCCGTGTCTTCTGAAAAACTGGTCACTTTGCTTTCTAAATCATCTAATTTTTCATTAATATCTTCGACTAAATCAAGATTCAAAGCTTCAGATTTATGTTTTGAAATTAAATCCATTATTTTTTTAATTTCATTTAGAGCTTTGTCTACGGTATCATCTTTTTCGGCCATAATTTCCCCTAAGGTTAACTTAGCTCATCCTCTAAATCTCCCAATAAAAAATTATCAAATTAAAAATATCTTTTCAATGGAGAGGAATCGTTTTGGTTTTAAAAAACCTAAGGAATAATGCTTTCCCCTTTAAAATTATTTTTTTATACTAAAAACTAAACGGGTTCCCACTTAAACACCTAAAAACCTGTAAACTAAGGCTTTATAAAAATCATGCGAAGCTACTGGGATCACCTCGAAGAAACCACAAAAAAAGAGAGTCTGAATAAAAAAGAGCCTGCTTTCCGAGCTTCAGCAATTTTTCCGGTCATGCAATCTCCTTTAATCCAATCTCGCGTCCTTTTCTTTGGATATTGGATGGTGAAAAGAAATATTCCGGCCATCGGCTTTGTAAAAACACTTAGAAGAAAAGATGGGACACTCTTAAGCAGAACCTTTTCACTCATTACAGAACCCAGGGCTTTCCGTGTGGAAGTTAAGGATATTTTAGAGGAATCGGAGTATGGAGAAGAATTGTTTGAAGGGTCTTTGGAACTTGAATTTTTTTCAAGCATGCCTCTTGTTTTTCCTTTTCCGGCAACCACTGTAAACTATTACGGGGCCGATTTCAGCACATTTGTTCACACAGCGGAGCGAATTTTTAACAATTATGAGGATTATCAGGCCAATACGGTTACAAAAGTTGCTGAAAGCGGCTTTAATATAACGTTGGCGAATGGCGGGAATCCCTTTTTTGCTTTTGTAAATGGTCCTAAAGAAGATAAAGATAAAAATATCAAAGCTACTTTTATTAATGCTAATGGAAATATCCAGGAGAATTTATTCCGTTTGGGAAAAGTCGCTCCTTACGAAACAAAATTTATTTATCCGGCAAAGGAAATTGATTTAGCCCCCTTTCTTAAAAATGAAATTGGAACACTAAAATTGAATTTCGATATAGAGTGGGCTTTTCCAAGATTACTTGTTGGTAATTTTCAAGATATTCCCTTTATTGCGTCCATCACCCACTCTTATTACGATTGCACAACCGCCACCTCGAAAAAAGACTACTGGTTGGATTCGGAAGAAAAATGGCATGACGCAAGTTTAATACTCCCTTTGCTAATTGAAGATGATCTTGAAACAACCCTTTCTTTCTACCCCATCTATACCCCTTCTCAATTTTCAATCGATGCTGAAATCTACACTTTAAATGGAACCCTAATCGGTAAAGGAAAACTTTTTGAAAATTTAGAATCAGAATCTCAATTCAAACGCTTTCCAATGAAAAATTTCGTTCGCAATTTCTTAGGTAAAGATCCCATAGAACCCCTTTCTATAAGGCTAATTGCTACAAAAACCGGAAAAGACCCTATTCCCTCAAGAATAAAAATTGCTTTAGACGTTACCCAAAAAAAGGAAATCCTTGGCTGTAATATTTGCACCAACCTTCAACCCTTTAATCCTGATTTTGAGAAGAAAAATAAATCGTTTAGATGGGCTCCTCTTGTTTTTGACACCCCGCATTTTTGTTTATTTATCATGAATTCTTCCCCTGAAAAGGATTATAAAAAATCTGATAAGATCCTTTTACAGTTTTATAGGGAAAGCGATTTGGAAATTTTAAGAAAAGAAATCGAAATTCCTCCACATGGAGCCTTTTTAATCGATACGACAAAAAGTGAAGACTTAGAAGCTTTTTTTCAAGGAAAAACCGGCTGGGTTACTGTTGAAAGCGGAAATCCTTATCTTGTAACTTATTATTTAGCCCTACATCCAAGCGGAGCTGTCGGCGGAGATCACGGATACTGATATGAGAACTAAAATTGCACTTTTAGAAGATATTCCGGTGGGTAAAGCAAGAATCGTATCTATCCCCGGGGGTGAAGAAATAGCCCTCTTTAATATTGAAGGAAAAATACTTGCTCTTTCCAATGAATGCCCGCATGACGGAGGGCCTCTTGGCGAGGGGACAATTGAAGACTGTAAAGTCACCTGTCCATGGCATGGATGGGAATTTAATATCGCGACAGGCGCTTGCACAAACGTCGAAGGAGAAGAGGCTAAGCGTTATGATATTGAAATTGAAAACGGTGAAATTTTTTTAGTGACAAAGACTTAAGAATCCTTTAATCGGGAAGCTTTAAGAACAAGTTCTTGATACGGAGGGATATGATAAAATGCAGGCTCTATTTTTCTAGCATCGCAAATCATTAATTCATTTTTTGAAGCCACTCCAAAAAAAGCTGCCTGCAAGTGAAAGTTATATCCTGAGGCTTGGTAGAAATCCTCCTCTTTAAGAGGCCCTTTTTTACACTCAATTAAAATCAAAGGTTTGAGCGTATCCTTAAAGGGAAAAAAACCGATGATATCCGCTCTTCTTTTGGGAATTTTTTTCGATTCAAAAAGAAAATTCTTAAGCCTTGCTTCCACAGAAAGAAGGTTTTTCGGAAATCCAAGATTTTTTACCATGAGATGCAAAAAAAATTGCCTCACGCCTTCCTCAGGTGTAGAGGCAATCCATTTATTTCTTGAAAGACAAAACAATTTATCGGCCGCAGGCATTAACTTTCTATTTCAATTACCCCGTAATTGCCTTCTTTTCTTTTATAAATCACCTTTAGCTTTTGATCTTCTTCCGATCGAAAAATTAAAAAAGAATCTCCTGAAAGATCCATTTTCATAACAGCTTCATCGAGGTTCAAGGTTTTTAAAGGCCTAGTCTCAGAGTCCACAACTTTATGAGATCTATAACTGTCTATAAGAGCACGGTTATTTTCTGATTCAATTTCATCGTTGATTTCCTTGAGATCACTCCCACCTAAACCTAAAACATTAACTTTCATATCTATGGATGAAAGGTTTTTTGCGGTATGATCTTGCAGTCGGCTCTTATACTTCAAAAGCTGAGTCTCTAATTTATGCACAGCTTTATCAATTGACGCGTACATGTCGTTACTTGTAGCTGAACTTTTAATTTTTAGATGTCCGACTGTCATATAAAGGTCAACACGGTGCTCAGCTCTCTGGATGTCCATACGTATAGCAACATCAATAATGCGATCAGTGAACTTTTCAATTCGAGATAGTTTCTCTATAGCATAATCTTTCATTGCGTCTGTTACAAGAACATGCCTTCCGGTAACAGAAATATTGTAGCCATTATCTACGAATTCAAGAGCTTTCATTTTTCGGGTCATACATACCTCATACGTCTTAACATAGCCTTTAAAATTTAGGTCTATCTCTAAGTAGGCCTTCTTAAAGGTTTACATTCTTATTATAATGGGATTAGCGAAGATCCTCAAGTTCAACTTAAAAATTTTAATCAATTTTCTTAGATACTCTAATCTATTGATTATTAAAATTTTATAAACTGAACGTCCTTTTGTTCAATTGTCTGATAAGAAGATTTGTAAAAAATTTATTCATAAACCACGTGTCTTCAAGGAGTTTTGCTGCAAGCTCCTGTGGTGTAGAAATTTTTTGATGGGTTGCCTTCAGTATTTCTTGCGCTTTTGCGGAAACAATTTCCACATCTCTAAATAATAGGGCAGGTATTAAAAAAAGAAGATTTAATAACAAAGCAGTTTTTGGGAATTTTTTTAAACAAAAGAAAGTGATGGTTCCTAAACCCAAGAAAATGGTGGTGGAGTAGCTTGCTACTTCCTCACTTAACTCAAGGCATTCTTCCCAGGCTTTCTTTCTCTTAAGGGTGTTTTTCTCTCCCCTATTGATTTCCATAAATCTTTCAAAAAGAGAGGGCGTACGAGGAGAAGCAGTTATATATTTTTGGACTTCACATGACATTGAAATGTTCCCTTTAAAAAATTTTGCCCTCATTTTTAAAGGAAATTTCAATTTTTAGAAAATTAAAACTGAAGCTATTAAACATTAAGGGAGCTTTTTTAAAAGTAACTAAACAAAAAATCCCTCTTGAGAGGGATTTTTTTAATTTTCTTTTTCACCTTCATCTTTTTTTGGATAAGTGAGAGCTAAAGGCTTTTCTACTCCTATGATGGAAGAATTTCGAATAAGCTCTCGAATGATCATTATCCCATGATGGGCAAGCGGACCTTTGTAATTACAAGCTGGAAAATCATTGATAACGGCATCAAAAGTAATAGGAAGCGTCAATGTTCTTAAAGGTCCGGTTCTTGTACATAAGTTGCCTATAAAGTCCGTTTCCATAGAATAAGAATGATACTCTACAATAGGATTTATTTTTCGGTTCCAGCCTAAGTTATTGCAGATTTCAGACATTTCTGTATCTAAGCGAAGCCCCGGGCCATTAAAGGCATGGATTTCATCCGCTTGGGTAGCGGTCGTTGCTGCTAAATAACCTGCAAGAGAGTGGCCTACAACAGTTAGTTTAACACTTTGATTAATTAAGCCGCGCTCTCTTAAAGCCACTATGTAATCATCTGTCGCTTTAACATAGGAAAGAAGAGTTGGGTAGCCATCCATGACTGTTAAACATTGGACTGTTTCTGAAGCCCCATTTATGCCGCCGCCAAAAAAAGCGCCGCTAATGCCAACGGCTCCGGCAGCCGTTGCAGCAATCGGAAAGCTTGCAAGACCAATACCTAAGGCTGCTGCGCCTATAATACCGCCTGTGAGAACACCGAAAGCACCGCCCTTAGCGATTCCCTCCCCAATACTTTTCGCAACCCTGCTTGCTACCTCAAAAACCCGGCTTGAATCGTTGTCTCCTAAAACACGAACTTCTAGAAGGGCTTTAAATTTTTCCAAAACCCCTTCTTCGATCTCATACCCATACCTTGTCGAAACTCTCTCGTTCACTTTTTGGATCGATTGGTAGAGATCTTCATTTGATTTATGACGCCCGATTCCCATATCTGCAATCAGATTTTTAATCATAGTCAACAGGTCTTGATCTAGCTCGGTTCCTCTAATGGCGAGAACAACCTCTCCTTCTTTGCCGAAAGCTTGAAGTTTTAGTCCTGTGGGGAGAAAAACTCCCAAATCAGTTGGAGTGGGCAATAGTTGATTGCCAAAAACTTCTTCAATTTCATCCAACTCGCGGTACATGATCGCAGCATAAGACGCCATCTCTAGGGCTCTTTCTTTTTCTTCCTTATTTGGATAAATATTACTCGCTTTGATAGCCTTAAAAGCTCTGACCTCAAGGGCAGTTTCGGGCAATTGATTAAGCTCTTTAAAGAAGGGAAGAGAGCTTTCTTGCATAGAATCAATAACTTCAAAACTTAGATCGTGAAGCTCTGGGAGATTGGGGCCGATAGAATTCATTTTTTATCCTTTAATTTAAAATTAAAGGAAAATAGTATAGATTAATATATTAATTAAAATAAATTTATAATTAAGATTTTGTAAATTATAAAGACCTTGCCCCGTACTCAGCCACTTCCTGATCCTGATCCCCGGATCCCCCGCTTACTCCAATGGCCCCGACTACTTGTCCATTTTTTTTGATAGGCAATCCACCTGCAAAAATCATGATCTTTTCTTGATTTGAGAGATGGATGCCATAGAATTGCTTGCCGGGCTGAGAATTTTCGCCCAATTCCTTAGTAGAAATATCAAAGGCCCGAGAGGTAAAGGCCTTTTTTATCGAGATATCAATGCTTCCAATCCAAGCCCCGTCCATTCTCTCGTGGGCAATTAGATTTCCGCCGGCATCAACAACTGCTATATTCATTGGCTGCCCAATTTCAATAGCCTTTTTTTCTGCCGCTGCAATGATCTTTTTCGCTTCTTCCAAGTTTAAAGACTCTATGACTCTCATATTCCTCCGAAAAGATAGTTATCGGTTTAATATAAGAAATAACATAGTTAAATTTTAATTTAGAAGAGTTTATAAATAAATTATTCTCGTTGCTTTTTATAAAATTTTATCGTTTGTAAAAGAGATTGATAACGCCACCTAACCTCTGAGCCATCCGGCAAATAAGATATTCCCTTCTTCTCGCAAACATTATTAATTAATTTTTCTTCCTCTTTTGTTACCCCACTATTGCAGGCTGTAATCAAAACCTCTAACTTTTCAAAATTATTCACTAATTTAAGAATAGCATTAAGTTCCACATCGACATCACCGATGTAAAGACCTCTCAAGTTCCTTCTTAAATGTTCGTTTTCTGTCAAATAATACCCTGCCTTATTGACACCGTCGATTCCATTATTTTGAGATAAACCCAAAACGGAAAGTGCAGGGAAATTATTGAACAGCACAAAGGCTTCCGGCGTCAAAGCATTACCCCTTATCTCCAGTTCGCTTAGTGTTCTAGAAAGAGGAGTTCCGATCCAGGATTTAAGGACATCGTCATTCACCCAACCGCAATTGTTAATTCTCAGGGAATCAAGAGATAAATTGCCTAAAAAATTATAAGCTTCTCCCCTAATGTCTGTGGTTTGAAGGCCTTCAATCGAAAGAGCCTTTAACGTTTTTGCCGCTTCTCCATGAGTTAAGAGTTGCCAACCCTCTAAAGAAGTTCCGCTTTTTCTATGAAAGCTCAAGTCAAGTTCAACTAAGGAAAGTCCGGCTAAATGAGAAAATTCACGAGGTCCAAACCCGCTATTATCTTTGTCTCCCAAACGTCTCATTGTCAAATGAGAAAGCTTCCTCATATTCTGAAGGCCAAGGAAAGGCTCATCATCCAAATTTACGCGCCTGCAATTGGCAAGGACTAGTTTTTCTAATTGAGTCAGGGTAAAAATTGTTTGCATAATCTTTGCATCAAGAATCACCTCTTTTCCAAGAATCAAGACATCCAAATTTTTACCATTAGACTTTAAATATTCCTGAAATTTTTGAGATTCCACAAACCAAGACCCTGCGCCAACATACTCTTCACTTGGGGTAATCTCTAAATGCTTTAGCTCCGTGAAGTTTTTTAAGGCCTCTATCATTTCATCTGTAACTTTATACACATATTTTAAGTGAAGTTTAGTCACAGTTTTTTGCAAGGTTGGGGAAGTTAAAACCGGCATTAAATTATAGTCAAAACCTGATTCCAAAGTTAACTTATTTAGATTTTTATACTGCGCAATGGGAGGAAACACTGAATCTCCGCAATCAAATACAGAACAGCTGAGTGTCGTCATATTTTCTTGAAAATAGGTTTGCGATAGCAAACTGACAATATCTTTTGAGGTCCAATCCCTAAAGGAGGAATAGTCCAGGGAAAGGGTGTTTAATTTCACCATTTTCTTAATTTCATTAAGTGCATTTGTAGTGCAGCCTGGAATAGCAAATCCAAATACAACAAAGCTAGTTAAGTTAACGCATTTTTCAGCAATTTTAGCTACCAATTCATCATCCACAGCCATAAGGAGGGTAATTTCAAGAAGCTCATCCCCTCTTTCATCGACAATTTTTTTCACTTCTTCAAGAGAAAGACTAAAGGCAAATAACTTTGTCGGATCCTGTTCTTTAAGCTCTAACCTGTTTGAGGAATACTTCTCTTCTTTTTTATGAATTGCCATAGTTTTTGCAAAAAGGGGAAGATCGTTTCTCATTGCCTCTATAGAAGACATGACTTTTTGCAAGTTCGGATTGTCTTTACTGATCTTTCTTCTTAGAAGATCTTCATAAAGTTTCTGAAGTTCTAAAAGGGAATAGCTTTCTAAATTTTCAAGTCTTGATTCCAAAGATCTATCAATTGGATTATTAACTTTCGTTCTGGGCAGTTCATAACTTGATGTCGTAGACCCGCCGCTAAGCCATGTAAGAAGTTGCATAAGAATATTCCTTTTTTTAAGAGAATTGAAAATCGTCCTCTTAAAAAAAACCAAACAAAGAAAAATGTCAACGACAAGAAAAAAACCTTATAAAGGCTTTAGAATTTAAAAATCAGTAGCTTGTTATCTTTTGCAAATGCTCCTTTTCTAGATGTACTTGGATGAGATTTTCCTTTAAAATACCGCCAATTTTTTTATAGAAGTTAATAGCTTCCCTATTCCATGAAAAAACATGCCATTCAAGGCGGCAGCAATTTCTTTGCAAGGCATATTGAGCCAATCTCTTTAAAAAGCGGGTGCCGATCCCCAAATCTCTATATTCAGGCTTTACATAAAGATCTTCCAAATAGAGGATGGGGAAGCCTTGATTGGCAGAAAATCCGTAATAATATAAAGCGTAGCCGACAACCTTTTCATCAACCTCAGCAAATTCCGTATAAAAATAGGGTTTATCCTCGAATCCAAAGGTTTTTAGGCTCTCTATATTTATCGGTAAAACCGCGAGATCTTTTCCTTCATACTCTGCAAGCTCTAAAATGAGATCAAATAGAATGGCTTCTTCCCCTGATTTTGCAGGTCTTATCAAAAAATGGGTCGACTCTAATGCCTTCATACTACCTTCTAAACTTATAAATGAAAGAGAGGTCCATAGGGAAAATAAAAAAAATTTAATCATAATTTTTTAAAGCGAAAAGTATAAAGGGTTAAAATTCAATCTTATTTTTAATAGGCGCAAGGGGAATTCTTATTTAGAAGCACCTTCAGCTTTATAGAAATTAGTCAATTTGACCTCTTGACCCGATACCTCAGAATCAAAAAAATTTGACGCTAGCAACATTAAATTCCAAAAATAACCGCACAAGTGTATTCTAAAGTCATTCAAATCATTTAATTTATCACAAGAAATGAATAAACGAGCTAAAAATTTTTGTAGGCTTTCACTTTTTATTTTTAGTATTTTTACGCTGCTTTATGTCTATTACGGAAATATAAATATGAAATCTGAAAACAGGGTCGACCTTTTTAAGGACACTAACTTTAAAGCATTTATCGATCGGCAAAAGGAACTTGAAACAAATTCATCAAATCTTTCTCTTGCTGAAGAGCGAAAAATGAATGCTCAATCGATGTCTGAATATTATAAAGAGCGTGAATCTGTTAATCGGATTGTGGATTTTGAAATTCCGGGGCGCGATAACCATAAAATACCTTTAAGAATCTATATCCCGAATGCAACCACAAGCTTACCTGTAATGGTCTATTTTCATGGAGGAGGGTGGGTCTTTGGAAGTGTTGAGGAAGCAGATGCTGTTTGCCGAAGGCTCTCAAATCATCTTGGGTGCATTATAGCTTCAGTTGATTATCGCTTAGCTCCCGAGTTTCCTTTTCCAAAACCTTTAGAAGATGCTTATGAAGCTGTAAAATGGGTCTCTAAAAATACCTATCTTTTTGGCGGAGATGGAGAAAATGTATTTGTCGGAGGGGAAAGCGCAGGGGGAAATCTGGCCGGAGCTGTTGCTTTAATGGCAAGGGATAATAATGGCCCTAAACTCTCAGCTCAATTACTCATTTACCCTGTTATCAGCCCTTTCATCTTAGATGAGATTTATGATAAGTGTCCGGATCAATATTTCCTTACCAAAGAGGCTATGAAATACTTCTGGAGTCAGTATATTCAAAATGAAGAAGATTTAAAAAACCCTTACGCGGCCTTGGACTTTAGCTCAAAACTAGAAAATCTCCCAAAAACGCTTATTGTAACAGCCGAATATGACCCTTTAGCTTATGACGGTGAGAAATACTCCTCTCAGCTTCAGAATGCAAAAGTCACTGTCATACACAAATCATTTGCCGGTCTCATTCATGGCTTTCTTGATATTACACTTTATGAAGAGTCTCAAAAAGTTGAATGGACAAAAGAAATCGGCGAACTTTTACGAAAACTTGACGTTTTGAAAAGGCCAAAATAGGGATTTTACGTTAATTGAAATTTAAGTTCAGGAAAATTATCCCTCACTTTCCGAGCGATTACATTTCTCCTCTATCTATTTAAAAGCCAGGTATTCTATTTCATGTGCAAATGTGGCTCTTATATTGGATAGAGGCAATTGTAATTGCCGAAATTTTGCCACCATAAGCTCGCCATAGTTTTGCCGAACAGGTGAACAAGATGTTAAATTCAATAAAAAAACAATTTGGTTGATGGCAATTTCTGAGGGGCCTTCAATTTCAATAAATGACCCAATAAACGGCAACTTATCTAAAACAATCTCGCAATCGTTATAAACGAATGTCCAACGTTCTTTTTCTGCGGCTTCATTGGGGTTTAATCCTTGACTTGCAAGCTGTTCATGAACTTTTTCTCCGTCGGCAGATAAAAATTCAAGCTCAATTCTATTTGTCATGCCGCTTGGTAACTCTACTCTTGGACTTTTAAGAGCAATCGTTTTCTTTTCACCATTAGAGCGTATCCTAATGACTAGATCTTGTTTTTTAAGCTGTCCGTCAGGTGTATCATAATATTCATCAAGCTGGTGCATATGGGATTGAGCCGTCCCAAATAATCTTATGCAAGAATTAAATACTTCTTGAAAATGTTCTTCCGAACAGATTTGAAGTTTTATCTCTAATTCATTTAATTTCATAAAGTCGTGTCCCCATTATTTCATTTCATTTGAGCTTGGATACCATCCTAAGGTAATCGGAAGCCTGAAATTTCTCCAGTAGTTCCAAATTTTTGCATCCATTTTCCGTTAGGCGGCAAAAATGATCCAAATTTGGTGAGATGAATTTAAAAAATAAGAAGCGTGTCAGCCCTTAAATGAGAAAGGCGCTTTCCATCAGGAAGCGCCTTGGGTTTGCACCGAAGAGGACTCGAACCTCTAACCACCCGGTTCGAAGCCGGATACTCTATCCATTGAGCTATCGGTGCAAAAAAAGATGAATGAATCATACTCTGATTCTTGTTTTTTGCAAAAGAAAATCTCTTTAAAATTTAAGGAATTAGGGCTTTTCTTTTTCTCTTGCTCTTCCCATACTAAGGTTAAAAAATTAGAAATTATGTCTCAAAAGCCCTTATTTCGAAGCGAAGCTCTTATTCTGTCAACGACTCCCTATGGAGAAGGGCATGCTATTTTAAATGTTTTTACAAAAGATAGGGGTGTTTTACCCTTTTTTGTTCAGAATGCCCTAAAAAAAAGATCAGCCCCTTTTTTTCAAGACCCTTTAAGTCATGTTGAGATTCTATACCAGGAAGGCCAGGGGGATTTTTTTAAGGGAAGAGAAACCTCGATCATAAACTTATTTCTTGAAATGCGCTCCAACTATGAAGCTTTAATGACAGCTTTTGATATAGCAGGTGTGGTACTCTCTTCACAAATGCCTGAAAAGCCCGCCCCCCTTCTTTTTGACTTGGCGATTTGTTACCTTGAAAGACTAACTTCCATGAAAGACCCTTGGATTCTTTCAGCAAGTTTTAGGCTGAAAACACTCCTTTTAGAGGGTTTATTTAAAATAGCGCCTACTTGCACTCTTTGCGAGACCGCTTTAAACAAAAGTTATTTACAAGAGGGAATGCTTCTCTGCTCCCATTGCAAGGAAGAAACGCAATGCTTTTCTTTAAACGAAGAAGACAGAGAGCTGCTTTTAAAACTCGCCCACTGCAAAAATTTTAAAGAAATTGACACTCTCCACCTTCCTTTGCATTTCAAAAAAATGACGAACTCATTCTTCCAAGAAAGAATTTCTTGTTAAATACGGGAATTAAGCTCTTTGAGTCTATCTAACACAATTTTTTTGCCGATTTCCTTTGTTTCTGATAAAACTCTTTCTTCTTCATCTAAAAAACGAGGGATCGCTTTTAGGGTTTCAATTAAAGTGAAGAAATCCGACAGCCCAAAATCAAGGATTTTTCCTCCTGAGTTCCCTTCTAAAAAGGATTTAGAAAAATCATCGGCATCTTCTTGAGTTAATCCAAAAAGTTTCCAACTTAAAATATTTGAGAGAACATTATGCACATCAAAATAAGGGATTCCATGAGGAACATTTTTCTTTTGAAACGATAGAAATGAACTGGATAGATCAAAAATGAAACTGTTGTAGTTCAAGTCAAGGCCCATATTGCCAAAATGCAGGTCGCCATGCATGAAGCCAACCGGAAATTTCGTATTAAAAAAAAGGCTTAGCTTTTCATTAAAATATTTTTTTAATCCATCTACTTCTATCAAGGGTTCTTGTTGGTTTCTAAGAAGAAATTCGGCCCTCTTATATAGCTCTAAAAGGGGTTGCTTAAATAGCGCCTTAAGTTTTTTTTCCCCTAAATCCCCTTTGCAATAGTGCCATTCATTCAGGCTTTTTCCGAAAGATAAAAAACTTTCTTCCATCTCTTTTTTAAGTTTGTTTTTTTCAAGATAACTCTTCATCAACATGTCGAAGGTATGGGTATCTACTTTCGGCATAAGAAAAAAAATTCTTTTAGAATGGGCAAGACTGATTTTTGCTGCCTTAATAATAGGCGGGGTAGAGAGGGATTTTAGCTTAAGTCTGTGAAATACATCCGAGGCTATCGCTTCTTCAAAAGCTTCTATTAGATTCGTTTGATAAACTTTTAAGACGTATCTATTTTCCCCGGAAATAACTTCATAAAGGCGATTGCCGCTAAAAGGTTCAATCGGGCCTGTTTTTAAATTTATTAGAGAGAGAGGCTCCTCAAGACCCTTTAAAAAATGAAGAATCGAGTCTTTTTCACTTTTCGGATCAGTTGAACTCTCCAAAGATTCAAAAAAAGAATTATAAACCTCTTGCTCCCTTTCGCAAAACCCCGCCCAAGAGGTTTCTCTCGATCCAATTTTGGCCTTCTCAAATAAAGCTTGAAAGAGTTGATGGGAAAATGGTGCAGTCATAAAGAGTCCTTTAAGGTAGGAACACTATGAATCATACATAAAAAATAAAATAAATTTTCTAAAAAAAGGTTTTTAGAAAAAAAATAGATTTTTTCTTGCCAGCAAGAACTCTCTTATGCTAAGTTAATAGGCGTTTTAAAGCGAAAGTGGCGAAATGGCAGACGCACTACCTTGAGGTGGTAGCGAGGTTTCCTCATGGGGGTTCAAGTCCCCCCTTTCGCAAATTTTAATTCCTTCCTCTAGACTCTTGCACTAAATTTCCTCCTAGTCCATTTTCAAAAATAAAAGTAACCATGAAATTAATCTATGGAATGCTACTCAGTTTGCACAGCCGCCTCTTATTTAACTAAAGCGTTAGACGACTTTTTTAGACAAACTAGAAATGCCGCGAGGCATAGGGAAGTCATTTATGTAAATTGGATCGGTTCCCAAGGAGAAAGAGGGGATGTTTTCTTCTTTCCCTATGGAGCTTTTGTTTCCTGGGGCTTAAACTTTGATGAAGTTAAAAAAATAAGAGAAGAAATTCGCCCATTTGAGGAAACTTCTTTAGATCCTTTTGAAAAGGATAAAATTCATTTTTCAATTAACGGTAAATCCTCATTTAAAAATGACCTTATTTCTCTTGCCGATGATAACTTATTGACAAAACTTGCTTTTTCTCACGGCCTTGCTCAGTCTGTGAAGCTTGGAACTTTTGAAATCATGATCCAAAGCAATTTTGAAAAAACCAAATATTTGCCTGAAGCGCTCGCGAAACACGGCCGTATTCCCCTCTCTAGAAAAGAGATTCGCCGGTGCATGGGGATTCTTTTTCTGGAAAGAAGCTCTATCAATCTACACGTCAATGTTTTAGATACGCCTGAATTTTTTTGGGAGTACCCGCAATATGAGTCCATCTATCAGATGACAGCCGTAGAGCTTGATTTACAGCCAAGAGCTAAGGCTCTTAACCATCAACTTGATGTGATGCACGATCTATTCGAAATGCTTGGCAATGAATTAAATCATCAACATTCAAGCCGGCTTGAGCTTGCCATTATTATATTAATTATTCTTGAAGTAGCCCTTGTTTTTTTTCATGACATTTTAAAACTTATATGAAATCTCTTTCTCTCGCTTTAATTAAAATCTATCAACTGGCTATAAGCCCCTTCCTTGGAAACGTCTGCAGATTCTATCCAAGCTGTTCTCACTATGCCCATGAAGCCATTTCAAACCATGGATTTTTTAAAGGCTTCTATCTTACCATGAAAAGACTTCTTGTTTGCGGGCCTTGGTCAAAAGGCGGCTATGATCCCGTGCCTGAAGTTAAAAAAGAAGATTGACTTCCATTTTTGTTGCATAAAAAAACAACCTCTATCTATACTTACGGCTCAAGTTAAGCGGGTGTAGCTCAGTGGTAGAGCATCACGTTGCCAACGTGAGGGTCGTGAGTTCGAGCCTCATCACCCGCTAATAGGTTTTTTTAGACTACTTTTAAAATGAGCTGCCTAAAGCTAATTTTTTTTTCATGTCCAAAAAAGTCAAAAACATCAAGCCTTACTAATTGCGGGTGTAGCTCAGTGGTAGAGCATCACGTTGCCAACGTGAGGGTCGTGAGTTCGAGCCTCATCACCCGCTTATCTAAATTCTTTCAAAAACAATCAAATTTTAATTCAATTCTTCTTAAAAAAACTTCCTCTCGATTCCTTCCACGATTTTCTGGATTTTTTTGTCTCAATAGATCATAATGGCTTTTCTTGAAACCTTTTTTGCTTAAGTTTCAAAACTTAAATCTTCAAAGGGCAACTGAAAACTAAATAAATTTGTAATTGGAGATCATCCTTTGTCTCAGAATCATCCCTCCCAACAAGAATTTCAAAATAGCGACTATAAAGTTCTTTTAACTAGAGATAGCGGTTGCCGTGTCAGCTTTAAAATCGAGGTAGGGGGGCAAGCTGTAAAATCCCTTCTCCAAAAGGCGGTAAAAGCTGTAAATAAAGGCATCTCGCTTCCCGGGTTTCGAAAAGGTAAAGTTCCTGAAAATTTGGTTATCCAACATTTTTCTAAAGATGTTGAAAAAGAATGGAGAAATGAAGTTTTACAAGAAGCTTTTGTCCATGCCATGCGCTTAACTGAAGTTCATCCCTTTAGAAAAGATAGCGTCCAGGGAGCTAAAATTCCATTTTTGAGCAGGGAAGGCGCTGAAGTCATTGTCGAATTTGAAGCGATGCCCGATATCCCGGAAATTGATATTTCTAAAGTAAAATGGGATCAAATTGAGCCGGAAGCTGTCACTGAGACCAAAATCAATCAAATTATAGAAGATATCCGCTATCAATACGCGGACTGGACGGCAGTGGCTAATCGTCCTGTTCAGGAAGGGGATTTTGTTGATGTTGACATTGAAGATCTCGATGTTCCGGGGAAATTTATCTGCCAAAATACCCGCATTGAAGTGGCCAAAGGAAAGCTTGGAACCTGGCTTCACGAGCTCCTTCTCGGCATGAATATCGATGAAAAAAAAGAAGAGACAAGCCGTGAGGAAGAAGGCGCTCATAACCCGAACTTCCACCCTGTTCGCTGCCTTGTCACTGTAAAAGGCATCAATGTCAGCTCCCTCCCCCCCCTTGATGATGAGCTAGCTAAAAAAGTTGGTCTTCAGACGGCAGCCGAATTGCATGATCGCATTGCAAGCGACTTAAAAAGAACTCATGAGGAAGTAGCTCGTGAAAAGACCCGGCATAATCTTGAGCGCGCTATTGCAAGAACCTACACTTTCGAAATACCAAATTCGATTATTGCTGCAGAGACAAACAAGGCGCTAACAAGAAAAGCTGAGCAATTAACCAGCCATGCAAGGGGTGAAAAAAGCCTTGCCGAAGAGATGAGCGCTTATGAAGAAGAACTAAAAAATGAAGTAGAAGAAAGCTGCCGCTGGCATTTTATTGCTCAAAAATTTGCAAGCAAGCACAACATTGAAGTAGACCGTCAAGAAGTGATCTCCGAACTTGTCAAAAGACGCTATCTCAATCCTGAAACCGGAAGAGCTGAGTCTGCAAGACAAGATGAGACTCCAAATGATGTGCTAATCACCGTTTATAATCACTTGATTAGCGATAAGGTAGCTGATTTACTTTTAGCACAAAAAAAATCAGGGGACTAGTTTTTAGGTTCTTAAGATACTTAAAATCTTGCCTGTCTTTAAGAATCAAAAAAGGAAGTAAGGCTTACTTCCTTTTTTAAATTGCTTGATTTTGCTAAAGCCTTATATAAATATAATGAATTGAAAAAAACACTTCCTTTGGCTTAATAAGGATAGTGATTTCGAAGGATCAATAGAAGGATTAGACATGTACCAAGACGATAAACGAAGAACGCTCGCTTCTTTAACTCCCTACGTTATAGAAGATACAGGCCGGGGCGAACGCTCTATGGATATCTTTTCAAGGTTATTAAAAGACCGTATTGTATTTATCGGTACAGATATTACGGATCATGTAGCTAATGTCGTTGTAGCGCAGCTTCTTTTCCTCCGAATGGAAGACCCGAAAAAAGACGTCAACATCTATATCAATTCCATGGGCGGGTACATCACGGCCGGTCTTGCCATTTTCGACACCCTGAAATGGATGTCTTGCAACGTGAATACCTACTGCATTGGCCAAGCCTCTTCTATGGGTGCTTTCCTCCTTGCTGCAGGAACTAAGGGACGTAGATACGCTCTCCCGAACAGCCGGATCATGATTCACCAACCCTCAGGCGGCGTCGGCGGCAGAGCCGAAGATGTACGCATTCAGGCTAAAGAAATTCTTTTCATGAAGAAAAGGTTGAACGAAATCTTGGCTTTATGCACCGGACAGCCCATCGAAAAAATCGCCCAAGATTCAGAAAGGGATTTCTTTATGAGCCCTGAAGAAGCGAAAAATTACGGTCTTATTGACGAAGTGGTGGCGCAGTCAACACCTGCCAAATAAGATCATAAGAAAAAGCTTAATCTTCTCATTTTTAGATTACTTGTATAAAGAATGTCTTTTGTTTAAGAATCTTTATTTTGAAAGCAATTAACTAAAAAGTGTGGTAACCTTTTAATTAGAAATTACTTTTATTCGGCTGAAGTGAAATTCAGCCTTAATCATCCAGTTTAAAGGCATTTGACTATGGCTAAAAATACGCCACCCCCAAAAGATATCATCAGTTGCTCGTTCTGTGGACGAACAGAAGATGCTGTGGAAAAATTGATCTCAGGACCTAATGTTTACATTTGCGATAAATGTGTTCATCTCTGTTCCAGCATTCTAGATAAGAAAAATCAAGTAAAGGCCACGACTTCCGCAGAACCTTTTGAAGTTAAGTTGTTAAAGCCCCGAGAAATTAAAGAAAAGCTTGATGAATACATCATTGGCCAAGAATCGGCTAAAAGAACCATTTCTGTAGCCGTTTATAAC
The DNA here is from genome assembly GCF_000750955.1 of Criblamydia sequanensis CRIB-18. Taxonomy (NCBI): domain Bacteria; kingdom Pseudomonadati; phylum Chlamydiota; class Chlamydiia; order Parachlamydiales; family Candidatus Criblamydiaceae; genus Candidatus Criblamydia; species Candidatus Criblamydia sequanensis. The sequence continues at coordinate 165,460 of NZ_CCEJ010000001.1, read as the reverse complement.
CATTATAGAAGAATTTCGTCTCTTTTAAATAATGACGCTAATGTGGAAATTAGCAAATCGAACGTTTTGCTATTTGGCCCGACAGGTTCTGGTAAAACTCTAATTGCCAAAACACTTGCAAGGATTCTTGAAGTGCCTTTTGCAATCGCTGATGCCACAACCCTGACAGAAGCCGGATATGTAGGTGAAGATGTCGAAAACATCATTTTAAGACTTCTTCAAGCGGCAGATTATGATGTCGCCAAAGCGGAAAAAGGCATTATTTATGTGGATGAAATCGACAAAATTCATAGAACCACATCGAATGTCTCTATTACAAGAGACGTTTCCGGTGAAGGCGTTCAGCAAGCTCTATTAAAAATAGTTGAAGGGACGGTTGCAAACGTTCCCCCAAAAGGCGGAAGAAAGCACCCTAACCAAGAATATATTAAAGTAAATACTGAAAATATCCTCTTTATCGTTGGCGGCGCTTTCGTTGGTTTGGATGAAATCGTGGCTAAAAGACTTGGAAAGAGTATTATTGGCTTTAAAGCCGATGCAAAAGACGATTTAACAAGCCATGAGAAAAGCGCCCTTCTTTCAAAAGTCGAGCCTGAAGATTTAATCCAATTCGGCATGATTCCTGAATTTGTCGGCAGATTCAATAGCTTGGCGAATTGCTACGAACTAAGTATGGAAGATTTGATTTTAGTGCTGACTCAGCCTAAAAATGCCATTATAAAGCAGTATCAAGCGCTTTTTGGATTAGATGGCGTAAATCTTCATTTTGAAGAAAAAGCTCTTGAAGCCATAGCCAAAAAGGCTCATGAAGCAGGGACAGGAGCCCGGGCTCTTCGCATGATTCTAGAAAGTCTTATGCGGGATCTCATGTTTGAGGTGCCCTCTGATGAGTCTATAGAAGAAATCATCATTGAAGAAGATTCTGTGACTCAAAAGAAACAGCCTATAATTAGAAAAGCTGAGAAAAAAGCATCCGCTTAATTTTAACTTAACGGATCCAATATAGGGATTTTTTTTAGCATGCCAGAGATACGTGTTCTGGAAAAAGAAATTTCTTCCGACGATGTATGGAGAGACGGGATAACTTTAGCAGGCCCGTCTCTTTCCCCTATTTACTTTAATCCCAATGAAATCGGCGATGAGTCTTTCGGACCTAATATTGAGCTAATACGTCTTGGCGCTTTTGATCAAAAGGGCACTTTACAAGCCTTGGCTCTTATTTCATATTCTAGCAGTCCAAGTCTTTCTGAGTTAAGTTGTCTAAATGCCAAATCACCTGTTGCTTTTTCTCTTTACGCAGAACCTCTTTTAGATGAAGTTGAAAAAATACTAAAAGAAAAGAACTGCATGATTGTCTGCTGTCTTTATGAGCATACGAAAGGAAGCCCAAGAAGCCCTCTATCTCTTCTGTTAGAAAAAAAAGGGTTTGGCTCCCCTTCCGTTAAATATATAAAGTACTATTTTGACTGTTATGCTTTTAAACCTCCCTGGTTTACAAAAGAGATGACCCTTCAAGAAGATTTTAAAATCTTTCCCTGGAAAGATTTAACTCCCAAAGAAGAAAATCGGCTTCGCCAACTGGAAGAGCAATTTTCCTTTCACCCTTTCATTTCTCCCACCAACGAAAAAATCTTCATCCAATACATTAACAGTTTAGGCCTTAAGTATAAGGGAGACATTGTCGGCTGGATGATTACGCATACTCTTCCTTATGAGAAAGAGTGGGTCCGCTATTCCGGCTTTTTTATTGACCCTCAGTTTCAACACCAAGGGTTTGCAATCCCTTTATTACAGCAATCCATTAAGCTTCAACAGAATTCACCTTTACGCTGGTCTTATTTCATGATAAATCTAGACTATACGGAAAGTGACTGGATTCGATTTGTTGAAAAGCGGCTTGCGCCTTATACCACTAAGATTGGGGAAGTTATACGCAGATGCAAGGCTTATAGATAGAGATTGTTATTTAACATAACTTAACAATTCATTTTACTTCTAGCATTCATTGAAAAATAAAAAAAAATAGTATACAATCAATAATAGAAGGGGGTTTCATTATAGTTAGTATAATCCTATAATTAATCTGCTTTTCTCCAAATCTTCAAAAACATCCTCTTTTTATTAAAAAGGATCTTCTTGGAGATTTATGCCTTTTGGCATCAACTCTTCAAAGTAATTTATAACTTAAGTGAAGTTAAGGTTACGAAAGTAAATAGCTTAAAGAAAGCCAGTTTCTTTGAACCCCCTTCTAAGATTTTAGGCTTTTTAAAGCATCATCAAATCGGGACCGAAGCTTCATGCATATAATCATCATATGCAATTGAGGAGAAGCTATGCCGAATACAATTCAAGACCCATTTGCTGACGGCCCCTTTGTGTTCCCCTTCCAAGATTGGTTGGAAGCCGGGCAAACCTTAGGCGCTGGCGTCACAACACGTATTACAATTATTGGTAGCACGGTTATAACCTCTGTGCTCTTTACTTCTGCTGATGCGCTGGAAGCAAACTCTCACACACTTCAAAGATTACTTGAAGTTAACTACGTGAGGGAAGGCAATAGAGTGCTTTCAACAGCCCTTGAGCAACTAGACGATAGCTTACAGGCGACACAAAAAGCGTTAGATATCTTAGCCACTTTGCAACAGCTGCATAACACCGTTACAGTTCAATCTGTCGGACAATTTCCTTTCCAATTTGATGGCAGCGGACTTGTTATCGAAAGGCCAACTGCAAAACCTTTCTTTGGCACTACCATTATTCAAAACACTAACATCGCAGGCGGTGAAGGTGTTGATACCAACTACATGAAAACCTATCTTCGCATGGCGAGTGCTTTCTACGGGTTGCCTATTTTCCCTGACTTTGTCTATGACAAGCAAACTACCATCACAGGAATTGGAGATGTTAATGCTTATGTTACAAAACTTGAGGATACAAAGGCTCAACTATCGGCAGCCATTACTCAAGTAGACTTAGTCGCTCCAGGAACCTCAGGGGACACAAGCTCCTTCCTAGGTAGGTTAAAACAAGTTTACGCCGATTTGCCCCCAAGCACTAACGGACAAATTACGGTCACAGATGCTAAAATGTGGACGCTTGACTTCTATCGAGCAAACGAAGGTCAAGATTACAGCCAAAATGCTCTTCAAGGCAGTGGAACAAGACTTGATGCAAACGGCAACCCCATTAACCCGGTTAATGCAAGCGGTGAAATCGTCAACCCGGTTGGAACGGGTTACTTAGGAACAAGCCCTGTCTCCGGAATAAGGGCAGACTCGGCAAGAGCCGGTACTTTCCAACAAAATATTACTTTCGCAATTACTGCCGGACAATCTTTTAACGACACCCAGAAAGAAAAAGTACGTCGTTATATGTTCGTTTTTGAGGAATATTATAAATCCGCAAGCTCTATGCTGCAAAAAATATCACAGCTAATTGAAAAGATGGCACAAGGTATAAGACCAGCTTAATAAAATATTAATAACAATTATTTTTAAGTTTATACGAAATACTATTATAATTAACTTAGAAGTGTAACTAAAGTTACAATTTCGTTTAGGAGGAACATATGACCACTCCAGTTTATATAAACGGGTCGGAGAGTATTTCCCTTGATTTGCAAAACTCGGAATTTTCAAGAACTAACGTAATCGATCGCGTATTCTTACTCTTAGTCAGAATGATTGAAGTGTTGCAAAAAGCAACAGCTGCCACCTCTGACCGTTTAAAATTTTTAACCGACTGGCAAAAAGCCTACACTGACCAACTTGACTCTGTTCACTCGTTCACAATGAAAAACGGGGATCTAGTAGATAAGGATACGCAATCCCAAAGAGATATTCGTGACGAATTAAACAGAGCGAACTCTACCTACACAGAACAATTGAGATCTAGAAGACAAGTAGTTTCAGACGATGCTAAAACATTGCAAACCACCGTTAACCAAATGTCTGATGCGGTTAACCAACAAACGAGTATGGCTACCTCCCTTTTACAACAGTTGAGTACGATTTTAGGCGCTATATTTAAATAGGCTTAAGCTTACAGGTTTTTTAGGCTGAAAAAGATAATAGAAAAATGAATTCCTATAGCGAGGAGGAACTCGCCATGAAAGGCGAACAACAACAAGTAGGAAAAGCAGCTCAAGAATTGGGCAAGCAACTGAAAGAAAAGATGGGCGACGAAAAGCTGAATCAAGCTAACAAGCAGATGAGCCGCCTGATGCCTAAAGAATTCATGGGCTTAAGTGACGCCATGATTGAAGGGATTTATGGACAAGCTTATAGACTCTATAATACCGGGAAGTATCGCGAGGCCGGACAGCTTTTCAGACTTTTAATCATGGTCAACGGTACGGAAGCTAAATATGCTATGGGCCTTGCTGCATGCTTGCATATGCTCAAAGATTTTAAAGCGGCAGCGGAAGCTTACATGCTTTGCACAGCCATCGATGCCCATAACCCAATCCCGCATTATCATGCTTCTGATTGTTATATTCAGATGAAAGATAAATTATCGGCACTTGTCTCCCTAGAGCTCGCGGTTCAGCAATGCGGAGACAAACCTGAATATAAAACCCTGAAAGATAGGGCGCAAATGACAATTCAGAGTTTGAAAAAAGACCTTCAAACCGGAAATCAGGAAAAAAACCCTTCTTCAGAACCTAAAAAGTAATGTACCGAACCGTAAGGGTAATGGTGCTTTAAGATAACGCACCGATAAAAACTAGGGATTCTAGTTTTTAATCATTTTAGAAGACTGACGACTGACCGGTTTAATAATGCATTTTTTCCGCCAACCATAAGCCGGTTCACTTAAGAAGGAGAATGATAATGGGTGGAAACATCAATTTGGGCACTGGCGGTGTCTTCCAATGGGGTGTAGGTGTAAATCCAAATGATCCAAATGCAGCAGTTGCAACTGCTGGAAAAACTACTTTTTCAGATCAACTATCCTCTCTTGGAAGCTTAGGTTATGTTTTAGAGTATGTGTTTAATGCCAATAACCCTCATCTTCCCAATCCTCAAGAGTATGGTGCAACCTCTTTTGACCAACAGGAAGTCCTTAATAATTTTTTAAATGGGGATACTCAAGCATCGCCTTTTTCACCAAGAAGTGAACAACAAAAAAACTTTGATACAGAATTTCAAAATCGTCTTCTCTCACTTGTTAAGGATGAAAATTTCCTTAAAGAAAATGGCAACTTAACACCTGAGCAAGCAGAGAATAAAATTAAACTAGCCCTTCTTTTTCCGAATATTCAGGGAGAGTCAAAGATCCTTTTAGCTCTTAAATCTTTGCAAGAAGGATCTCCTTCCGGATGGCCGTCATCCGCTGAGTTAGAATCGTTAAAAGAAGACCTTGGAGCTGTAAAAGATAGAGTCTTTGAAAATACACTGAGTGACCTTGTCAGCGATCCGAAAGATCTAACCGCTTTAAAAAATGCTTACTACAACGGGGTCACAACCGGTTTAACCAAAGAACAAGCGGTCACCTTTGCTAAAATTTTACAGACTGCCGGGGCTGAACTTTCGACAAAGTGGGGCATACCAAGCGATGCGGATATTCCACCGGCCGGTGCTGAATATTTCAATGCAACGCTAAATGCTGAATTTTTAGATGAATTTAAAGGAGAGCTCTTTACCAAACTCTACGATGGAACCATCACACAAAAAGAATTTAATGTTTTTAACGCCATCCGAAATTTTCCCGACCCTAAAGACCCTGATCAAGCTGCTTTAAAAGGTAAATATGAAGCTCTTTTTGGCCAAGTCTTACAAAATTTTCAACAAGGATCAGGCTTGCCTTCGCAATGGAGTCCTTCCCTTACTCAGGAGCTTGCTCAATCCTATACCGACGGTGTATGGAGGGATGCATTCGCTGCAAATCTTGCAAAAGCCGGACTTCCTGTCGATCAGCAGCTTGCCGTATTGAAAGCTCTCGAAAACCCTCAAACCGCCTCTCCTATTATTAAAACCCTGCTTGAAACGCTTGTTAAACAAACGACAGCCGAAGTCATGGAAAATTTAAATTTGCCGGCTTCCTGGAAACCCAATAACAAAGTAGCAAATCCGGTTGTCGATCCTCCCACTTTAGCCATAATGAAAAACGGGACCTCCCTCTTAAAAGATCTCAAAAAATTGGGTGAAGAGGTTTTAAAAAATATGGCGCCCGATGACCCTAATAGGGCTCTTCTTCTAGATTATCTCAAACGAGTCGGTGAAAATTTAAACAAATTGCAAGAGATGCTCTATAATGTTGAGATAAGCTTATCTAAAGCTTCAAAAATGCTTAATGCTGCTGTTTTAGACATGCAGAAAAATAAAATAGAAGAAGCTAGAAGACAGGCAGAAGAAGCTAAAAAATCGCGCGGCGGCAAAGGAGCTAAACAACAAAGCGATAGTAAAAAAACCTTCATGAAGATTTTTATGCCTATCATGTCGGTTATGATGGTGGTCATGGCTGTCATGACAGGAAACCCGCTTTTAATGGGTCTTGCCCTTTTTATGCTTTCAAACTCTTTATCGCAAGCTGCCGGCGGTCCAGACCTCATGCAAGAGTGCTTTAACGTATTAGATACTGTCCTTGAAAAAATATTCCCTGACAGTAAGTTTGGGATGTTCATGCGCTCTATGGTCAAAGCTTTAATGGTTATAGCAATCACTGCCCTCTGCCTTGTAGGCGGCGGTATGACAGGGTTGATGATAGGCCTTACCTTTTTTATGGAAGGGCTTTCAAAATCCGGAATGATGAAAGATTTTGTCAAGGGAGTCTGCGGCGGCAGTGACAAAGATGTCATGTGGGCTACAATGGCCGTAATGATTGCGGTTATGGTGGTAACAATTGTCATCACAATTGCCGTCAGTATCTTTAGCGGCGTTATAGCAGCTATTTTGCCTCCTGTCGGAGTTGGAATGATCGCCTCGCAAGTGGCTAATATTACCGCTCAGATAACTTCTCTTATTGCGAGACTTATGCAAATGCTATCAAATGTCGGGCAAATGGTAGCAAGGATTGTCCAAGCCGTTCAAAAAGTGGTCCAAATAGTCACAAACATTTTAAAGAAAATTGTTGAGTTTGTGAAAACGGCTATAAACCAAGTTAAAGAATGGACAAAATCAGTCACTGACACCATAAAATTCTATATGAATAACGTTAAAACCTGGGCGCAAAACACTGCCGATGCACTTAAAGAGGCCATTACTAAAGTTGCAAAAAATGCAATGGAAGAAGCTCCTAAAATCTTAAAAGAATTTACGAAAAAAGTTCAAGAATATGCTAAACGGCTTGAGGACCTCTTTAAGAAAATAAAAGACACCTTAAAATTGGACAAAATTTTTAAAGGTTTTAAGGAGATGTCTGTTAAAGATAAAACAGATGTTGTCGGTAACTTGGCTATTTCAGGAAGCAGTATCGGTACGGGTATTCAAAACATGGTAGAGGGTATCAATCAAGCAAAACTTGCCTTTTTAATGGCAGAAATCGCTAAAAAGATTGCAGCTTCCCAGGCCTATATTGAAGAAATCGGCGCTTTAATCAAGCTATTAAAGCAAGTCATTCAAGAATTAATTGAATCTATGGGCCCTGTAGCTGAATTTATTAAAGAAATTAACGCTTTGCAAACCAAAAAATTCCAAGACGCTTCTTCCGGACAAGGATGGCTTGCGTTGCAAAGCGGCAGTTAGACATCGCTGAAAGGATGCTAAAAGCACCCTTTCAGGAATTTATAAGCCTGAAGATAAGGAGTCGGATATGGAGGAACAAGATCCTCTTTCTGAAGAAAAAGCGGTTCTTACTGAAAGCGATATTATTGCTGAGCTTATGAAAACCTATTCGGAAAACGAGCTCTCTGAAACGCAAGTAAAGGAAGGGGTTGCATTTTTAAAACCTCTTATAAGCGATGCTATAAAAAATATGACCGAAGAGGATATCCCGACTAAGGAAAACCTAGAAAAATGGATAGACAACACTATAGAAAAAGTAGCTGAAACAAGAGAAATGTCCGATGAGGAAAAAAATAATATAAGAAAGCATCTATCTCAAATCTTTATCGACGGTCAATCTCTTGCGAAAGCGCTTGAAATGGAACCTGATTTTCTTGAGTGGATTTATGGGGAAGCAAGCCGGCAATACTATAGCGGCAGGTATGAAGAAGCTTATGGCACTTATCGAATTTTAGATATGCTAATCCCCAATTCTCCAAAAATAATTTTTAACGCAGGCGCCTGTCTTCAAATGATGAAACATACTCAAGATGCGGTGGCATGGTACTTAAGAGCTGCTTATCTTGACAAGCTAAACCCCTTGCCTTACTACCACTTGGTGGACTGCTTCTTAAAGCTTGGGGATTATCCTGCCGCTTATGGTTCTATGCATGGATTATTAAAAAGAACAAAAGATATTCCTAAATATCAAGCTTTAGAGAGGAAAATTAAACTGATGTGGGATGCCAATAAGGAACGACTCTTAGCTTATATTGAGGATTTGAATAAAAAAAATAAAAAAGAGGGTGGATCTTAAAAAAGACTTATCTTAGTTGCCCTGCCTAAAAGGATTCAACCTCCAGGAGAGATACATGACAACTTCGGGCACAGACCCTAACCTTCATCGAAGCGGCCCGTCGCCTTACCAAGAGAATTTGCACCCTGATTTTATTCCGGGCTCTCTTCTACAGCATCTAGCCGTTGGCATGACCAAAGATTCCATCGCCATGTCTATCCAACTTGGACACCCTTACGGAAGAAACCCTACGTCTTCAAGTTCTCCATCCCTTGAGTTCCCGCTTTATAATTTACGGGTAAATAACCCTCCAAGTGAAAAAAAAGAACCTCCCATAGGGGATTTGATGGAAGAACTAAAAAAAATGCTTCCCCAAGATTTAAAAGATCGTTTTGATGCTGAATTAAAAAAAGATGTAAGAGATCAAGACACTCCCTTTATCTCTTTAAATCAACTTTTGAATGGGATTGCTATTATTTTAATTGGTTTAAGCAAGTCTTTAGAGCCGATTGATCCAAAAAGCGATTTAGCTTTGGTTGAAAAAAGATTTTTGTCGATGCCTAACAACATTGCTGCCAATTTATTAGAACAGGCAAATACAGTAACCCAAACCGGGGTTAATTATTTACAAACAGAAGGCAGAAATCTCCCTTTCTTTGATGTGCTTCTTGGGCATTTAATTGAAATTAACACTCTTTCCAATATCTTAGGCTCTTTTGGTAAAATCGATTCCTTTGAAAAGCAAACCGCTCTAAATAATGTGCTGGAACATCTTTCACTCGTAAAAGAGAACATCAACAGTAAGGATTTCGGAGAAAATCTACTGATTCTAAACCCTCTTATTGAAAACCTCTATTTATCAGCGCTTTCCTTAAGTTTAGGCGAGGGGCCAAACGCTCATTTGATCGGCTTTGCTTTAGCCAATTTGGAAACCAATGCTGAAGGAAAACCAACTCAACTCGCTAACGATAGTGTGAGAATGATCGCAGAAAACCTATCGAATGGAATTACTTCAACTTTGCTCTCAAATTTATCTCCCGCAGCAAGAGAGTTATTCCATCACCTCACCACCTCCTATTTGACAGCTGCGCTTATTTTCTCAAACGGGCTGCTCAAAGTAGGCGAAGATAAAGATAGGGATGAAAAATCTGATATCGTCAGAGAACAGATAGAAAAAGATCTAGAGACAAAAGAGCAATTAGCAGCGAATATAGCTAGAGTTTATTTGGAACAAAACCTTTTGGAGAGACTTTTTTTTAATGGAAGCGGTAATAACGCCTATGGATTGGAAGTCAATGCATCTTATGGAAAAATAATAGAAGGTGCGCTTGAACTTGCTGCTTTAAGCTTATTTAATCTTTCAATCGGAAGTCATGACCCAAGTGTTGCTGAAAGGCTCTTAAAAGAATTGGAACCTCAATTTAGCAATCGCTTAAGCCTTTCTGAAAATATGCTTATTGCACTTATATCAGTCGGCGGGGATGCAAATGCCGCTGCAATACAAAATTTTTCCTCTTTCTTAACGGAAGCCCGGCTTGCCGTTAACAAAGGCGACTATAATGGTTTTTCAGAAGCTATCTATCAAGCCTTAGGCTTAGTTGGCATGGATGCGGAAAAAGTAAAAAGCGACCTTACAAGCTATAAAGACTTAGCCACTATTCTCTATCAAGCTTTTTTTGAAGGCGTTGAAGATGGCGGAAATATACAAACTAGCATTGTTCAAGTGTAACAATGCAAAGCTGCTTTATCCCTTTTATTATCTGAAAAGCAGCTTAAGATTAAAGCAAAAAGGAGTTTATCCATGACGATTAATAATCAATCTCCCAGTAATCCTTTGCTTGACCCTGAGATGCTAGCACTATTCATGCCTCAACCTGACCAAGCGTTAATTGATGCAAGCCCAAAAGCGCAAGAAGAACTGATGGAAAAAATGCTATCCGGTTATGGCATATTTGAAGTTTTCTCAAAAGACGTTCTTGATGATCAGCATTATGCCCCTCTTGTATTAGATAAAGACCTTGTGGATTTTTATGGTTCTATCATCTTAAGCGATATCGTTTTAAAAACACTTGACTCAAGCAAGCCCGTCGTATCCAAATCCCTCGGTATTGAGGATCGAACCAATGAAAAAACTGCTGCGGATAGGACTGCATCAACCGGCGCTGCATCAGGCGTTGATATCCCGGGGTGGAACCCCTGGATGGCGGCAAGTTATCTTGTAAATATTACGATGGCCATGATGGAAATGGCAAGAGTCATGCGTCTTGCAAGGCTTACTGAAATGGGGGCAAGAGTGGCCGCTATGGGACTCATTATGGAAAGCGCTTATAACATCGGCAACGCCATTAAAGAAGCTGCTGAAAAACAAGCCGATATGCTTATGATGCAAGGTATCGGTTCAGCAATACAAGCGGCTTTTGGCGGTTTATCGATGGTTACAGGTATGCTTGGCGCTGCCGGATCTGTCACCCGTACGGTACAATATAATAGGGCCATGGCTAGTTCTAAACCTCCAACTGGAGGCATGGAAGGATTTAAATACAACTGGTTTACCGGAAGCGCAAGTGTTCTTGGCTCGGCCAGTATGGGTCTTGGATCTTTAGGGCAAGGTATCGGCGGCATGGTTTCAAGCTTTGGCCAAATCGGGCCGACCATTGAAAAAGGGTTAATTGAACGTTATCAAAAAGTTCAAGAAGGCTTAAAAGATGTTTATACCCAACTGCAATCATCAAGCTCTGAATCCGATAAGAACTTGGCTGAACTTGTCAGCAAATGCCTTGAAATGCTGAAAATGGTTTACGAACAAGCGCTCCAAGCTCATAAAGGCCTTGGACCCACACAATAAGCACTTAATTGATTTCTAAATCCCCATCTTTAAAGGACATTGAGGATGGGGATTTTTTTAAAGATTTGAGGATAAAATGGGTAAATTAGATACTTTCATGCAAGAGTTCAGCCGCGAGTTAAAACTTGAAAATCCTCTAACTCCTTCTATGCCCGGCGTCTACTTTCTCCCGATCGATGAAAATTTATCGATCACAATCAATGAAGGCTTAAGTTCCATCTCTTTTACTTCAACTATTGCTCCCACGCCTAAAGTTCATAAAGAAGCTTTTTTCCAAGAAATGCTAGAAGGCAACCTCTTTGGGCAAGGAACGCAAGGCGGATTTCTTTCTTTAAGCGAAGATGGAAAAAATATTATTCTTACAAATAAACTATCTTTAGAATCAAATTATGATGTGTTCGCAGGGGCCCTGGAAGATTTTATTGTTACGGTTGATTTTTGGCGGGATGAGGCTCTCCAACATAAATAAACAAAAATACTTAACAGTCTAGCCGATTTTTGGTATTATAAATATATGCTTAACGGAAAATATTAATTTCATTTGATTCAACAAAAACTAAATTTGTGTTAAATTTTTAATACCTAAGACTAAAAATTTAAAATTTCTTGCTAGTAAGCATTAGAATTAATATTTATACTTTTAACTAATGGCACAGATTTTGCTGTTGTAATATTAATTAAAGGTTGGCGGTATTAGGGTTATGCCAAAGCTTATTGCCGAAGAAGGGAAATTAAAGGGTTTAACCCTGTCTTTAGAGGACGGGGAAGAGTGGCTTATTGGTCGAGATCCTGAAACTTGTCAATTTCTTATTGAAGACCCCTTAGCCTCTAGAAAACATTTAATTTGCCGAAAGGCTCCTCAAGGGATATTAGTAGAGAATTTAAGCACAACCAACCCAATTGAGATCAACCAAGAAGAAGTTGCCGGTCAAAAGCTTCTTCATGAAGGGGATACTTTAAAAATTGGCAGCACGATTTTTCGTTTTTATACTAATGACAAAGAGGCCGAAGAGGCTTCTTTTGAGGAAAAAAACGACCCCTCTAAAACAACAGAAGATGAGCCCATGAATCATTCTCAAGAAGAAGAACCATTAAAAGATAAAGGAGAGGTTAATACCTCTCAGGTGTCTGCGAATAAGATCGAGGAGTCTATTTTGCCTGAAGAACAACAAAAAGAAATAACTGATACTCCCCTTGAAGAATCTAAAGAGCATGAACAATCTAAAGAATCAGAGGGAATTGAAGACGATAGCGAAGATCATGTAAAAAGACGCGACACTTTGTTTGATGAAGAAGAAAATAACGACGAACTTCTTGCGGAAATTGATTTTGATATTCAAGAAACCGATAGATGGCTTTTAAAAGTTATCGCCGGCCCAAATAACGGCGCTGAATTTACCATGCAAGCCGGTAGAACTTACTCTCTTGGGACAGACCCTGCCACTTGCGATATTATTTTTCATGATACAAGCGTTTCAAGACAGCATGCAAAAGTGCAGGTTTTAGAAAATGACACTCTGTCTATCGAAGACTTAAAAAGCCGAAATGGCACGCTTGTTGATGGTGAAAAAATACAAGGCAAAAAAATCTTTAATCCAAACTCTGTAGTCACTCTTGGAACTACATCCTTTGTTATTTTTGATAGGGAAGGAGAAATGCAAACGATCATTTCCCCGCTTTTGCCTTCCATTGTCCGCTTCTTACAAAAAGAGGAAGAAACCAAGCCAAAAGAAGAGATAAAAAAAGAAGAACCCCTGCCCCCTCCGCCCCCTCCGAAACCTACTATGACCTCGGAAGAGCTCAAAGAAAAAGCCGGAACCACCCTCACAGCTTTTATATTAATTGGAATACTGACAGGCCTCTTTGGTTTGACAGCTCTTGGCGTTGTTACTCTTTTTAAAAGCGAACCGATACAAGTTCAAGAAGTGTACGATCCTGAAACACTTCTAAAAGATGCTCTAGCCCCTTTTCCAACTGTGCAATACTACTACAATAAATCAAATGGCTCCCTTTTACTTGTAGGCCATGTCCTAACAGATAACGCAAAAAAACAGCTAAATTACAACCTTCAAGGCCTTAAATTTATAAAAAATTTGGATGATTCCGGGATTATTATAGATGAAGGGGTTTGGCAAGAAATCAATCAGATCATCGCTAAAAACCCTAAGTGGAGAAGCGTTAACATTCAGGCGACCACCCCCGGGAACTTTGTTTTATCAGGTTACTTGAAAAATAGATCCGATATGGAAGATCTTTCCGAGTATTTAAGCGCTAACTTTAACTACTTGGATCTGCTTGAGAATCGTGTCGTCGTCGAAGAAAATCTCGCCAATACGGTTAAAGCCATGCTTCAAAACCGCGGGTTTAAGACTTTAAAAACAGAATTAGTCAATGGTGAGTTAACGATAAAAGGAAGCATTCCTATCTCCCAAAAAGGAGATTATAGGGAAGTTTTAGAAGAGTTAAAGACCATTTCCGGCATTCACCAGATTCAAGACTTGGCAACAGACGTTGAGCCTGAAAAATCCATGATCGATATCACCGATAGATATGAAGTTTCAGGTATTTCAAGAAGAGGCTCAACTTTAAGTGTTGTCGTGGATGGAAAAATTGTGACTAAAGGCGATTTTTTAGATGCTATGAAGATAACCGAAATTACTCCTCAAGCTGTTTTTCTTGAGAGAGATGGAGTCAAGTACAGGATCAACTTAAAGTAGTAAAATTAATTAAATCTTTACACATTTCTTATAATTGATGATTACTTGATTAAATGATTTTTTTATGCTAAAATATAATTATAGAGGAAGGATATTTTAGTATATTCTTTTATTAAATCCGTCTATTACCTGTAAGGAACTCTATGTTTGGACTTGAAGAGCAAAAGAAGAAAGAACCCGAGAAAGAATTCGTTTTTGATTTAGAGCGGGAAATGGGCAAAGCCGAAAAACAAAAAGAATTAAAACAAAAAATTGAAGAGCGCCTCCAAAAGATTAAACAAGTATTGAGAAGCGGCGAGAATAAAGAAGAATTTGATCATTTTGGAGCCTTGCTTCATGGGTATGCAGCATTTTTAAAGGTGATAACAAGGATTAAAGCGGTATAAGCGTTCCAGATCTTTGTCGGGCTGCATTTGTTGCTCCTTAAAAAAGAGAGCTTAGAAATAAGTTTTAAACAACTAAATGCGGCCCAGCAAAGCACTTAAAGCGCGAAGATAAATAAAGCGCTTAAAGGTTTCAAACAAGCGAGAAGTTCCGAAAGGCAAGATTTGCTAGGAAATGAAATTTCCAGTAGGAGCCCCTCAAATAAGTTTGACTCTTTATGGAATTGATAATTTCACGGAGGAAATTATATTATGCCAAGCCAAGATTTAACGTTCTTCCATGGCGATAACGTACAGTCTGGATTTAGTGTTAATACTTTATTTCATGTTGTGCATGATGCAACAATTAGTGCGAAAGTTAAATTAATCCAGATTAAAAACAGAAGAAGTTCCATCAGTATTGGGGACATGTTTGAGATGCAAATGTTAATGAACCACTTATCTCAACTGTCTGAGATGTCAACTTCTGTCATTGCAGCTGCAAACTCAGCTATCATGTCAATGGCAAGGAACGTAAAAGGATAATGAGGTTAGGATTTTTTCCTTTCCTCACCTTCAACGGCGAAAGCTTTGGAGTCTCTTAGCCCAAAGCTTGACGCCGTTTAGGTATTTTGCAAAAGTGAAATTCGCTTAGCAAAAATGCTGATTATTTTTAAATCTAGAAGACTTAACAACCTAAGGATCATGACAAGGGCGCGTATGGCAAGTGAAAAATTGGATGAGTATATTGATGACTTTGCGCTTCTTATAGAAGCTGGGTTTGTTGCAGTTAAGCAACTGGATGAGACAAGTGCCACACGTATTTTTAAGGCGGCGCAAGTCATGAATCCCACAAGTGTCGCACCGGAAATAGGCCTTGGATATATTTCTTTAAATAAACTTGAGCTTAAGGAAGCTACAAAAATATTTGAAGGAGTACTAGAAAAAGAGCCTGAAAATTATCTTGCTAAAACCTTTCTCGGGATGTGCTTTTTACTCACAAAGCCGAAGAGGGAAAAGGGAGAAAAAATTATCCGGGACGCGATGGAAAAAACAAATGACGAGACTGTTAAAAGCCTAGGCAAGATCTCTCTTGAATGGGCTGATAAGGATTTAAAAAAGAATAAGTCGCCTTTTTTCGCGGATGCCGCAAAAGAAAGCGAAAAAACAAAGTAAATTGGTTAAAAGAATCCACAACCATTAAACTTTAATAATTAAAAAAAATTGGTTGTCTATGACCGAAGATAAATTAGAAAAAGTAAGTAAAGTCACTCGAAAGAGCGGTCCGGCTCAAGCCATCGAGCAAGAGCTTGCGAGAGTTGCGCCTAATAAAGAGACTTTTGATGATGCCCTGAAAGTTGGAAAGCAGACTAAAGGTCCTGACAATTTAGAGCTGAAATCATCTCTTTTTGATGAAGTGCGCCACCTCAATAGAAGCGTGAATCAAGTAGCAAAAACAGCAACGCCCGAGCGGCTTGCAGTCCAAGCAAAAGAAGTCATCGCGCAAATTGATGACTTGAAAACTAAGCTTGAGACTAAAGATTTAGACATTAAAAGCTCGGTCCAGCGTATTTTGCGCAACAAACTTGACCACATTGACGATAGCTTGAAAGTAGCTATGGACAAAGCAGGTCTCGAGTACACTCCTGAACCCAAGATAGATGTTTCATTGCAAACACCTATTAATCGATTCCTAGGCTTTTTAACAAACGGCCAGGAACAGCTTAAAACCTTGGGTCTTGAAGTTGAGAGCATGCACTTGAATAATAAGCAATTGTCTCCGGCGAACCTACTAGCGATACAGATAAAAGTTGGATACATCCAACAAGAGCTTGAATTCTTCACAAGCTTATTGAATAAGGCACTGGAATCGACCAAAACAATTATGAACGTTCAAGTTTAAGCTTTGATGAGGCTTTTTCGAGTAAAGGTTTCAAAAAATTTAAGGACAACGGTTTGCCCTGCCCTGTAGCAGGGCCTTTTTCAATCATTAATATTAAAGTTTTTTAAAGTCTTAAAACTTTAGGAGAAATTGGCTCCCATGGATTTTGAAGATCAGCTTGATAAAGTCCTCGGAGGTATTGATCAACTCGAATTGACAACAGTCAATGGAAGAATCACCGAAGTTGTCGGGATGTTGATTAAAGCCATCGTGCCCAATGTAAAAATTGGGGAAGTATGTCTTGTTAAACGAGAAGGCGAACCTCTTCGATGCGAAGTGGTCGGATTTACAAGAGATGAGGTTTTTCTATCGCCTCTTGGCCCCATGACAGGGATTGGTCCCTCCTCCGAAGTAATTCCAACAAAGCTGCCTCTTCATATTAAAGTCGGGCCAAAGCTCCTTGGCAGGGTTCTAAACGGCCTTGGAGAACCTTTGGATTTAAAGACAAAAGGCCCCCTTGAAACAGAAGCGATTTACCCGGTTATCCAAGATCCGCCGGACCCGTTAAAAAGAAAAAGAATCAGCGAACCTATTTCTGTTGGCATTAGGGCAATCGACGGTAGCTTAACTTGCGGTAAAGGTCAAAGAGTCGGGATTTTCGCTGCGGCCGGCGGTGGTAAATCAACCCTTCTTGGCATGATCGCAAGAAATGCTAAAGCTGACGTAAACGTTATTAGTTTAATCGGAGAGAGGGGTCGTGAACTTAGGGACTTTATCGAAAAAGACCTAGGTCCCGAGGGCTTAAAACGTTCTGTGCTTGTAGTATCCACCTCAGATCAAGCCTCTCAGCTTCGTTTAAATGCTGCCTATGTAGCTACAGCTATAGCCGAATATTTTAGAGATCAAGGTAAATCCGTCATCTTAATGATGGACTCTGTTACTCGCTTTGCAAGAGCTTTAAGAGAAGTTGGACTTGCAGCCGGTGAACCCCCTGCAAGAGCCGGCTATACCCCCTCTGTTTTCTCTACCTTGCCAAGACTTTTAGAAAGAGCGGGTAATTCAGATGTTGGCTCGATCACAGCTTTTTATACGATTCTTGTAGCGGGCGATGATATGAATGAGCCTGTTTCAGATGAAACACGCTCAATTTTAGATGGGCATATAATCCTCTCTGCTGATTTAGCAAGAAAGTATCATTACCCGGCAATTGATGTTTTATCTTCAGCAAGCCGTGTTATTACATCGATTACATCGCAAGAGCATTTACAGCTTGTTGGAAAATTGAAAGAAGTCCTTGCTAACTATAAGAAAAATGAATTGCTTATAAAAATCGGCGAATACAAACGAGGCTCGGATAAAGCGGGCGACTTTGCTATCGATCACGTTGACAAAGTGAATAATTTTTTAAAGCAAAACATTGATGAGAAATGTTCTTTTGAAGAAACCCTTCAACTTTTAAGGGGCATTTTTAAATAGTTTAATAGGATAGATCTTATTCATGATGAAGATGCCAATTTACCCCTTGATCCAAGTCGTTGAAGTTAAAAAAAGACGAGTTGAAAATCAGGAAAAGGTAGTTAAGCTTAAGCAAGATGCTTTGGATCAAGAATTAAAACGCTTGAAAGAGCGGGAAGCGGAACGGGACAAGGTTTTAAACCATTATAATGATAAATTAGAACAGCTTCGAGCCGAATTTGATCATGGAACGACAAGTGAAAAGATCATTCAAATGAAAGTCTATCTTAAAGAAGTCAAAGAAAGGCTTAAAGTTGAAGAAAAGAAAGTAAAGGAACAGAAAGAGCAAGTGGAAGTCGCTCGGAAAGACTTAGAGCAAGCTCAAAAAGAACTTAAAAAAAGACGTTTAGACGTCGATAAGTTAAATACCCATCGGGAAGACTGGGAAAAAGAAATGATGAAAGAAATTGAGATTAAAGAAGCAGTCGAGCTTGATGAGATGGGAACCGTCATTTTTCTAAAACAGATGAGGGAGAGTAAAGAATAAGCCCTCCTTTATTTTTATTTTACTTAAGGGAAATTTAATATTTCTCAATACGTGATTTTTAAAATTTGAAGACCTTAAGGTCAAAGGAGAAGCTAGCTAGATGACACCTGATAGTTTCTTCAAAGTTAATCCGAATATTCAGCCAGGAACCCTATCAAGCGTTGATCGGGACAGCCGGCGCGTCCATCCATCCTCTTTAGAAAAGCAAGGGAAAGATTTTAGAAAGATCCTCTCCCGACGCGAAAGAAAAGAAGAAGATGAGGACACAAGCAGCAAGAAAACCTCGATAGAAGATGAAATTCTAAAAGAAGCTGGGGAAGAAAAAATGGCTGTTGATCGAAGAAAACAGCCAAAAAAAGAATCACTTGATCCTGATTTTAATCAAACCCCGACCCTTGCAAAAGAATCAAAAGTAGCTCCAAAAATTGGAAAAGAAAAACCGGTAGCGCCTTCTGAAGAGCCTTGGAGTTCACCTGCCATTGAGGCTAATAAGGATGAAGATTTAAGAACAGCTTTTAAAAAATCTCTTGATGCTGAAAAAGGTGTGAAATCTCCGGCTGAATTATTTGGACAGATGGCTCAAGAAAAAACTTCTTTTCTTAAAAAACTTAATTTAGACGAAGAGATAAAAAATTCTCTTCCACAGGTTGATGATCTTGAAATCTCCGGAAGCTCTAAAAAAGGGCTTTCTCTTATTCCGGAAAAATCAATAGATCAAGACCTTGCAAGCGTAAACTTATTTGTTCTTGCACTCGGGCCTAAAGATCAGCTCATCTATGCCGATAAAATAAAACTTTCGGCGCAAGATATCCCTCCCGATATCTTAAAGCTTTGTGAAGAAATCACAAACAATATGAATAGCGATATGACAAAAACCACCCTGGTTTTAAAGAATGCCGGGCTCTTTAATGGAGTTGAAGTGACGGTGACTTCTTTTAAAACAGCTCATGGGGAAATCAATATTCAATTCGCTAATTTAACACAACAAGCTAAGGATGTGCTTGATATAAACTTAGACAGCTTAAAGCAAGCCCTCGACCAAAAAGGGTATACAGTCCACATGATCGCAACAACGACAATCAAAGATGAGCCTATTATTGCCGACAGCGGAAGAAAAACTAGGGACGAGAAAGATGAGTCTCAAGGTCAAAAAAAAGAACAAGATAACAATGAGGAAGAAAACGGATAATCTTTTTCTTTATAGCTAAAAAATTTAAAAGCCTGCTTTAAATTTAAAGCAGGCTTTTTTTATTCGAGCTAGCTTTTATTTCGCTTCCTCGTTTTAATATATAATAAGGCAAGGTTTACCTTTTGGACCTTTGGATTTGAATTATGACAGTATCATTTGATTGGATTCGAAAAATTCCACGTTCCCTTCTTCTTTCAGATGTTAAGCCCATGGGCAACATCTCTAGTTTTCCCTGGAAAGATTTTTCAGATAAAATCCAAAAATCGCTAGAACTTCCCAAATTGGAGATTTCTCAAAAAGTCCCTGAATGGGTTGAAAAAAACCGGTTCTTAGAAGGTTTTGTAGAAGCTCAAGTCTTAAAACTTGCAGCCCCGGCCATTCCCGGATTTTTATACTTTATTGTTTCCAAGCAAGATTTAAACCTCTTTTCTTCTCATCTTCTTTTTAAGGAAAATAAACCCAAGCTTGACGAAAACGATCAGGAGCTCCTTGAAGGCTTTTATAAGTTTATCGCCCTTGAAGCCATTTTCCAAGCCGGTAAATCAGGCCTGAAAGCGGAATTTTTACCAAAGATAGAAAAGTTAGAGAGTTTAATTGATGATCAGGAATCTGCTTTAGCCATAGATCTTCTAATAGATACCGGCTTTCATCAATTTACAGGAAGATTATTGATTTCCCCTGAATTTCATAAAGCTTTTGTTTCCAAATCCAACCCTTCTACTGAAGAGTTGATAGCAAGCTCCCCTATTGCCGAGGCTACAGACCTTACTCTACATCTTGAAATCGGCAAAACCTACCTAAAGGAAAATGAATGGAATTCCATTGAAACAGGCGACTTTCTCTTACTTGATTATGTTAGCTTAAATCCCGCAAAAGGTGAAGGCCGGGTTCTTATCAAAGCTCTCGGCAGACCCTTATACCTTGGGGAACTGCAAGGCAATACTTTAAAAATTTTAGAATCTTCTGCATACAGCGAGGCGGATAATATGCAACGGACACCTCATGATCATAATGAAGAGGACTTCGACGAAGAGGATGAAGACTTTGAATTTGACGAAGACGCTCTTGAAGAGTTTGATGAAGAATTCGATGAAGACTTTGACGAAGATGAATTTGATGAAACGGACAGCTCTCACGAAGATGAAGACGATGATGAAGACGACTATCATGACGAGGACGATGAGGAAGAAGAGGATCTTAACGACTTAGAGGAAACTCAAGTAAAAAAAGAGGAAGCCAAACCCTCCAAAGCTGACTTAGCCAAAAGTCCTTCTTCGGAAGCTCCGGAAAAAAAAGAGCCTACTCGGGAGAAACCCGAAGCTTTACCAAAACAAAAATTAGAATCGGAAAACCCGATTGAACTTCTTAAAACAGGGGAAGTTCCCTTAACCATAAATGTTGAGATTGGCAGATTACATATTTCCTTAAGAAAGTTAATGGAATTAAAGCCCGGCAATTTGATTGAATTGACTACAAAACCGGAAGATGGTGTGGATCTTGTTTTAAATGGAAAAAGGCTTGCTAGAGGTGAGTTAATCCAAGTTGGAGAAGTGCTAGGCGTCCGCATCCTGGATATCGGAAAAAAATAAATCTATTTTAAGGGTTCAAAAGAAATCAATAGCTACTTTCAATAATTCGTAATTGATTGAGAAAATGAGCTATTTTTTTTTGTAATTTTTTTTGATAAATTTTGAAGTCAAAAAGAGCCATTTTTAATAATCGAATGGAATTTCAAAAAGAAGTCTAATATCTCTTTAAAATGAAAGAAGATCTTAAATCATGCAAAATGAGGAAGACGAATTTGAATCTTTTGAGGAACTCAATCCTGAATCACTAGAAGCTTTACCTCGTCAAATTGGACCTTACAAAATTGAAAGCCTCCTGCAAAAAGGGGGTATGAGCATTCTCTTCTTAGCGACCCACCCTGAAAGTAAAGAGCCTATCACAATCAAAGTGCTCTCTCCAAAATACGTTTCCAACCCGGAAGCTATCAAACGCTTTCTCTATGAAGCTGAAATCATCTCAATGACCGATCACCCGAATATCGTCAAACTTTATGGTTATGGACAATGGGAAGGGGGTCTTTATATAGCCATGGAATTTATCGAAGGGATTTCTTTAAGACAGCTTTTGCTTAGATACCCCATCTCCTTAAAGCAAGCTCTTGAATACATCATTGACATTGCCTATGCCTTGTGCCACTTGCATACTCACGGCGTTATTCATAGAGACCTTAAACCAGAAAATATTTTAGTTACAGATTCACGCATCATTAAAGTCATTGATTTTGGTATCGCCCAACTTATCTCTCAAGAAGAAGGACAAATTGAAGACAACTCCATGAGAGTTATGGGAACGCCCATTTACATGAGTCCGGAGCAGAGAAATAATCCAAATTCGGTAAGCTACCCTTCAGATATTTATTCCCTTGGCATCATTACCTATGAATTAATTTTAGGAAAACTTTCACATGGCCGCATCCACTTATCCCTAATGCCAAAAGGGATGCAAAAAATTTTGAGCAAGGCTCTTCAAGCAAATCCTGAAGATCGCTATCAGGATATCGTTGATTTTATTAGCGATATTTCAAGCTATATGCATTCTGAAAATATGCAGAAAGAGGGAGGGCCTTCAGATGCCTTAAGACAAATCGCAACAGGCATCCATTTAGCGGAAAATAATCTTGTTCCCGAAGCTCCCCTTTGGAGCGATATAGAGTGCTCTTATGCTTACCATAAAGGGACTCTCTCAAAAAGTATTTTTTATGATTTCCTTGTTTTAAAAAATAAATCCTATGGACTTATCACTATTGAATCCTATGAATCCGGCATCGAAGGTGTCATTTACAACTCTGTATTAAGAGGTATGGTAAAAGCGCTTTATAGTAGAGAGGAAAAAATTGAAAAATTGACAGAAGAGCTGAATGCCATGCTTTTCCGCGAAAGAATGCCCCATCACTTTCAATTTAACTTTTTAAAATTAAATCCTATCGAAGAAACTTTAGAGTTCCTCTCTTGCGGCGGCGATGATATTTGGATTTTGAAAAAAGATCAAAAAGAACCTTTAAAAATTCAATCTAATGCAAGTGAACTTGGAAAAGTGCAAACAGCCAAGTTTGAACCTCTGATAGTTCCTTGGAAGCCGGGGGAAGAGTGCTTAATCATAAAGTTAAGCTCAGGCGACGATGAGAAGTCTCCTCTTGAAACCTTGTCTATCAAAGATTATATTTTACAAAATTTGTTGGAATCAAAAGAAAAAGAGACAAAAGAAAAAATCTTGCTTCTCATTCATAGACTGAAAAGGAGCGTGAATACAAGGGTTAGAAAGCGAAGCATTTTTATCGGTTCTTTTACTTACTTTTCCAACAAAAAAATGCCTTAAATTTTTTTTATCCTCCAGAGCTATTTCTATCGCACTAGTAATTAATAGTTTATAAAACTCTGTTACTATAATGAAAAAAAAGTCAAAGGTGGACTTTTATCTTTAAAAACATTAATTCATTTGAAATTACTTACTTTCTTTGGTAGCATATACCAATATGCTTGTTTGATTAATGCTTAGCTCGCATTTTTCCACAAAGTAAAGATCACTAAATTTTGTAAATGAAACGTTACGCTTTATAGAATTTTGACACGAGGCCCATGAAGGATATTTTTTTTGCTGCTCATACGCTATGTCGCGTCATTTTAGTTGCTTATCTTTGCGGTGAAAGTTCGCTTTTCGCAAGCAATTTATCAAAAGATGAATCAGAAAACAATGCAAGTCTATCAAATATAGAAAGTCATTCAAGAAAGAGCAAAGACCCGATAAACTCTCTTTACGCTAAAGATGATTTCAATTGGGAAAGAATTGAATCCTCTGCCATTGATTCTATATTTCAGTCTGCTGATTCGCATCCTGAAACACAAGTCACAGTTGAAGAGCCGGCTGAACCTGCAACTTCTTTGCCGCAAACCATTATTCCGAAGCAAAAAACAAATCCTACGTCAACTGTAAGACAAGCTCTTCATGAATCAAGAACCTTCCCGAAAGAATCCTTCAAAAATTTAATTGAAAAGACTGCACCAAAAAATGCTCAGGCTAAAACCCAGCCTAAACACCTTCGTTCCTTTGTCAGCCGAGGCTCTTTAAAACATTTAGAAGAAGAAGACCTTACAGCGCAAATTGAAGAAAATAAGAACGCGCCTGAAGAATCTCAAGAACAGTCGATCCTTATTAACTTCAATAATGTCAGCATCATTGAATACATCAGATTTATTAGCCGCGTCTCAAACAGAAATTTTATCTTCTCAGATGAAGACCTTCAATTTACGGTTACAATTATTTCCGAAGAGCCGACTTCTTTAGAGAACGTTCTCATGGCTCTTATGCAAGAGCTCAGGATTCGAAATTTAGATATCGTTGAAGAAGGCAATACCCTAATTATCCACCCGAATGCTTCTTATAGAGCGCCCGGTAAAATTGTCTCGGACGGACGGGTAAACGACTTAAAAGATGCCGATATCATCACTCGTGTGTTTAGATTAAACACAGCCGCTGTTGATTCCATCTCCACTATCATAAGACCTATGCTTTCTGATAAAGCTATCGTTCAGCCGATACAAGAAACCAATCATCTTGTAGTCACAGACATCCTATCCAATATTCAAAAAATTTCTGATTTAATCAGAAGTGTGGATGCGCCAAATAGCAGCTTAGTGGTTGGTCAATATGTGGTCAGAAATGCTTTTATAGACGATTTAATTAGAAGCGCTGAGCAAATCCTAACGTCCATCGCAAGAGGCCAACCTATAACTTTTGTGCCTCACGCTCCCTCTAACAGTATTTTTATTATCTCTACGCCCTTTCTTGTTGAAAGAGCGATTCCGGTATTGCAAAGACTCGATCAAAATGATGGCACCACCGGAATATATGACTTGAATGAATTGAAATATGTCCCGCAAAAAGAAGTCCAGAGACCTTTTACAGAAGAGGGACAGGAAGAGCCCCCTGAAGGTAGTGTTTACAAGACCCCTCAAGTCAAAGGAAAATGGGAACTTGATTCCAATGGAAACTGGTTTTATAGTCCCTTTGATCGAAGCGGTCGAGACCAAGAAAGGCCCCCATCGGGTTCATGGAAATCTGATCCAAACGGCAACTGGGAGTATGAACCCGGAAGAGTGACAAGAGGCGTTGATACAGGCGCTCCTGAAGGACGTTGGGAACTTGGACCCGACGGAAAATGGCGCTTTGTCCTAAACCCCGGATCTTCAATTTTTTCAGGAAAAAAAGTAAGGGCTGCGACCGTTGAAACTCTTCCCCTTGGCCACATTGAAAGAACAAGATTCTATATTCACAAACTTCAATTTAGAAAAGGCGATTCCGTTGAGCAAGCGATTGCTAGAATTGGCCAAAGTTTAAGCGACACAACCGCAATCAACCAAGATTTATTAAGCGCCATTAATAGCGTTCAATGGCTTGAGCCTTCTAACTCGCTTGTATTTACAGGAACCCCTGAGGCTCTTCTTAAAATAAAAGAACTCGTCGATGAGATTGACTCCCCTTTGCGTCAGGTATTCATTGAAATGCTTATCATGGAACTTGACATCGATGACTCGCTTGAACTTGGCGTCAACTGGGGTTCTCGTTTTGCAGGGGGAGATGTCGCCGGCGCTCAAGGATTCCTTACAGGAGCATCCCCAATTCCGGGTCTTCTTAGAACAGCCGGCACGAACCTTTTGGGGGCTGCCGTTGTTGATGAATTAGGGGTAGCTTTTCCGGATGCCATTACTGCTTTGACCGATTCCGGGTACCGTTTTGGAATTATCGGACAAACTATTTCTGTTGGCGGAAGGGAATTTGGTTCGCTTTCAGCTTTTGTCAAAGCTTTGCACCAAAAATTTGATTCAAATGTCATTATGAATCCAAAAATTATTACGGAAGATAACGTCACAGCTGAGATATTTGTTGGAATCAACACTCGTTTTAGAACGCAAAGTATTTCAAACGACCAAGGAAGCATCCTAACAAGCAACTTCGAGTTTAGGGACGTTGGAACACTCCTCCGAGTGACTCCATTCCTTGGGAACTCAAATATCATCACACTTGAGATCGAGCAGGAAGTCAGCTCAATTGCTCCCGATTCAACAGATACCGGCAACGCGCTTTCAGATGCCTCTGCCGGACCCACAACAAGAATTAGCAAGACCAAAACACGTGTTCATGTCCCTGATGGCTTCTTTATAGTCTTAAGCGGTATGATCAACGATGAAACAAGAAGATTTAGAGACCATGTCCCATGCCTTGGAGGAGCTCCTTTAATAGGCGCTCTTTTCACAGAGAAAAGATACCTTGATCAAAAACGTAACTTGATGATCTTCATTAGGCCGCAGTTAATTGACACCGAGGAACAAATAGATAATCTGACAAGGCATCAGCAAAATGTTTACAGAGTCAAAGGCCGAACAAAAAATCTTTGGAAGCTGGACTGTCAAGAAACCCTGGATTGGCTAAATTTAATTGATAGCGATTCCTTAAAAGATGAAAAAGAGTGCTGCTCAGGCTACGACTATTATGAAAGATATCATAAAGATCACTGCCACTAAAATAGTCTTCAGCTTGATTGGAGTTTCGATTTTCCTTTCAAGCTGCAGCAGTAAAGCCGCCCGGTTTGAACCAAGCCCGGCTATTGATATCACGCGCCAGGATATAGAGAGAAGGCCAACGGCTTTTCCTCCTCTATCTGAGTGCGAAAGGCAAACAGACTGGGGAAAAGAGCTTTTCATAGCTCACGCTTTTGCAAGAGAGCTTGATCTTTACCGTGCCATTACGTTTTATAAAAGAGCCTGGCTTTTAATTCCCCGCGCTGAAACAGCGCGTCTCTACGAAATAGAATTTTGCATCATTGAAAGCTATTGGTTTGGAAAAAAATATTGTGAAGCCATTCAATTTTTTGAAAGCAGTTATCTGGCAGGCGTACAAGGGGATTTTCCGAGCTTTAGAGAGCTTTTGATTCTTCTCTATGAGTGCTATTCAGAACTTGGGGAATGCGATAAAGCCGATAAAATTTTACAGCTCATTGAGAAAAAAGAATGCAACTTAAGCCTTGCTATAAGACTTTCAGATGCTCTTCGAATCGGAGACTTGGGCCTTGCTGAAAGCCTCGCCATTGATACCAAGTACGCCAACACTATTTATTCTTTCGGTGATTCTATAAGAAGGGAATGGAAATCTCCAAGGCGTGCCCAAATCTACAACGCCGTCCTACCCGGGCTTGGGTATTGGTATGTCGGTCAAAAAAAATCTGCTGCTACTTCCTTTGTCATCAACGCCTTATTTATCGGAGCCTCTTACTATTTCTTTGAAAGCGGCAATTGGCCGATGGGCTTAATCACAGCAAGCCTTGAAACAGGATGGTACTTTGGCGGCATCAATGGGGCCGGTCTTGAAGCTAAAGAATACAATGAATCTTTCTATAATCATACAGGCAGAGCCATGATGACCTCGCTTGATTTATTCCCTATTTTAATGCTCGAAACAAGTTTTTAAATGAGTTTCCAATGAATCGATTTGCTCTTTTAATTTTAACGGTCCTCCCCCTACTACTCAGGGCAGACCCTTGGGGTAAGGATGCCGATCTTGTCAATAAGAAGCTAAAAAAAGAAAAAACGACTTGCAATACTTTATTATTAGGCTCTTTTGCAGAAACAGCCATTGCCTTTCATCAAAATGTCATCTCCCCGGCTGACGGTCCAAGAAGCCATTTCTACCCATCAAGCTCTCAGTATACTTTAGATGCCATGAGAAAATACGGCTTTTTTGAAGGCTTTCTCATGGGGTGTGACCGCTTAATGCGGGAAAATGAAGACCCTTGGGTCTATAGAACCATCACTCTCCCTGATGGCTGCAAGATAAAGTACAATCCTGTTCCTTAAGGTTCAGAGCATAATCCGGTAAAAGATAAAGATAATTTTCAAGAGGGCTTAAAAAGACCTCTCCCTGATTTAATTCAAAATCTAAAACATGCCCGCCATGCTTTAAATCATTTGTTATAAAATGCAAGTGGAAACCGGAATAAGTAAGTCCATTGAAATAGGTCGGAAAATAAAAACCAATCACAGTTGCTGAAACATTTTTGTAAATGTAAAGAGCCTGTTCTTTAACAACTTCCTCTATGGCAGGATAAGGTTTTTTTTGAGGAGGCACACTTCTCAACCGAATCATGTTAAAAAAACCATTTATACGAAGTGCGGAAAAAATTTGGCCCGGGTGGGAAAAGCTATTTTTAATCTTCTGAAACAAAAATGAAAGTCTTAAGTCTTCCAACTGAACTGAAGTCTTTGAATCAAATTTTGTGAAATAAGCGCATGAAAGAAGTGATTCAGAATCGGCAGGCTTTAAACGTCCATCGGAGGTGGCATGGTAGGCGTTTCCATCAAAATAGATTAATTCTCCATCAAGAGCATTAAAGCTGCCTAAACCAAAGTCTCCATAATGGGATAGATTTGAGATGCGAAGTGAACCATCATAATCTTTTAAATCAAAAGCTTCTATCCCCGAATATTGTATTAGTGTACGGGGATAGTTTTTCTCTTTTAGAAAGTTAAGCCTTTTCAGCGTTGCCTCTTAAAAATTAGTATTTAAGCAATTTATAGAGACAAAAGATTAAAATCTAAGGCGAAATACCCTCTACTTCATTCCCATCAACCGGGTCTAGAGCCAATTCTTTTTTAGCTTTCCAAAAATATTCGGCTACGTGCGTTAGAGCAAGTAAGATGATAATCGGGTATAAATAATCAAGAATCGGCCCTAATAGAAGGGTAATTCCTTTAAATTCAAGAGTCGCTATGAGCCCGGCTATCAAAATCCCGGAAAATAAAGCTTTTTCGTAAGAAATTTTCCATTTTTTAGGAAAGGCAGTTTCAACAAAACTTGCAAATACAGAAAGAAGGGCGATAGCGGTTGTTAAGCAGGCTAAAATTACAAGAAGAGAAATAAAAATGCCTGCATGATCGCCAAGAATTTTAAATGCGATCTCAGAAAGAAGCGCCTCAGGTTTTGCATGGCTTAAAGTTTCGGAGTGAATCGCTGCCGCATAGGAAAAACCAAGATAGGTTAAAGCTAAAAGCAAACCTCCAATTAATGAGCTTAAAAACGCTTTTTTAAAAAGGCTGCAAGAAGCTTGGCTTTGCTTTAGATTCGCTAGAATAAGTGGGGCGAAAAACAAAGCGGCAAGCAAGTCCATTGTAAGATAGCCTTCTTTCAATCCGAGATAAAAAGACTGCATCTCTGTAAATTCGGAAGCCGGAAACGACCCTTCTGATAGGACCGCTTTAACCATCATTATTCCAAGCAAAAGAACAAGAATTGGCGTTAGAAAGTAACCTAAAACTTCAATGATTTTATTTTTTCTCATCGCTAAAAGACCGACAACAAGACATGCTAAAGCACAAAACAAAGTGTGCGGGAGGGTTAAACCCGATGCTTGAAGGGTTGAAGAAGCAAAAGCTATGCATCGCGGAGATGCGCCAAGCGGCCCTAAGAGAGAAATAGTGAAAAAACCTACTATAAATCCAAAAGGTTTGCCTAGCTTGTTAAAATATCGATTCACATCTCCATCGCAAAGAATCATGGAAAATAAACCTAAGAAAGGTAAGCCGACCGCTCCGATAAGGAGTCCAAAAGACGCAAAAGGAACCATTTCCTTGACTGTAAAACCGATCATAAGAGGAAAAATAACGTTCCCTGCCCCAAAAAACATCGAAAACATGGCAAGGCCGGCAGCAATGATGGATAGACTTTTAGAAAATTTCATAGAACAACCATAAAAAAACAATTAAAAAAATTACTTAGTAACAACACTTAAGTGTTTATAGTTACAAACTTTAAATTGAGAAAAGGTATTTAATGGGGGGATTATGTGTGCGCGATGCGCACAAAAGAGGAGACAAGTCTTCTTAGGAAAAATGAGCTTAGATAATTGTTTTTTGTATAATTTTTTATCATTTTTTGCCTATAAGGGGCTTTATATTGATTTATAATATTAAATAAACTCATTTAATTCAAATAGTTTTTAAAATAGGAGAAATTTATGAATCCATTGTTCTCTGTCGAAGGGCTGCACGTCGTAAATTGCGTTCCTCAGGAAATTGGAAAACTAGAGTGTGATTTATTAAACAAAGGTTTCACACTACTTGAGGTAAAAAATGTGGAAGAAGGCCTGGTTTACATTATGTACTACAACAAAAGTAAGCCTCTTGTTGTAGATAGATGTCATTTAGAGGAAACTATCAAGGCGTTGCAATTATTCAATGTCTATATACTCAAGGGCACGCTAATAAAGGGCAGGGAAGAATATGAAATAACTGTTGAAAGAAGAGATGAAACCTCGGCTCACCCCCCTCTGAATCTTAAGAGAGTCACACCTCTACGAAGGTCAACAAAAGTTGAATCTCTCTTTAAGAGAAGAAAAGGCTATCTTCTTCTTAACTAAGAGAATGAAGCCTTTCTAAATCCTTAGGCACTTTTTCAATTTCGATAAGCTCCGGCATTTCTTTTTTGGACGCAGCTCCTTTTTCAATTAATTTTTTTGCGGTCGGAACAACTCTTGAGTTAAGGGAGCTTACAGTCTGGTTAAAACCTGAAACCGCTGCATCCAACCCCCTTTTCAATGTATCCATGTGGCCTACCATTACACAAAGCCTATCAAAAAGTTCACCTCCAAGAAGTGAAATCTCTTTTGCCCCTAAGGCTAATTTTTCTTGTCTCCAACCAAAAGCCACAGCGCGAAGTATTGCGATTAAAGTGGTAGGTGTGGCAAGAAGAACTTTTCTTTCAACGCCGAATTCGATTAAACCGGGGTCATTTTGCAGAGCCGCACTAAAAAATGGATCTCCCGGAAGAAAAAGGACGACGAATTCACAAGACTCTTTGATCTCTTCAGAATAAGCTTTTGAGGAAAGATGCTGGATATGGCTCCTCACTTGTTTTGAATGCGCCTTTAGGTGATGCTGCCTTTCTTCCTCATTTTGAGTTTCATGGGCATCCAAATAGGCTTGTAAAGGAGCTTTAGCATCCACTATAATAGATTTTTCATTAGGGAGTCGAACGACAATGTCGGGCCTTATAAACCCGCTTTCTTTTGAAACGACCACCTGCTCTTCAAAATCGCAATATTCAATCATTCCGGCAAGCTCGACCACCCTTTTCAGTTGAATTTCCCCCCACCTTCCCCTAATTTGGGTAGATTTTAAGGAATTGGCTAATTTGGATGTTTCAGCGCCAAGCTTAAGTTGCATTTCACTTAAATTCTTTATCTGGTCTGTAAGAGAGTTAAAAACATTATGCCTTGTTTTTTCCATGTCTCTTAATAAAGAGTCGAATTTTCCAACGGATTCCTTAAAGGGATTTAACTCGTTTACAAATAGTTGCTCTCTTTGAGCCTGTTGATGTTTTAACGATTCATCGTACTTTTCAAACTTAGCTGTTGCAAGTTGTAGAAAAGATAGGGAATTTTGTTTTAAAACATCTTGCGAAAGCGATTTAAAGACCGTCTCAAACTGCTGTTTCGCATCTTCCAAGACCTGAACTTTATGCGAGAATAATTTTTTTTCTTCTTCAAGGTGAGCTTTAACTTTGGCAAGCTCCGAATTTAGCTCTTCTCCCCTTTTCATTTCAGATAGCAAAGCTTCTTCTGCAGTCTTTAGTTTTAATTGCTGCTCTTTTTGCTGTTCAAGCAATCCCTCCAAACGACTTCTTGTTTTGCTCTCCTCGAGGAGTTTGTCTTTAATTTTTTCAATTTCATCCTCTCTGAGTTTTAAAAGAGTTTTAGCTTCCGTGAAGGAAGTTTCAACCCACAAAAGCTTATGGCTTTGGCTATCAATTTTCTTTTTAAAAAATAAATACAGAAGCAAGATGCAAAAAATAAAGAGGACACAGATCAAAAGAAGGGAGACAGGCATTTTAAACCCTGGTTTCACATATAATGGTTCATATTCGAAATTATTCTCTTGAAGCCCCGAAAAAATGAGTCCCTCTTATTTTAAAATAGGACGGACTTATTTGCAGCCAAAGTGCGAGCTCTTAAGGGAAAAAAATTCGAATCAGGTTGACGCAATTTGGTTTTCAATTCCTTATAGAAAACAAAGTGAATAGGTCTCTTTTTTATCATTTTTTCATTTAAAAAAGCTTCAACAAAATTAATTTATACCTTTTAATGAGAGCCTCTTAAAAAATTGAAAGAAAGGCATGCAACAAAATTGTTCAAAAACTTACGTTTTTATCTTAAAATATTCATTTTGTTCGTTTTGATTCTCATCTTTTTTTTCACTTCCGAATCCATAGATTTAGCAGCCTCAAGATTTTTCTTTAGCCTTGGCGAAAAAGGCCTCGCTTTCCCCCACACCAAATGGATGCATTACTTATTTAAATTAACTCCCTGGCCTGCCATTTTGCTTGGCATTTTTTGCTTTATTTTATTTGTACTTTCTCCTTTTTTCAAAAAATTAAAAATGCATAGGAAAACGCTTCTTTTTCTTTGGCTTTCTTTTGCTATGGGTCCAGGCTTTATCACGCACATTGTTTTCAAGGAATTTTATGGCCGGCCTAGGCCGAAGCATGTCATTGAGTTTGGGGGAACTGAAAACTATAGAGCTTTTTATGACCCTGGCCCGACCTTTAAGGAAAAAGAACATTTCCGTTCTTTTCCATGCGGTCATTGCACTACCGGATACTACTATTTTGTATTTGGTTTTTGGTTAAAGAAAAGACATCTTTTTCAATTAAGCCGGATGGTTTTCCTTTTCTCCTTCCTCTATGGAACCGCTATTGGAGTTCTTCGCATGGCGCAAGGAGGACATTTTTTTTCAGATGTAGTCGCAGGGGGGGCTTTGATGTGGTTCATTGCTTGGGGCCTATATCGGATTCTTTATGAAAAAGAGTCTTCTTATCCTTTAACCCAGGATTGCGATCTGGTCAGAGGTTCTTAAAGCTGTCGCCGGGTCAAATTTTTCAATTTTACATTCCCGAAAAGTAAAGTGGAAGAAATGACATTCTCTGAGAGGTGAGATGACCTGGGGATTTAGACTACTTTCAAATTTTTTCTCCTTATTTTGTCAAATAAGAGTCTATTGAACTTGCAAATTTGATCGGAAAATGGCAAAACTTTTTTTAATTGCTAGATCATCCGTGAGCTTTTCATGACGAAGCTTCTTTTAATATTAAATGTTCTATTTGCCTCTCAAACCCTGAATGCTTCACAGGCTCCAAAAGCAATGGTTTGGATAAAGCCCGGCATTTTTACCATGGGATCGGATGACAAAGACGCCAAAAAAGATGAAAAGCCTGCCCACCTGGTGAGGGTAGATGGTTTTTTTATGGATGAAACCCCTGTAACTAACCGTCAATTTAAAGAATTTGTAGACGCTACAGGTTACATTACGACAGCCGAAAAAGCGCCCACACTTGAGGAAATAAT
Organism: Criblamydia sequanensis CRIB-18; assembly: GCF_000750955.1. NCBI lineage: Bacteria > Pseudomonadati > Chlamydiota > Chlamydiia > Parachlamydiales > Candidatus Criblamydiaceae > Candidatus Criblamydia > Candidatus Criblamydia sequanensis. The sequence goes on along the minus strand of NZ_CCEJ010000001.1, from coordinate 132,511 downwards.
GGCTCAGGTGCCTATTGGAACTAAAGAGCCCGATCCTTCAAAGCTTATTGCAGCCTCTCTTGTTTTTAAGCCAAGCGATGGGCCGGTTCCCTTTTACAGCAATCGATTTTGGTGGGAATGGAAAGGGGGCGCTGATTGGAAGCACCCGACAGGACCTGAAAGTTCAATTGACGGCAAAGAAGACCACCCTGTCGTTCAAGTTTCTTGGTATGATGCCGAAGCCTATGCCAAATGGGCCGGAAAAAGGCTTCCAACCGAAGCTGAGTGGGAATTTGCCGCTAAAGGCACCCATGATAAGAAATATGTCTGGGGGAATGAGGAATTTAATGAAAAAGATCCTCAGGCTAATATTTGGCAAGGTAAATTCCCTTACCAAAGCTCAAAAAATGAAGGCTATTATGGGACAACTCCGGTAAGAAAATACCCTCCCAATGAGAATCATCTTTATGACATGGCCGGAAACGTTTGGCAATGGTGCAGCGACCTTTACCACCATGCTTATTATGAGGCGGAAGCAAAAAAAGGGGTTTCCATCAATCCAAAAGGGGCTGATAAAAGTTTGGACCCTGATGAGCCTTACGCTGAAAAAAGAGTGCATCGAGGAGGCTCTTTTCTATGCCACAAAAGTTATTGTAAGGGATACCGTATTTCAGCCAGAATGAAAACTTGTCCCGACACAAGTTTAAATCATTTGGGATTTCGCTGCGCCAAAAGCAAAGAGTAAAAAATATGAATAAAGATTTTACGGATTTTGAAACCCCTATTGCCTATGATAGGGATCGGTTTGCAGCTGATAGGACCATTCTTGCTTGGATAAGAACTTCTCTTGCTTTAATAGGTTTTGGATTTAGCATTTTCGAATTTTTTCAATATTTAAAAACAATCGATGATTTTAATGGCAAGCTGTCAGCTAAATCCCCGCACCATTTGGGAGTTATTTTAGTAGCGCTTGGAGTTATTTTTTTAATATTGGCAACGGGAGAGTATCTTTCTTTTATCAGAAAACTTGATCAAAAAGCCCACAAGAAATTTCATGTTTCCACTTCTCTTGCAGCATCGCTTTTACTTTCGATTGTAGGACTTTCTCTTCTTGTCCATATGCTTATCACTTTAGAAATGTACTGAAAAAATTATTCCCCTAGTTCCTCATCTTCCGGGGCTCTTTCAAAATCTTCAAGAGCTTTTGTTCTTCTTCCTGCAATCAATCGAATAATCGATAAGATTAAAGACCCCAAAAGATAAAGCCAAATAACTCCAAAAAATAGAAGCGGAAAGTTATGCTGGATCCCGAAAAAAACCAAAACAGCCGCAAAAACCGTAAAGATAACCACTTTAAAAGAAGAAACTCTAAAATGAAGAGTTTTCAAGCTTGGGAAACGCCATCGGCTAATCATTACGTATCCTAAGAAAAGCAGGACAAAGAAAAGGATCCAGGAACGCAGGCCTAAAGGAAAACCTTCCTCCATCCCATCGCTTATAGAAGAGAGTAAGAGATTACAAGAAATTGCAGCGCCGGCGGCTGCCGGAATAGGCAACCCTGTGAAATTTTTTTTGCTAGCGGCAAGCAGCTCGTCATCCTGCTCTATTTTTTTATTCATGACGTTAAAGCGAATCAGTCTTAAAACACCGCATACAGTAAATACCATCGCAGCAAAAGTTAAGAAAAAAGACATCTCGCTTCCGGGCCTTAAGGATAGGGTCTTCAAGATAATGACAGAAGGGGCAAGGCCAAAAGTGATGGCATCGGCTAAGGAGTCAAAAAGCCCTCCAAATTCACTTTCAGCTTTCATGACACGAGCTATAGCGCCATCTAAAAGGTCCAAAATGGCTGCCAAAATAAGAATTCCTGAAATTTGTGTTAGCAAGGGGGTAGTCGTCTCGCCAATTCCAGTCATATTCATTTTGAAAATAGCAAAAAGTCCGCACATCAGACCAAAAGCTGTAATAAAATTGGGTAAAAGAAAGACCTTTTTCACAAACTTTTCCTAAGGCTTAAAAGAACTATAACTTTTTATAAATCAAATATATGAGGAGTATAGTCTATTTTTTTAAAATTGTAAACCGAGGCTTTACGGCAAATGAGAATTTTAAATTTTTCCTTGCGGGATCCCTTTTATTTGTAAACAGTCTCTCAATCAAGAAGTGTATTTATAACTTGATTTTCTGATTATTTTTCCTCTAAAAAAGAAATCAGATTCTTAATTTATCAATATATTTTTTTATTTATAAAAAAAAGGAGATATTAGGATTTAAAAAATTAAAAATTAGTTTTTACAAAAAGTGGAGATAGATCTATGCAAGTTGGACAAGATAAAAGTTTTCCGGATACCGATTCTATAATTCCCCCTAAATTACAGGAAAAAAGAAGAAGCCTTGAGCTTAAGGCCGAGGCGGTACAATCCCTCGGATTTGATACGGAGTCTTCAAAAGAGACCATGGGTCAAATCATACAAAAAGCCGAAGTAGAATATTTAATCGCTTCTGATAATCTAAGAATCAATGAAATTACCCAAGAGGCCCATAAACAACTTTCCCTTCTTTACCAAACGGAATGGCCGCTCTATTTAGGAAAATGTCTTCAATTCTATAGCGCCCTGCTTCTAAATTTAATGAATGGAAAAAAGCTAGAAGAGCAAAAAGAATCGCTTTCGCTTTCTTCATCCCTTGATATTGATGAATTAAAACTTGAAGGAGAAGAAGAATCCGAAATCCTGACCTTGAAAGAAAAAGCTGAAAAAGAAAAAGAAAAGCTTCTTCGTCAATTGAAAGAGACGCTTTTAGATACAAAAAGAATGGAATTAATCTTCGATTGTTTAAAAAGTTTGACCTCGATAAAAAAAGAGGCCGACTTTCTAATCAAAAAACTTTTTATTTTTGATACTAAGGAAAAAATTATTCTTCGATTTAGAACAGCGATAAAAGAAGAAAATCCTAAATTTGATGATTTTGAAAACGAACTCAATGACAGTGTCAAAGACATGGAGGCGTTGCTAAAAGATTTCCCTCTAAAGAAAGATCCGACTGAAAAAGAAGAGAGGGAACTTAAACTCATAACAAACTTTCTTGAAAAAAAAGACATTGAGCTAGAACAAGAAATTGCAAGGCTTGAGATTCTTGAGAAAAAAAAATCTGTGAGAAGTGAAATTTCGGATTTGGAATTCAAAGTTTCAAGTCTAGAGGAGAGAATTTTTAATTTGCCTTGTCAGGTTTTTAAAGAAGAAAAGAAATACGTAGAGTCCTTTGTTGAAGATAGTTTAGAAAACCTATCTAAAGTTCATAAGCCTGAGCTAGAAGGACACTTTAATGAGCTTTCCCAACTTTTCGTCTGCACAAGCGGCTCTTTAACAAGTTTAGAGCGGTATAAAATAGTCATTCGCGTGAAATATGGACTTGCAAGGATCGCAAAGTCTCTTCACTTTCATCGCTTTATTATGATGTATGAATGGAAGCCGGAAAGTTTTGAGCTATTCGATAAAGCCAAAATAAAACTCTTGGAAGATGCGGAAGAGAAGCTCACCTGGGGAATGGATGGAAAAAAAGCCTATCAGTCGAATAATGAAAGAAAAATTCCGGTAAACATTCCTCCTCCATTGCAAAAGTTATCTGTCATTGAAGGAATTATCGATTTTCATATCCTGGAGGTAAGAAAGCTTGTTGCCAAGATTACGGCAGATCAAGCACTTTCTGATAATATGTCTCGTACTGTGTAACTATTTTTGGAGCGGAAAAACAATTTTCCGCTCTTTTTTTGGCATTCTCACTAAATTCTTGATATAACTTTTTATTCTTTAGTAGAAGAAGGGCATCATTTGCCATTTTCTCAATACTTCCAACCGGCTCTAAAAAGCCATTAGCGCCATTTTCCACGACTTCCGTAATACCTCCTGCACAAGATCCGATAACCGGCACACCATAAGCCATAGCTTCAAGTGCGACAAGTCCAAAGCTTTCCTGTTCGCTTGGAAGTAAAAGTAAATCGGAGGAGGCAATAAAAGGGTCTATTTCTCGATTTTCTCCTAAAAAAATCACTTCATTGCACCATCTTTTCTCTTCTACCTTTTGTCTGATCTCATTAATGCCATTTCCCCCTCCCACTAATATTAAACGGCATTTTATTTTTTCCCTTAGCTTGCAAAAGATACGGAGCACGTCCATAGGGCGTTTTACAGGCCTGAAATTAGAGGCGTGGATAAGAAGCTTTTCTCCATAGGGCGCAAAGTCTTTTCGAAAGGGTTTTTGATCAGTAAGTTCGGGCTTTGGAATAAAAAAATTATAAATGACCTCAATTGGGTTTTTTAGATTAAAAAATGCCTTGGTCTTCTTTTTTAGATCCTTTGAAACGCAAGTGATCCCGTCGCTATTTTCAATGCTGAATTTTACGATGCTTTTAAAGCTGCTATCACTGCCAACAAGAGTAATATCTGTTCCATGAAGGGTTGTGATCACTTTAAATTTATCCTTGGAAATTTTTTTCGCCAAGTAAGCGCTTGTTGCGTGAGGAATAGCATAATGAGCGTGAATTAGGTCAAGCCGATTTGAGACTGCAATCTCAGCTATCTTAACGGCAAGTGTTAAAGCGTAATCCGGGTTTGGAAATAAGTCGTATTGGTTTAAAATGACTTCATGAAAATAGATATTTCTTTCTTCTAACCTTAATCTAAAGGGAATGGCGTATGTAATGAAATGGATCTCATGGCCTCTTTGGGCCAATTGATGACCGAGTTCTGTGGCTAAAACGCCGCTTCCTCCAATAGTTGGGTAACAAACAATTCCTATACGCATAAAAAATCTTTTAGGTTAAAATGAAAAAACTCATAAAAGCACTTTCATAATAATTTGACATCTTAATTTATCTTGTCTTAAATATAGATAAAAAAGCTAAAAAATAGAGAAAACTAATGACCTCATTTATCAAAAAAAGAGGAAAAAAATATGGTCTTTCGCCGGGTTCTCTTGTTTTAACAGGGGAACCGAAAGATACGAAAGTAAAAGTTCAGCTGATCGAATTTGATGCCGACACGCTAAAAATAAAAGATAATGCTTCACTTGATGAATGTGTCTTTTCAAAAGAGCATCCTCCTGTGACCTGGATTAATATTACCGGTATTCACGATATTCAGTTAGTCGCAAAAATCGGGTCTCATTTAAAACTGCACCCCCTTGTTTTAGAAGATATATTAAGCAACGTTCAGCGCTCAAAAGTTGATAATTATAAAGACACTCTCTACATTGTCATGCGCCAGCTCGATTTTAATTCCGAAAGTGAACAATTAAAAGATTCTCAGATCAGTCTTATACTGGGTAAAGATTTTGTCGTTTCATTTTTAGAAGCCGAAACAGATCTTTTTGCACCTGTTGTGAATAGGCTTAAAGTGAAAAATAGCCGTTTAAGATCAAGAGGGGCTGACTATCTATGCTACGCCCTAATTGATTGCATTATTGATTATTATTTTATCACTCTTGCAAACTTTGATGAAGTTTTAGATAGAGTGGAAGAAAAGTTATTGGATCGGCCTAATCCAAAAACCATAAAAAAAATTCTAGCTGTCAAAAGACAAATTCTAACCTTAAGAAGAGCCATTTGGCCAACAAGGGAAATTATAAGCCAGCTTCAAAGATTAGAATCCAATCTAATTTCGAAGACCACGCGTTTCTATTTACAAGATGTTTATGACCATTCCATTCAAGCGATAGAAACCATCGAATCTTTTAGAGATATTTCAAGCAGTTTAATAGAAGTATATGTCTCGAATTTAAGCTACAAAATGAATGAGATCATGAAAGTCTTAACGATTATGGCCACAATTTTTGTACCTTTAACTTTTATTGCCAGCATCTATGGAATGAATTTCAACAATATCCCCGAGCTGCAATGGAAGTATGGCTACTTTTACGCTTTATTTCTTATGCTAGCAGTAGGTTGTGGGATGCTTTATTATTTCAGAAGAAAAAAGTGGATTTAAATTTCAAGCGTTCCTTTCGAAACCTCAAGAAGATCCCCGACTAGAATAGGATTATGTTTAGATAGGCCTTGAGCATAGGGAACCCCGACTAGACTTCCAAAATAAGAAGCCGCCTTTAAATTACGGTCTATATAATCAAGTGTCTTAAGCTGAGACTCAAAACACTTCATCACTTGAACCCATTTTTCTGTAAAATCAGAAACATCGAATAAGAAATCGGGCATACGATTGGTTGGATAATGGTAATGCAAAACCCCTTCCACTCTATGGGGCTTCAGGTCAGGTAAAATTTTAGGGAAACGAGCAAAACGTGCAGCTGCCCTTACAGCAAGTCCTAAAGCTGCGTGGTCAGGATGATTCATTTCCTTTTGAAAATCAGGCGCTAAAACAAGCTTTGGTTTCAGCTTCCTAATCCAAGAAGTAAGCTCTTGTCTAATTTCAAGAGTGTCCCCAAGCTTGGTATCGCTTAAATGTAAAAAAAATCTATCCGCTTTAAGGAATTTGCCGGCTTTTAAACTCTCTTTTTCTCTTATCTTAGCATTCCCGTGAGTACCCATTTCACCTGAAGTTACATCCAAAATAGCAATTTTGCGACCCTTTGCGGCCATTTTTAATAAAATAGCTCCGGCTCCAAAATCGACATCATCGGGATGAGCTCCAATTGCTAAAATGTCAACGAAATTAGTCATAAGCCCCTTGATTAGACTAAAAATTGCATAAGATGCAAATTTCTAATATTATGAGGATCAAATTGCCTTGAAATATTAACCCATTCTTCCCTTGTTCTTTTAGAAAGGGAAATTAAGAGGATATTTTTTTTAGCTAGAAGGTTTTGCGACTTTAATGCAAACCGAATCTCATTTCTTTTTGATCCAACATCTGTAACAAATGAAGCTTTCAAAATTTTTTGAAAAGGAACTTTTAAGAAAAAACTAAGTTCCTCTGCTACAATCTGATTTAAATCATCCCGAAATAGCTTCTCTTGCCATGTTAGCGGAAGAACTGAAATGAGATCAGGACTTGGAATATTTAACTGATTGAGCTGCAAAACAATAAAAGCTGCAAAAGAGCTTGCTAAACTTTTACTTTTGTTATAGTTAAAACTTTTAACAAGTTCCGTTACCGGACTTTTATGGTCGAAACAATTAAATACTTTTAGATTTTCCGTCTTTAAGGCGCATTCATGCTTATTTAGAGATTCAAAACAATAATGGCAACGATCTTCAAAGGTTAAAAACTCTATTAGAATTGAACAATTTTGACAAAACCAATTAAATGGCTTGTTTTTTTCTTCTAAAAGGCAAGATCGGCAGTATAAACAAACGGGCGGATATAAAAAATCCAAAGCTTGCTTGACTAGCGTTTCCAAAGAATAGCCCCATCGATTTGGTCATAATCGAGGTGTCTTTTAAATGCATTTCCAATAGTTGTATTTAAATACTTTGTAATTTCCTTCTCATGTTCGGGAAACTTCCTAAGCATGTGCTCTCTAATTTTCCAACCAATTTTAACAAGATCCAAGTAAGCATTTTCAGGAAGTTTTATGGCTTCATCAAAATATATTTTCCCAACATCTAAGTGAACCGGAAGTCCATCAATAAAGCCTGTGTTATGCATCACCCCATGATCATGATCGAATATTCCTTTCCGATATTCGCTAAGATAGAGTTCAACAATTTGATTGATCTTTAACTTAACCTCGTCGATTTTTTTAGCTTTAAACAATCTTTCAAAAATCGATCTTGTAATTTCGACCTTTTTTTGTATCAAAAAGGGTATAGAGTCTAAATTAAGGCTAACTTTTTTCCCCGATGGGTCCAAAACGTCTAAAGCAGGAAGAAGTTTGTCTGTCGGATTCAAATGAATATAGACCAGTGCGGATTCTTTCCTATGAACCTCAAAGGCTAAACGATACGCATCAAATAGCTTTTCTAATTTTTTTGATTTTTCTTTTAATTTGTTTTCCTTCCACTTCTTTAAAGGACCGAATTCGGGGATGATCGATTGGATAAAATTTAATTGGAGATGTTTAAATTTAAAAAATTTAATCACATAACGCCCATCTTTGCTTAAAAAAGCATAGCTTTGAGCTCCTTTTCCTAAATAGGAATAAGACTGACTTAGAGCTTCTTCTAAACTTTTTTTTTCCTCATTCGAAAGTGGATCAATTTCCCATTTTTCATAGAAAGGAAGTGGTTTTGAAATTTCATCCAAACCAAAAAAAGACTTTTGCCGAACTTGTTTAATGAAGGAAAAAAGAAGGAATCCTACAAGAGCCAATGAAGTTAAGATAAGAAGTTTTTTAGGCATCATCATCAAAATTTACCGCTTGTAAATCCTATAGTGTGAGAGATGGAAACGCGATCATTATTGGATCTTGTTATATTTACAAGCGAGTCCTTTTTTATCAAGAAAATGTAATCCGTGCAGGTCAAAAGGAAAGGAAGCGTTTTTTGGGAACGGTTCCCGATTTTGATTTTTTAAGGTTGTTCTTCCGCTCCATTTTTTCAAGATGCACTTCAGGTTTATGAATATTTCCTCGTAAGGACAACATAAACATTTCAGCAAGCTTATAGAATAGGTTTGTATGTTTCATCCGAAAATTAAGGTTAAGTTCCCCTTTATTGAAATCTATGTAAGACTCGCCTTCTTTATCTGCCAGGAAGAATTTTGAAGCCTTTGCATCGCTATAGACATCTTTTAAACGTTTAAGCTTTATTTTATTATCTGCAATTTCAAAATAAACTGTTCCTTGTGTAGGCTCAAGCCATGAAGGGTTTGTTGTGCTAACACTTAGCTTTTGCAAACTCTCTTCCCTCCCCTCTTTTTTCCCTCTCGTAAAATTAGTAAACTTTAATTTTCCTTCGCTTTTTAAAGACTTTGGAAAGTCATTAAGATTACCCTTAATGTCTTTAAAATCTAAAAGAGCAATCTTAAATGGGCTTTCATAAGACATTCCTGTTTCATTAAATAATGAATCTGTCTTTATTTTTTTAACTCCCATTTTAGGGATATTGAAAAGCCATTTATTTTCATTTTTGGTCAAAATAAAAGAAGGGATGCATGCTAAAAATGAAGGGTCTTGTATCGTAAGGTCTTTAAAAATTGCGCTTTTACCTTCAATATCTAAAAGTCCCGATAAATCTGAAACGAGATGATTGCAAAAATTCACTTCTGTTCCAAGAATATGGCCTTTAAATAAAGTTTTAGATGAAAAATCCCAAGACCCATTCAAGATAAAATGACCGTTGATTTTCTCAAAATTTTTATCCTTCAAAGCATTAAAAAATGAAGAAAAATTCGGCTGATTGAATTCAAGACTACCTTTTAAACAAGAAGAACCCTTCTCTTTAACTAAATTAAAAAAGACATCTGCAACTTCACCAATAACTGACAAAATAGAAAAGCCTTTTAAAGGATCTATTTCATACTTCATAGTTACGGCTTGTTTCTTTTCATCATTATCTTGCAGCTTTAAAGTCCCTTTGTAGAGAAGGTCATCAAATGAAAAAGCTTCTTTAAAAAGATCAAAATGGTTTTTTCCTTTTCTAAAAGGAAGCTCTTCTAAAAACTTTGTTAGATTAGGGTCTAAATTGATTTCACTTGCGCCAAACGAGTTGTGAATGCTTAATTTTAGCCAACGAGAGTCTAAAAAATAATCGCTTTCTAAAAAAAATCCGCCGTCTTTAAAGGAGATTTTAATGTCTTTTAATTGATGATCTCTTCCTAAAAATGAATATTGACCGCTTCTTAAATTAAGGTTTAAGCAATTGTCTAGGCCATCATTTTTGTATAAAAAAGACCCTTCGCTTTTATAAGATGATTCTAATTTTTTTAAGAGCGTCTTTAATAAACTTGATCTCTTGGTAAAATAAATGCTTTCAAGAGCAGTTGAGAAGTCCGCAAGATAATTATTATCCAGTTCAAAATCAATTTCAGCAAAAGAGAGAAAATTTAATTGTTTGGGAATACTTAAATATTTGCAATTGAATTGGCCAAAAACTCGATCCTTGAAACGTGATCTTAGATAGCTTTTCAAATTATGAATTTGAACTCCTGAATCAGAGGCAAAATTAATGTGGAATGCAGGGATTTCCTCCATAAAAAAGTCCCCTATAGAAATGTTTGAACCTTTTAAAGACAATTGACATTCAAACGCAGGTTTTTTTCCTTCTTTCAAAGAAAAAAGTCCTTTTCCTTTTGTCTTTCCCTCAAGGGAAAGTTTATTTAAGGAGGGGTTGTCATAAAGCCAGGATACATTATGCAAATCAGCTTCTAGAAGTTCAATTTTTCCTGAGAATAACTCGGAGGGGCTATATTTTCCAGATAAAGCAAGTTTTAAATAATTCTCATAATTAATAGTAAATGATTTAACATCCCAAAATTTATCATCCCTAATAATCTCAAAAGAACTTGAAAAATCATCGATTAAAAGTTCATTTAAATTGAATGTCTTATCCTTCAAAGTACCCTCTAAATTAAACTGGGACACCTTTTTTCCATAAACGGTCAGCTCCTGGCCTTTTAGGAAAATTTCAGATAAGGCTTTATTTAAAGAATATTTGACCTCGCACCCAATGCCCCCTTTTGCAAAAAAACCATCTTTTAGAAATTCTTCTTTAAATTGCTTAAGAAAAGGGGTTTCAATTTTGGTAAAGTAAGGATTTAAATGAGCTAATTCAAAAATTGAAGAAAAATTAAAAATTTCGATTTCTTTTTCTGCATTTAAAATTAAGGAAAAATCATCGATGCCATTATTAAAAAAATGGCTGGTATTTCGGTCTAATAGAAAATGTAGACGGTCCTGAGAGTCTTTTTCAGTTTTTCCCTTAAGCCGGAAATATTCCTCAAGCATTTCAGCTTTTAGATCAAATCCAAAAATTTGTTTTTTTGCATCATCAAGGAAAATCTCACCCTCTAGAGGCAATTCGAATAAATCACCATTCCTACCTAAAAATAAAAAACCTTGTAAATTATCAATTGAAAATTGACTTTTACTTTCGTCATAATTGAGCTTAAACTCAAAGTCTCGGGTTTTTGCCCCCCAATTTGTAAAATTCAAAAATACATCATAAAAATTTAAGCTCACATGGGATTGGATAGCTTTTGAAGCTTCCAGAAAAAATGAATTTTTAAAACTTCCGTTAAAAGAGAGCCTTCCATCAAACGGCAAATTCAAATAGGACTCGTTGTCATTAAAAATCGAGGCCATCTTTTTAAAGTTTTCAGCATTCAAATCCGCTTTGGTTATTGAAAATAACGTGTCTAATCCGAAGCCTGCTTTAAATAACGCTTGCAAATGACCTTGGATATCAATTCCCATGGAAGTAATATTTAATTCAGGAATCTTAATTTCATTCCCCTTTATGCCAATTTCAAAAAAAGAACTAAACGCTTCAAGATGGCTTTTCTTATCTTGATATGAAGCTTCGCTTATTGGAAAGGATGCGGTCAGAATCCCTTCCTCATTCCATTTAAGAAAACTTTTACTGAGGTCTTTCATCTGTTTAAGCTTTAAAAGGAACTTATTATTTTCAAAAAGCGCTTCCTCTAAGAAAAAATTAAGCGTCCCTTTCTTGGATTCATAATTCCCTTTAAGGCGACCCTTACCTGTAATATAGCCAAAAGGCAAATAAAAGTTCTCTAAGGCTAAAGACTCCATGTTAAAGTTTGCGGAGTGGATTTCGTAATTATTAAGGTTTATGAATGTGGACAAGGTGGTTTTCATTTTGGAAACTAAAGCGGCATCGACAAATAGATCTTTATTTTTTTCCGAAAAAAAGAATTGACCTTTTAAAAGCGGCATTAAATGGCTGTTTGGCATTTTAAGAATTAAATCGCCGGAAAAACGAAAAGGTTCTTTTTCTTTAAAATCAAACAACTTATATAGATCTTCATCTAAGAAACTTTTCGCTAAGTGATCCAGATTTCCGGAAAGATTAAAAGTTATCTTTTCTTCAAATTCCGGGTCTTTTTTTAAAGAAGCAAAAAATCGGGCGGGTTCAAATGTGAAATCCAGCTCTTTCAAACCCTTGTCTTTGTATGTAAGCGAGCCATGGCAATTATTGATTTCTATGTTTTGTTTAGCATCTCTTATATAGCCGTTTTTTAAATTAAGATGGAGGCTTTCAATTTCTTCTAAAGCCTCATTTTTTAATGCATAAAGATGGCCCTTTACTTCATCCGCTGAAAGAGTAATCCGAGTGTCAGGAAAGTATAGATTAGGCGATCTGACAAAAAAAGAACTAATTTCAAAGATATCTTCTTTATTTGAAGAAGCCAATTTCAAAGATCCATTAAAAGAACCTTGATGAACCTCAATCTCTTCGGAATTTTTGGAAAGAAAGCTATAAAGAGGCAGCACATCTTTAAGCTTCATATCCATTAAATCGGCCTTAAGAGAAAGGACCTCTTGAAAAGGATTCAAATCATAAAGAAGATGCGCTTCACGATTCTTTTCATAAATAGCTTTGATTTCTGCTAATAAATGTCCTGATTTTAATTCAACGGTCCCTTCTAAATTTAAATTAGCTTGGTAATCTTTAAGGGCTATAAGAGAGGGGATTTTAGAGAATCGTAGCGTTTGACTTGAAAAACAAAGATCCCCAATAAATGGAGTAAAAAAAAGATTCAAAAAACCATTTTTTCTTTTTAAAGCAATTTTTAAAAAATTCTCTATAAATAAATGAGATTCACCTCCGCCTTCATTTTGAAAAATTTTAATTTTTGGCGCTTCAAGTTTTAGTCTTTTATCAACATCATATAGTGAAGCATCAAAGAGAGTTAGCCCACCCTCAAAAAAAACTCCATTATCCCATTTAATAAATGCTTGAGAGTCTAAAATTCCTTTTTCAAAAAGAAACGCTTTATCCTTAAAAATAAGTTCGAGAATAGGATTCAGAAAAGACATGGAAAACTTATGAGTCGATAGCTTGAAACTTTTCAAATCTTTGTTGTAATCGAATAATAATTTCTCATTATCTTGTTCATTAAAAAACGTTAATTTCAAATCCATTAGGCTTTGATTTTCATATTCAAATTGCAAATGAGCTTTAAGCAAAGCCCCATTCATTTTAGATTCGATATTTAAGAGACACTCTTTAGAGCTAATTTTAGGCTTGATTTTGAAGAATAAGAAATGAGGCTCGCTTTCAATAAAATGAGTGATTTTATTTAAAGCCTTATCGCCTTTAATATTAAAAATCGATCTGCCAAAATCTAAGTTAATTGCTATTGTTCTGGAAAAAAAATCAATTTCGTATGCAACGTTTAGAGATTCAATTTCAGAAGACATTGCGTCTGCGCTTGAAAGAGAAAAATTATTTATTTGAACGCCGGAATAAGCGATTAGGCTATTATTGACGCGTCTATCCTTGACTTTCAGTTTGCCTCCCATGACTTTTTCAAAATGAGACTCAAAATTCTTAAGGAATAGAGTGCGTTCTAAATCTTTATGAAAAATAAAGACGAAGAAACCTATAAAAAGAGCTGCCGATAGAAGTAAAACGATTCGCTTTTTCATGATTTATGTTATTAAATGAAAAGTTCATTTTTTCATTTTTATCCGACTTTATAGTTATTCAACAAACCTCTCTTCCTTTCAACAAAAAAATTACCCCTTTTTTCATTTGACTTTTGATGGGAATCTGATAGTTTAGAAAACATCAATTTATAGCTGTTTAGGTAGACGTTTTATGCTACGAAAGTTTTTAGATTATCAACTTTCCTTAACTGAAAAAGGTAAGCCGCTTCACAGATTAAAGCCGCTTGTAACAGCAGGGGATACTTTTTTATATGAAGCTCCCCTCAATACTAAAAACGGCCCTCATATAAGGGATGCCATAGACATTAAGCGATGGATGGTTATTGTGGTTGTGGCCTTGATTCCAGCTCTTCTTGCAGGAATTTGGAATACAGGGATTCAAAGTTTTGTTTATTCAAGCGGCGACTATCATTTAATGAATGAGTTTATTGCAAGCAGCTCTTCTTTAGACAGCTATTTAGGGTTTGCGGGAAAAGACAATCGATGGATTTCAATTATTGGTGAAGGTTTAAAAATTGTTCTTCCTATCATCATCGTCTCTTATGCGGTGGGTGGAATTTGGGAAGCTATTTTTGCATGCATCCGCGGCCACGAAATTTCAGAAGGCTTTCTTGTGACAGGCCTTCTTTATGCGCTTATCCTTCCTCCCACTATTCCGCTTTGGATGGTAGCCGTCGGGGTTTCTGTCGGAATTATCTTTAGCAAAGAAGTTTTTGGCGGATCCGGAATGAATATCGTGAATCCGGCCCTTGCTTGCAGATGCTTTCTTTTCTTTGGTTTTCCTGGAAGAATGTCCGGAAATGTTTGGGTCGGAAGCTCAGCCCCGGATGTTAGGGCAAGTCTTGTCAAAATGAATCAGGAATCAGGCTTAGGGTCACTCGACGGCTTTACGCAAGCGACTAAATTAGCGCAATTTAAAATAAGTCCTGAGATCAAGAGAATTCAGATTGATGCTATTGCTTCTAATGACCTTGGTTCTAATGTCAGCAGTTATGAAGCCTTGAAGGAAAAGTTCCTCAATTGGACCTCCACTTCAGGACAAGAAGCCGTTCTCGGAAAGCTTAGTCCGGAACAAATGCAGCAATTTGTAACTACCCCCCTAGCGGATGGAGGTCTTGGACTTTCTCCCGGCGCTTATGAAGATGCTTATCGTTTTGCGAGTTTGAATTATGGCATTGGAAATAATAGCGATTGGAATCTTTTTTTAGGCAATAAGCTTGGATGCATAGGTGAAACCTCCGGCCTTGCCATTTTACTTGGTGCCCTTTTTCTGATTTATACGGGTGTCGGCTCTTGGAGAACCATGGTCTCTATGGCAATTGGCGCATACCTTACAGCCTTGCTATTTCAAGTGGGTGCTGGGTATTTTTCGGCAGACCAAGGAGCATGGAATCCTGCATCTTTTACCTTTCCGGCTTATAAGCATCTTCTTTTAGGCGGTTTAGCTTTTGGTCTTGTATTTATGGCGACAGACCCGGTTTCATCCCCTTCCATGCCGCTTGCTAAATGGATTTATGGGCTGTTCTGCGGAATGATTGCTATTGTAATACGTCAAATCAATCCGGCATATCCCGAAGGCGTGATGCTTTCGATTTTGATTGGAAATGTCTTCTCACCGCTTTTTGATTACTATACCGCCAAATTCTATAGAAGAAGAAGGAGTAGCCATGGAAGGAAGCTTGCCTACGAAAATTAGCAGTAACGTAGGAACCATCCTTTTTATGATGGTTTTAAGTTTGATTTGCGCCACCATTCTATCTGTCATTGCAAGTGCTCTTGCCAAACCAAAAGAGATTGCTAGAGATTTAGATAGAAGTAAACAAATGATGATAGCGGCTAAAATTTTAGATCATAACGGGTATTTTCTTGTTAAAGATAAGGAAGATAGCTATATCCCGGCAAAGCTTGAGAAAAATGGGTATCTCGTCCCTGATGACCAAAAGAAAATTGCCTCAAAAGATGAACTAATTGAAGTCTATACCAAACGGCTCGTCCCCCTTCTTGTTGATCATAAAGGTGATATCACGACTTTTAAAAACGTAGGATTGGATCCGGACACATACATACCGGATTACAGGACGGTGGGCTACTACAAGCTTCCGCTCATGCTCATCTACAAACTTTTGCCAAATACAGAAAAAAATATAGGCGATCCACTTAAGGAAAAAGCAGAAGGTTGGGTGATACCGGTTAACGGTTTTGGCCTGTGGGATGCCATATACGGGTATTTAGCTATCGAAACTAACGGCGATGACGTCATTGGCATTACTTGGTATGACCAAAAAGAAACCCCTGGTTTAGGAGCCAATATCGCAGAAGCTTATTGGCAGAACTTGTTTGAGAATAAAAAAATATTTCAAGAAAGTTCAAGCGGTAAAACCGATTTTAAAACAGCGCCTCTTGGCATTACAGTCGTTAAAGGCCTTGTCAGGGAAGTTTATGGGGATTCGCCAAAAGCTAAAAGCGCGGTCGATGGCATGGCAGGCGCAACGCTTACAGGCAATGGCGTTACTGATGCTTATAAGGATACTTTAGCTCCCTATCGGCCTTTCTTAATAAAAATTCATGAAGCAAGTCAAAAACAAACTAAACCAAAAGATGCGACGTAGGATATGGCTGTAAATAAATCAAAACCTTTTTCTTACTTTACCGATCAAGTCTGGGACAGCAACCAGGTGCTTGTGGCAGTCCTTGGGATTTGTTCGGCGCTTGGCGTAACAAACAGGCTTTCTGTTGCTTTAACCATGGGCTTATCGGTCAGTTTTGTCACTGCCTTTTCCTCCTTTTTTGTTTCGCTCTTAAGAAAGATAACTCCTGACAGCGTGAGAATGATTACAGAGCTTGCCATTATTTCCGTATTTGTAATTATCATCGATCAGTTTTTACAAGCTTACTTCTTTCCAATTTCTAAAGTTTTAAGCGTTTTTGTGGGGTTAATTATCACCAACTGCATAGTAATGGGTCGAGCAGAAGGCATGGCTTTATCTGTGGCCCCATTGCCTGCTTTTTTTGATGGCCTTGGCGCCGGCCTTGGCTATGCTTGGGTTCTTTTTATTGTAGGGGGTATTAGAGAGTTATTTGGTTTTGGTCAATTATTCAATCTGCAAGTGATTCCAACCTCTTGGTATGCTTCCCAAGAAAATCCGAATGCCTATGAAAATTTCGCCATGATGGTCAGCCCTCCTGCTGCTTTCTTTATTATCGGTTGCATGATTTGGATTTATAATATTTACAATAATAAAAAAGGAAATTAATCATGTGGATGGATAATTACTTGCCGATTAATTTGTTCGGGCTTCTCTTGCAATCTGTTTTAATTGAAAACTTTCTTCTAGCCAACTTCCTTGGCATGTGCACTTACCTTGCTTGCTCAACTAAATTAAAAACAGCCAATGGCCTTGGCGTCGCAGTTGTTTTCGTCTTGTTTTTTTCCGGAATTTTAAACTGGTTAGTTCATCAATATGTGACAAAGCCCGGGGCTCTATCCTGGTTAAGCTTTATTGGCCTAGACGCAAGCCAAATCAATTTGAACTTTTTGGAATTTTTGCTTTTTATTTCGGTCATTGCAGGTTTTGTCCAGATGACTGAAATCGTCATGGAAAAATTAACGCCCGGACTTTATTTAACCCTCGGCATCTATCTTCCCTTAATTGCCGTTAATTGCGCCATTCTTGGCGCTTGCCTTTTTGCAGTTACAAGAGACTATCCATTTATACCTAACCTTATTTACATTCTTGGATCAGGGCTTGGCTGGTGGCTTGCGATAGCTCTCATTGCATCCATTCGTGAAAAATTAGCGACATCTGATGTGATCCCAGCTTTAAGAGGTATGGGAATCACCTTTATTATGACAGGGCTTATGTCCATGGCTTTTCAGGGATTTACGGGGATAAAACTTGCTAACCCATCCGGTGAGAAGTCTTCAGCAATTGAACTTAAACTGCCGGATTCAAAAGCTGAAATGTCTTCTCCTGAATAAAAAAATCTATTCTTCTTTCTCATCCAACCCGATAACCGAAACTCGAGTTTTTGGGAGGGTTTTTTCTTGAGGAATGGGTTTTAAAACAGGGGGCGTCGGTAGAGACACGCGGTTTTTTATTAATTGTCCTATGCGGTCGCTTTTTGCCACAATCGTGTCAATAATTGCTTCAATTTGAGTGCATTGAGTAAGAAGCTCCACATCGTTTTCTATGAGACAGCTTTTTAGCAATTTAAAGGAGTCGGAATAGCTAATTTGTCTTATCTTGGGCAAGCTGATTTTTCGATCTTTTGCAAATTTTAAAGTCAATTTCATGACGGCCGGGTGGCAGGTCTCTAGGTGCTTCATGAGCTCAAGCCGATTTTCCAAAATAGAGCCGCAAGCGTTCTTATTTTGTTCTAAAAGAGCCCTTTCTTCTTCAAAAAAACTTGCAAGGAGCTCCCTTAATACTGAAATTTCATAATCAAGAGCTTGATGCAAAGTCTCTTTACCTGAAATCATTTTTTTCTCCATCAACCACCCTTTTTGACTATAAAGGCTTAATTTCTTTCCTCTCTTTAAAATAACATGTTTTCAAGTTTAATACTATTATTTACGCTAAGCGCTTCCCTAGGAAGGAATAAAGTTTGCTTTTGCTTGTAAACTAAATCTTTTTGGTCTACTATTACCCCTAAGAATTTATTTAAAATTTTAATAAAAACAAAAAATTTATTTTTTTTATTTCTTATTCATCTCTTTAAAAAACCTATTATTAAGGATTTGGGATAAGTAATTTAAAATTTAGGTGTTTTTCCGACTATCCGCTTATTTCAAATTTTTCAAGAAGCACTTAAGTGCCATAAAGATAGTCAACAATCTCACGTAAAGGAAATTTTTAAATGCAAACTGAGATGCTTAGAAAGAAATTTTTGAATTACTTTAAAAGTAAAGGCCATACGATTGTACCTTCCTCATTGGTGGTCCCCCATGACGACCCGACTTTGCTTTTCACAAATGCCGGAATGAACCAGTTCAAGGATGTATTTCTTGGAAAAAGCAAACGGGATTACACTAGAGCCTCTACTTCTCAAAAATGCATTCGTGTGGGCGGAAAACATAACGACCTTGAGAATGTAGGTCATACAAGACGCCATTTGACCTTCTTTGAAATGCTCGGAAACTTTTCTTTTGGAGATTATTTTAAGGAAGATGCGATTCGTTTCGCTTTTGAAGTTTCCACTGAAGTATTTGGCTTTAATCCGGATAGAATTTGGCCTTCTGTTTTTGAAAAAGATGATGAAGCGTTTGAACTTTGGAAAGCTTACATCCCGGAAAAACGAATTGTCCGCTTTGGCGAAAAAGAGAATTTTTGGGCCATGGGAGACACAGGCCCTTGCGGCCCTTGCTCAGAGCTTCTATATGATCGAGGAGAGAAATATGGCTCCGCTAAAAACCCTTATGAAGACGCATCCGGTGAGCGTTATCTTGAATTTTGGAATCTTGTTTTCATGCAGTTCAACAAACTTGATCCAAAAACAGTTGAGCCCCTCCCAAAACCTGCTGTTGATACAGGCGCTGGCCTTGAGCGGATTTTAAGCCTTTCTATGGATGTCGATAATGTTTTTGAAACAGATGTCCTAAGAAGCCTCATTGCAAAAATTGAAGAAGTGTCTAATGTCAAATATAATCCTGAGGATAGCCAAAAAAGCCCTGCCTTCAGGGTTATTGCCGATCATTTGCGCTGCTTATCCTTTGCCATTTCAGACGGGGTTGTTCCAAGCAATGTGGATAGGGGCTATGTTTTACGAAAAGTTTTAAGACGCGCTGTGAGGTATGGCAGACAACTTGGCCTTGATAAACCCTTTTTAAAGGATATTCTGCCAAAGCTTGTAGAAACCATGGGGAATGACTATAAAGAGTTAAAGACAAATGAGAGCAGAATTGCCGAGATCTTAACTGTTGAAGAAGAATCATTCCTAAAAACTCTAAAACGGGGCGGCACTATTTTAAATCAAATCATTGCCTCTTCAAAATCCCATGGGAATGAAATATCCGGTGAGGATGCTTTTAAACTTAAAGACACCTACGGATTGCCTTTCGAAGAAATTTTTCTTCTTGCTAAGGATTCAGGCCTTACTGTTAACTCTAAGCGGTTTGATGAGCTCGAATTAGAAGCAAAAGAAAGATCAAAGCAAGCCCATAAAGCCTCCAAACAAATGGCATCTGTCAATTTATTTTTCGAATTCTTAGAGAAAGAAGGGCCCACTCAATTTACAGGTTATAACCATATATCCTCTGATGCCCAAGTGAAAGCCCTTGTAAAAGATGGCGAGTTTGTGTCCCGCCTCAATGAAGGGGAAGAAGGCCTTGTCATCTTGGATAAAACCCCTTTCTACGCAGAAATGGGAGGACAAGTTGGAGATGAAGGAACTCTTGTCTCTAAAGATGTGATCTTTGATGTGAAGGATGCAAAATCTCCCTTTAAGGGAGTGACAGCTCATATTGGAAAAATCGAGAAGGGCATGTTAAAAATTAATGATTCACTGATAGCAAAAGTCAATCAAGAACGGCGTCAAAAAATTGCCAATAATCATACCGCCACGCACCTCTTGCACTGGGCTCTTGAAAAAGTTTTAGGAAGCCACATTAAACAAGCCGGATCTGTTGTTGATGATAAAAGGCTTCGCTTTGATTTTTCCCATCATAAAGCGATGACTAAAGATGAGATTAAGAATATCGAGGATCTTGTTAACGAAAAAATAAGATCAAACGCTTCTGTCAAATCTTATGAAGTGTCTTATGAAACCGCTCAAAAGCGGGAAGATATAAAACAATTTTTCGGAGATAAATATGACGATCAGGTCAGGGTCATCGATATTGATTTCTCTAAAGAATTATGTGGAGGAACCCATACTGAGAGACTTGGGAACATCGGCTATTTTAGGATTCTAAAAGAAAGCAGCATAGCTGCGGGTGTTAGAAGAATTGAAGCGATAAGCGGATCTGACGCTGAAACGTTTGCAAGAATGGCTGAAGACACCCTTGAGAAAGCGGCAAAGGAACTTAAGACAACAGAAGATAAGCTTTTATCTAGAATCGCATCCCTTCTTGAAGAAGAAAAAAAATTAAATGAAAAAATTAAAGAATTTAAAAACGATAAGCTCGCACATGTCGCCGAAAAGCTTGCAAACCATGTTGAGACGAAATCAGGGATCCGTTTTTTAGTGGATATTGCCTTAATTGAACCTGAAGATCTTAAGGCACTAGCCGATTTATTAATGAGCAAGTTTAATTTAGATGTGCTTGCAGTTGGTGTAAAACTTTTTGACGGAAGATGCCAGGTTCTCTCAAAAATATCAGATAAAGCAAGCCGTCAATCGATTAAAGCAATTGATCTGATTAAGCTTATTTCCCCTCTTATAGAAGGCTCCGGAGGAGGTAAGGATTTAATGGCTCAAGCAGGAGGAAAATCCTCAGAAAGGCTTCAAGAAGCTCTAGACAAAGCTAAAAATCATCTTGTTCAAACATTATGAATTTAAAAGAAAAAATTTTTCAGCTTTTATCGGAATCACCCCATATTGAAGACATCCGAGGGAGCCTTCAAGCCGGTAAATCCCTTCTTTTTGAGGGCCTATGGAATACTCCAAAGGCCCTCCTTTCCGTTTTGGCTGAAAAAACAACCGGTAAAAACATTCTTTTTCTTGCAGAAAGCAAAGAAGAGAACAACCTTCTTTTTGATCTTGATTTTTTTTCTGAAAGACCGGTCCTTGAATTTCCGGCTTGGGAAACGCTTCCTAATGAAAACATCCCTCCGAGCCGTGACATTGTAGGAGAAAGGTATCGAGTCCTGGATAAAATTCTTAAAAAAGAAGGTCCTGTCACTGTAGTTTCAAGCCTTCAATCGCTTCTTCAAAAATTAGTTCCGAAAAAA
This sequence comes from Criblamydia sequanensis CRIB-18, assembly GCF_000750955.1. Lineage (NCBI taxonomy): Bacteria > Pseudomonadati > Chlamydiota > Chlamydiia > Parachlamydiales > Candidatus Criblamydiaceae > Candidatus Criblamydia > Candidatus Criblamydia sequanensis. The sequence goes on along the minus strand of NZ_CCEJ010000001.1, from coordinate 111,116 downwards.
AGATTTCAAAATCACCATCTAAATCTAAAAATGGGAGAGGAAGTTGAGTTTGAGGCCCTTATTCAAAAACTCTCTCAAATGGGCTATGAAAGGGTTCCAAGAGCTCAGGAAAAGGGGGAATTTGCGCATCGGGGAGGCATTATAGATGTCTATCCTGTCTCATCAAGGGATCCCTACCGCGTGGAATTTTTTGGTAATACCATAGAATCTATTAGAAAATACGATCCTATCGGTCAAAAATCCGTTGAAAAGGCAAGCGAAATTGAAATTACTCTTGCCAAAGAACTGGAGATGCTGCAAGAGGCTCAAAACAATGAGACTCTTTTAGATTACCTTGGAGAAGACACCCTTGTCATTTTTAACGGACTTGTCGAAATTGAGGATCGCTACGCCGATCTAATAGGGCTTTTAGGGGCTAAACACCCACAATTTGCAAGCCTTGAAGAACTCTTCGAAAAAATTGCGCCTTTGCAGAAAATTTACTTCTCCGATGAAAATATCGAATCCCTTTCTGATATCTCCGTAAAAAGAAAAAAATCAACAAGCTTCTTTGGAAAGAAGGCGGAAGGCTACGAGGTCGCTTTCGACCTTTTTGAAAGAAAGTTAAGCGCCTATAAATCCCCTCATCCTTTTCTTACGGCTGCTGATTATCTGATGCCGGAAAGAGACCCTGAGGAAAAAATTTCCGGTGAGGAAATCTTTTTTAGCTTAGGCCGTCTTGCTAAAAATTGCAGGCTTTATCTTCTATCTACAACAGAATCGGACAAAGCTTTTTTGCAGAAAAGAATTGCCGATGCTTCCCTTTCTCTTCCGACTAACACCCTTTTAGAGCTTGGCTACCTAACAAGCGGTTTTGCCATAGCCTCTCTTAGTTTTTTAGTGTTGCCGACAGCAGAGTTTACCGGAAAGACAAAAGTTAGAAGACAAAAGTTAAGAAGCACTTTCCATACGGCAGGCAACGAAATCTATGAGTTATCGCCCGGCGAAATTGTCGTTCATTTAAACCATGGGATCGGCAAATTTTTAGGCCAGGAAAACGGTAAAAGTACAGACGGTACTGAAAAAGAGCATCTTCTTATAGAATACGCTGAAGGAGCAAGACTTTTTGTTCCAATGAATCAAAGCCATCTTGTTACAAAGTATATCGGCTCAAACGACGAAAGCCCAAAATTTCATATTCTCGGGGGAAAGCAATGGCTTAAGGTTAGGGAAAAAACAGAACGGGCCATTATCGGTTATGCAAAAGAGCTTCTTGAACTTTACGCCAAAAGAGAGTGGAAAGGAGGGTTTTCTTTTAAGGAAGATAGCCCGGATTTAGCCTCCTTTGAAGAAGAATTCCCTTACGAAGAAACTGAAGATCAATTAAGCGCCATCTCGGCCATAAAAAAAGATATGATCTCCAATAAAGCGATGGATCGGCTGATTTGCGGAGATGTGGGCTATGGAAAAACAGAAGTTGCCATGAGAGCCGCTTTTAAAGCAGTCTTAGATGGCGGCAAGCAAGTAGCGCTTCTTGTGCCGACCACTGTCCTTGCTATGCAGCATTATGAGAATTTTAAAGACCGCATGGGCAACTTCCCTGTAAGAGTGGGTCTTCTTTCCAGATTCTGTAAGCCCAAAGAGATCAAACAAACCCTTGAAGGGATTCTGAATGGCTCTATAGATATTGTCATAGGCACGCACCGTATTGTCAGCCAGGATGTGATCTTTAAAGATCTTGGCTTGATCATTATCGATGAAGAGCATCGCTTCGGAGTTAAAGCTAAAGAGCATTTAAAGAGAATCAAATCGGGTGTAGACTGTCTCACTCTTTCTGCAACCCCGATTCCGAGAACCCTTTATATGTCTCTTGTCGGCGCAAGGGATATCTCTGTCATTAATACCCCTCCCTACGATCGAATCCCTATTAAAACCTTTATTGTTGAGCCGACAGATGCTCTGATTAAAACAGCTCTTCTTAGGGAACTGACAAGAGACGGGCAAGTTTACTTTATTCATAACCGAGTGGAGACTCTTCCTCAAACTGCGGATAAGTTAAAAAAACTAATCCCTGAAGCCCGTATAGGCATCGTTCATGGTCAGATGTCTTCTGATGAAATCGATAAGACCTTCCATGCTTTTAAAAGCGGCCATATAGATATTCTATGCGCAACAACTATAGTTGAAAGCGGCCTTGATATTCCGAATGCCAATACCATTTTGATTGATAGAGCAGACCACTTTGGACTTGCAGAACTTTATCAGCTTAGAGGCCGTGTCGGGAGATGGAATAGACTTGCCTATGCTTACTTTCTTGTGAAAAAATTCTCGAACTTGCCGGAACTTTCAAGAAAGAGGCTGACCGCGCTCTCAGAGTCAGTCGGCTTTGGCGGAGGCATGAAGCTTGCCCTCCGGGATTTAGAAATTAGAGGCGCCGGCGATATTTTAGGGCTTGAACAGTCAGGACATGTCTCTGCAATCGGTTTTCACTTCTACTGCAAGCTTTTAACTAAAACCATTAAAACCTTGCAAGGGCAAGGAAGCTCTGTCTTTTCAGAGGTAAAAATGGACTTTCCGTTTGATTATCGACTTCCAAACTATTACGTAAATGAACCTTCTTTAAGGCGGGAACTCTACCATCGTCTTGGGGATGCCACATCATTTGAGGAAGTGGACGCTATCTGGTCTGAAATCAATGACCGTTTCGGCAAGCCTCCAATTGAAGCACTTTGGCTCTACCATATGACAAAAATTCGTGTTTTTGCTGCGAAACTTGGACTTGATGAACTTAAACTGGAAAGATTCACTCTCGTAGCCATCCGAAAAAAAGGAAAAGAAGCCAAGGAAAGGCGTTTTCTAATCGGCAAAATTCAAGACCCGAAAGAGTTAGAAAAAAACGTCATCAAGGCTCTATCAAGTCTCTAGCCAAAATGATTTTCATCTTCCTCTTGAGGTTGATGGGAATCCCCTGAAAATTCTCTTTCTTTCGACTCGCTTAGAGATCCTAGGTTTTCAACTTCAAGAGTTGTGGCATAAAGAGTGTGAAGGACAAACCCTTTTTCTCTCAAAGAATCCTTTAGAATGTCTTGATTCATGGGATTTGTGACGAGCGCATGCGCTTTAGAAGAAAGGTGATCGAATTGTATGTTAAACTCGCCTTTTGCCGAGTCAAACTCAACAATCGATAATTTGGCTCCTAAAAAACTTCCCGATTTAAAGGTAATGGAGATTTCCGTTTTCCCGGTGCTTTTCATGATAAGAAGTTTTTGCACCATTTTTTCAGCTAGAAGCTCTAATTTCGTTTGCAGTGCAGATTTTGGAGTGGAAGCAATCTTAGCGATCGATGAAACACGATTATCGGCAATAGGGTGTGTAATGACAAGCGAGGAAAGACCCGGCTGATTAGAACCTGAAAAACTCGAAGAATTGTCTTGCGTTTCTTCATCACGAGAATCTTCTTTTTCTCTAAGCTCAAATCCGTCAAAATCCTCAGGGTCTTTCATTTTTGTAAGAGAACTATTAAAAAAAACTTTCTCGCTAGGCTTTGAAGGTCTTTTTCGCTTATTTTCGATTCGGCTATAGAGATCTAAAGGCGAGCCGACTTCTTCTTCTATCTCCCCATCCCATTCTTCAGAAGTTGCATAAACCTCTTCATCTAAAAGAGTTGAGGCCTTTTTTTCACGGGAGGGCCTCACAGGGGCATTGGTTGAACCTTTAGAAGCCTCTTTCCATCTGACGGCAGAATATTTATCAGAGACAGGTTTTTTTTCTTTTCTTTTAAGTTCAACGGGTTGCGCGGATTGATTTAATAATACTTTTTCCATAAATGCCAATATTAAAGAATTTAGCATCCATTATAACAATAAATTATTAAGAATGTATAAAAAAAATTTTATTGGTTTCTAGATAAAACCCTCGAAGCCAGGCTTTGATAGTCCGGCTTCGGATAAAGCGCTCTTCTCGGGTCTTTTTTTGATGATATCCCTTTAATAAATCCGCTATCATAACCCATTTTAAAAAACTCTTTCCCGGCAAAAGAGACTAATAAGCTTAAGTTAAACCCGCTAAATTTAAGAGATATAATATTTAGTGAAAATTTAGTGATAAATTGATCCAAAGTCTCATTCTCTTTCACAGCCTTATTAAGGCTGTGAACAAGTTCATGATCGCTTTTCCAAGCAGCCGAAACAGGGATTTCTTTCTGGATTTTTTTCCAAATTTTTCTACTTGGGGACAGCTTTGAATAGGAGACATTAATCTGAAAATTTCGAAGTTCCACCCGATCTAAAACTTCTATGTAATGAGGGTATTCAACTTCAACTACAATAGATTTTTTAAAAGGGTTAAAAAAATGGATTCTATCTTGAAAAAGATGCTTGTTATGATGTTTAACTTTTTTTCTTAAAAGAGCGACTTGCAATTCCAGGCTTTTGGTTGGAGTTAAAGCAGCTGATCTTAACGCTTCTTGAATCACGCCCGCAATAGTTTCTAGAGAGCCATCGTAGGTAAACCATTTGTCTCTTAAGGGAAGATTGTTCCAGTTTAGCTTTACAAGGGTGCCATTTTCTTTCTCTACTGCTAAATAAAGGCCCTTTTTTGCATCCTCATAAAAATTATAGCTTAAAAAAACACTCAATTTCTCTAAAGAAGTCATAACACATCCTTGGTAAAAATTATTCTTCTTTCTCAAACCGCCTTCTGAACCCTCTGAAAACCCCTTTTGCCTGATGCTTTAAGGCTTCGGTCAGCTCTTTTATAACCATGACTCCCGTTTCGACATGATTTGCTGTATACTTTAAAAAAAGATTCTCGCTTCCCTCTTTTGTTTTAATCCCGCCTCTCATTAAAGGCAGATCCGAAATAAGCAAAAGCGCTCCACAAGGAAGCTTATGGTAATAGCTAGAGGTGAAAAGCGTTGCGCATTCCATCTCTATCGCTTGAGGTCTTGTAAGCTTTAAACGTTCCCGAAATTCTTTGTTAAACTCCCAGAATCTTTTGTTCGTGGTATGAGTAATCCCGATATGGTAGCGGACATTCATTTTTTCTAAAACATTTGTCACCATTTTTTGAACAAGAAAGTTTGCCAAAGCCGGAACTTCCGGATGAAAATAAAAATCACTTGTTCCTTCTGCGCGAATAGCGGCAATCGGCACAAAATAATCTCCGATTTCATATTGCCTTCTTAACCCCCCGCACATGCCAAGAAGCAAAGCTGCTTTAACAGGAAGAAAAGAGACAAGGTCAATAACAAGAGCTGCTGCCGGAGATCCAATTTTAAAGTCTAATATGGTCACATGTTCGCTTGGAGAGTGAGCCACAGAGAACATGCTTCCTTCAATCACTGGAACCCCTCTTGTTTCAGAAAAATAGTGAACGTACTTCGGAAAATTTGTAAGAAGAAGAAAGGGCTGAAAATCTTTAACAGCAGATCCTGAATAACGCTCAAGTGTATCTCGAGCTATTTTTTCCTCTTCTTCAGTAGGCTTATATTCGTTAAACTCTTCCATCACTTAAACCTTTTTAATCTTCCCAATCGACTTCGGCGCTCTCGGCTTCCCCAAAAATAGGTCCAATTCTTGTTAACAGCTTTTGTTTTTCAAAATGTTTTCCACAGCGAAAGCATTCAACTTCTTTTGTATAAAAACCATTATGGTATGAAAACGGGTCTCGGTTTTCGTTAATAAATCCGCAAAAAGGGCACTTTTCATAAGAAATTTGTATTTTAAAAGTATGATCCCCTTTTTTCATGAAACTCTCTTTCGATTTGAAAAAAGTTGATTCCAAAGGGTTCTGAAAAAACCTTGCTTTTTCGGTTTAGGTGTTTGATGGTGGGACTCCCCCCAGCCATTGATGTCATGCATTTCACAACCTATGATGCCATGGCTTGGTTCGACTTGATCTTTTTTTAGCTTAGTGTCTTTTGGGTAGTCTTTATAAGCCTTGGGCCACATATTTTTTGTCTTTTTTTAAAAGGAGCTTAATTTCGAAAGGAGTCACCTTTAAAACTTAGGTTGTAAATAGATGATTTTTTATTTTTAATCAAACAATCAAACATTCTTTTGAAAACAAAGTTTCTCCTCTATCTATCTTTTCTTTAGAAAAAGATAACCTTATGTTATGATCAACCGTAATTATTTTTTAATTCCTAAACAACAGGTTTTCCCATGCCTCAAATTTCAACTAGTGAATTTCGAAGCGGCGTTAAACTCGAAATTGACAATCAACCTTACGTCGTCATCACAAATGAGTTTGTCAAACCCGGTAAAGGTCAAGCATTCAACCGCGTAAGATTAAAAAATCTTTTAACGGCCCGTGTAGTTGAACTTACCTTCAAATCAGGTGATAAAGCAGATCTTGCAGACGTTGAAGAAAAGAAAATGCGAATGCTTTATGAAGAAGCTGATGGCATTGTTTTTATGGATGACGATTCTTATGAACAAGTCACTATTTCAAATGAAAATATCGGCGACAACAAGCAATGGCTAAAAGAAGATGTAGCCTATAGCGTCCTAATCTACAAAGGAACTCCGGTAGCTGTTGAGCCGCCCACTTTTATGGAGCTTGTCATTACAGAAACAGATCCGGGCATCCGTGGCAACACAGCCTCGGGGAGAGTCTTGAAACCGGCACTTTTAGAAACAGGCGCAAAAATTCAAGTTCCTATTTTTATCGAACAAGGCGAAAAAATAAAAGTGGACACAAGAACAAATGAATACGTTTCCCGTGTCAACGAATAAAAAAATAGAAGCTTTATATGATCGCGGGAAAATGCTAAGAGCAGCCCGCGATTTTTTTTATCAAAGAAATATTGTTGAAGTGGACTGCCCTATTTTAACCGAGTTTGCAGCGCTTGATTCCAATATTGATTTAATGCGGACAGAAGAGTTGCGTTTTCTTCATAGCTCTCCGGAATATGGAATGAAACGTCTTCTAACCGAAGGAATTGGCGATATTTTCCAGCTTTCCCATGTCTTTCGTAAAGGAGAGATGGGAAGCCGGCATAATCCTGAATTCATGATGGCAGAATGGTATCGCCAATCTTTTCTTATGGAAGAAATGATCGATGAAACTGCCGACTTTATTAGGATTTTTTTAGGAGACTTACCCTTAACTAAAATAGGCTATCGTGAAGCTTTCATAAGGTTAGTTAATTTCGATCCCAAAACAGATTCGTTAGAAAAGCTTAAGTCAATCTTAAAAAGCAGAAATGCCGAGTTTGAAGGCATGGAATCCGCCGGCTCTGACACCCTTTTGCAGTTTGCTGTCCTAACCTTAATTGAGCCCCAATTTGAAGAAAATAAGCTAACCGCTTTAATTCACTTCCCTTCCTCTCAAGCTGCTCTTTCGCAAAAATTCACTCAAGACGGATATTCGGTTTCAAAAAGATTTGAAATTTATTATGGAAACCTAGAGCTTGCAAACGGCTATCAAGAACTATCAAACCCTATAGAACAAGAAGAGCGTTTCATCCTTGAGAATAAAGAAAGGCAAGAAAAAGGATTGGAGCCGCTACCCTATGATTTGAAATTGATTCAGGCTTTAAAGAAAGGGCTTCCCCCATGTTCAGGTGTGGCTTGCGGCTTTGATAGATTAATGATGATTCGGCATAGCACTCATTCCATTAAAGACATCCTACCCTTTGCTTGGCATGAAGCCTAAGGAATTATCGCCATTTTTGAACGATTGGAAACTCTCGCCCAACTGAAAAAGCTTTTTCGCTGACCCTTAAGCCTGGAGGGCTTTGACGCCTTTTATATTCATTTCTATGTATTCGAGTGGTTAAGTCCATAACAAGCTCCAAAGGATAGCCATACATTATTGCTATATCCTCTTCGCTTTTATGATGCTCTACATAAGCTTCCAAAATATTGTCTATGATCTCATAATCAGGAAGGCTATCGCTATCTTTCTGATTCTCTTTAAGTTCGGCAGAAGGGGGTCTTGTTAAAGTCCTGATCGGGATAATAGGGCCATGTTTATTTATAAAAAAGGAAAGCTCATAAACTTCTCTTTTACTGACATCCGAGAGGACAGCGATCCCTCCGCAAAGATCGCCGTAAAGAGTCGAATATCCAAGGGCAAGCTCGCTTTTATTACCTGTGCTTAGCAGAATCAAGCCAAACTTATTAGAAAGCGCCATTAATATATTGCCACGGATTCTAGCTTGTAAATTCTCTTCTGTCACATCTGCCGGCTTTCCCTCAAAGAAAGGATGAAGAAGCTTTAGAAAGGATTGAAAGGGCTCTTCAATTGAAATAACCTGGTAGCTAATATTCAAGTTTTTTGCAAGAGCTTCAGAATCTTCTTTGGAAGCCTTGGATGAATATCTTGAAGGCATAAAAACGCCGAGGACATTTTCTTCGCCTAGAGCTTCTTTGGCAATGCAAGCCACAAGGGCTGAGTCAATCCCCCCCGATAACCCTAAAACTGCTTTTTTAAAGCCCGATTTTGTAAAATAATCTCTTAAGCCAAGTACTAAAGCCTGATAGAGATCCTCAAGCTTAGGGGGTTCTTTAACCTCTATAATCTGATTTTCTTGACTATCAAAAGTGGCAAGGTCTTCTTGAAACCCTTTTGCCATGCCAATTAGCTCGCCTTTTGCATTAACAGCAAGGCTTCTGCCTTCAAAAATCAAGCTATCATTGCCGCCCACCTGATTGCAAAGATAAGAAGGGGCCTTTAAAGCAAGAGCCGATTTTCGCAAGACATCAAGTCTCTTTTTAAATTTCATTAAGCTAAAAGGAGAGGCCGAAAGATTGAGGTGGTAATCGATCTTTTCTTTTTTGTAGTCAAGGATTGGATCTACCGGGTAGGAAAAATCCATACACCCCGCATTTTGCCAAATGTCTTCGCAGATAGTTACGGCTATTTTCTTTCCGCTTATTAACCATACCTTTCTCTCTCTTGCAGGCTCAAAATACCTTAGCTCATCAAACACATCATAGGTTGGTAAAAGGGTTTTGTCTTGAAAACCGAGGATTTCCCCATCGACACATATACAAGCGCTATTTACAAGCATCTTACCGGTTGAATAGGGACTTTCCCTTACAACTCCAATAATCGCTGCAATCCCTTTTGTATGCGCTACAATGCTTTCAAGGCCTTCTTTTACTTTTTTTATAAAATGTGCGAGGGATAAGAAATCAGCCGGCGGGTAGCCTGTCAAAGCCATTTCCGGGAATAAAACAATATCGGCCTTAGCATCTTTTGCTTTTTTAATTCCGGCTAAGATTTTATTTCGATTCTCTTTTAGAGCTCCAACTGTCGGATTCATTTGACAAAGAGAAATACGCATACGTCCTTTTCCGCTAAAAAACTAAAAAAATGAAGCTTTTATTCAGATTTAGCTTCCAAAATCATCAAGGACAATATTTTCTCTTGAAACCCCATAGTCGTCAAGCAGTTTCATGACACTCGAGTTATGAAGCGGAGGACCGCAAACGTAATATAAACAGTCTTCAGGAGCTTCCATTTTCTTTAATTGACCCTGTTCGAAAGCTCTGAACAAGAAATTTGTTCTTATGGGATCTTCTTTCGGCCATCCGGCTTCTATATCTTCAGCCAAAGGTTCTGAAAGAACAAGATTGTATTGGAAATTCGGGAAATCCTGAGCTAATTTGCGGTAATCTTCCTCATAGATGTTCTCTTTTAAAGATCTCGCTCCGTACCATAAAGAGAGTTTCCTTTTTGTCTTCTCGGTTCTAAAAAGATGCATGATATGGCTTCTTCCAAAAGATGAACCGGCGCCGCCTATTAAAAAGATAAGTTCCCGATCATCATTTTTCATAAGAGACTCGCCAAATGGACCGAGCAGGTTAATTTTATCCCCGGGCTTTAAAGAAAAAGTCCAGGTGGAACAAATTCCCCAAGGGATCGCTTCATTAATTTTTCCTTGAACAAAAGGAGGCGTTGCAATCCTTATGTTGAATTTAAGAATATTTCCTTCCTCCGGGTAAGAGGCCATGGAATAGGCTCTAATAACAGAAGCGTCTCCTGTCGGAAGAGAGGAAAAATCAATTGGAATTCCAAATAATTTGAATTTTTCCCAATCAGGCCAATATTTCTTCTCCATAGTCTGCTTCCAATCCTCGGTATTGGTTTTGAAAGGAGGGACTTTGAACTGGAAATACTCCCCTGACTTATAGGAAACATCAATTGTTTTTGGCACTTCGACAATTAATTCTTTGATAAAAGTCGCTACATTTTCATTACTAACCACGGTGGCTTCAATTTCACTAATGCTAAGACAGCTAGGTTCGACTAAAATGTCTAGATCCCCATGCATCTTAGTTTGGCAAGAAAGCCGCCAACCTTCTTTTAATTGTTTTTTTGTAAAAGTCCCTTTATCTGTTTCTATAGGCTCACCTGCGCCCTTGATAATTTGGACACGGCATTGTTTGCAAGTAGCCTTGCCTCCGCAGGGAGATGGAATAGGGATGCCGGACGAAGTTAAAGCATTAAGAAGGGTTTGTCCGCCTTTAGTTACTTTGGTTAAGGAATCGTCATGGTTAATGCGTATCGTACAAGCATCTTGTGAAACGAACTTAGCCTTTGTAAACAAAATAATTGAAGTCAGTAAGACCCCTATAACTAGAAAAGCGGCAATAGCAAAAAGAGTTAGAACAGGGTCAATTCCAAATAATGCTAAAGGGAAAAACAACATAGGCGCACTCTCTTTCAATCTCGAGATAGTTCCTGATTTATAGTGGTTCTTGCATTTCACTTCAACTTTTAACAAATTTCTTCTCTATAAAAAAAGGCAAACCGTAGAATTAAATTTTTTTTTAACCATAATTTTAAAAAAATCTTTTCTTAATCACTGCAAAAAACATCAATTTTTATTTATACTAAAATTTCAAATATTTATATTAAACTATATTTTTTTTTGACTTAAGTCTTTAATTACTTTATTATTTTTGTTCATTAATAATCAAAAGTGTATATTTTATGAATTTCCCATCAAAAGAGTTTGATTCTCCTATTTTTCAAAACAACTCTCTAAGTGTAGGAGCTTTGGACCAAAGTTCAACAAGCGCTCCTTCCTTGAAGACGACGCCTTATGTGGAGACAGGAGTAAAAGTCGATGATGCTTCTTTACAAATTTTGATGAGTCAGGAAACAACAATTGCCAATATAAGCAAACCTTCAAATCAATTCATCCCGGTAAATGAATTGGAAAGCATCATGGAAGAATTGCAAAGTGTGGAAAAAGGAGAAAAGGAAAAAGAAAAAACAGATGAAAACGAAATAACTTACAATCTTGATTTTATTGAATCAGATCCCATCGATTTACCGGAAGGACTTGACATCTCTTTTGTACCGGAAGAAAAAGGGCCTATCGGTCAAATAGATTTCGATTTATCTTTGCTAATCAGTCTATCTGAATTCGAGAAAGCCTATTTACATCTTCAGACCTTGAAGAAAAATAGTTCTGAAAACTACCCTGCAAGCGTGAACTTTTTTTTCCAAGAGCTTAGCAAGTCACATTCTCAAGCAAAAAACCATTATTATAGAAAAAATTTTAATTCTGCGATAGATTCTCTTCCTTCTTTTGAAAATTTAAAATGGAATGAGCTGGAACCGTGGCTTTATTTTCTAATTCTAAAAAATTACAAAATTAAAATTGAGTCTCTCATAGGTCTTGAGCGCTTTGAAGAAGCTCAAAAAAGCATTGAAGAAAAAATTAAACAGTTCCCTAACATTCTTTATCTTCAATCCTATTTATGCAATGTTTTATACAAAAATAGTCTTTACGAAAAGACAATCGAAGCTGCTGAGAACATACTTTCACACTATTCATCCGAAGATAATCCCGATAAACAAACCCGAGATTGTCTCTCCCATGCTCATATGATGATCGGTAAATCCAAATTACGTTTAAATCATAACTTGGAAGACTTGGAGATTCAAATTCCAAAGCTTCATGAGCACTTTAAGGCAATGTTAGAATATCATCCTAACGATCCCTTCAACCGAAAAAATTACATTGATTTTACTATTCGGATAACGCGGGAGCCGGCAGCATTCCTTGAACGTATCGCCCCCGTAATGCAAACAAATTGCATTGGAACAGCTTACGAAATTGCACGAAAGTTAATGTCTCTAGAAAAACTTGAGCCTTTGTACGCTTTTCTAAAAAAGTATAAGGAAGCCATACTCAACACAGAGCATCTCACCATCCTTTATAAACTTTTAAGACTTTGTTTAAAAAAATCTGAAGCCAAAGATATTTTTTCTTTAGATATAACCACCGTGAATCTTACCTCAACCCCAACTGAAATCGTCCTAGGCCTAACCCACTGCCTTGAGAATAAAAGGTACTTTTACCTTTTAGACAAAGCGCTTCCCCCTTTTAAAGCGGCTGCAACTGGGAAGCAAAACAATACCCTTGCAAATACGCTAGAAATTATCGAATGCGAAAGCCTTCTTCTCTCGGGTTTTGATAAAATCCTCTCTAATAAATTTTGGACTAACCAAGCAATTTTTAAAAACACAGGAAAATCGTTAAACAATCTAGATTCTGAAATCTTCAGCACTTTCATGCTTGGAATTTCAAATTTCGTTCTTGCTGAAAAATGCATTCTTTCCAAGGAATCCTCAAGCGTCCTTAAAAACATAGTGGGCGCAATGAAACGCTATCAATCGGGCTTGATCAAAAAAGAGCAATTGCCTCAAGTGAATGCGGCCTTAGAGAAATCGATTCTAACTCCGGTTGAAGAACTGGCCATGGCTTATTTTTTAAGAGAAACAGGCCAGCAAGCTTTATACCTCAGTTATCTTAATAAAATTTTGATAAATGATCCGACAAATACCTATCTTACCATCCTGGCTGCCAAAAACACCTCTCTCTCAACCCCCCTTGTGAGAGCAAAAGCGTGGCTGTCCGGCATTCATAAAGTAAAAAATCCTTCTCAATTAGCATTTGAGGGACTTGAAGATTTATTATGCTTGCCAATACAAGATTCGATGATGACGATTGTTAAATTTTTGTTTTTAGCTTTATCTCTTCCAAGCATTGAAGAAAATTTAGCAGCCACTATTTTAAAAGCTAAAAAAGCAATTGAACCTTATGGGTTTGTAATAAATTTAAGCCCGCTACCTTCTATTGCCAAGAGGAAACCCTTTGAAGAAGTACCCTATGACAAGTCGAAATATCTTGGATTTTTAATCAATTCGATTAGAAGCCATTCCAGTGACTACATGACCTTTACTTATGTATTTCATTTACTTCCAACCGAGTATGAAATTAGGCTTTTAAGAGATGTGATTACAAAAGAACATCTTCAATATTTTAATACCGTTCGTGAAGAAATAGATAAGGCATCTAAAAAATCCTCTAGTGAAGCCGACCAATATATTGCAAAGAATTTGTACTCTGAAGCTTTAAAACTTATTGCCCATTGCCCTTGCGATCCTTCTTTTGGAAAAACTTATGAAACCATCTTAGAACAAAAGATTTCTATACATCTCAAGCTTAAAAATTATGGTGAAGCTTTAAAATCTTGTATATTGGGAATTGCAAGGAACCCATCAAGTTCATTCTTTAATCTAAGACTAGCTCACATTTATTTGGTTAAAAAAGAATTCAAAAAATCTCAATACCATTATGAATTTTACCTAAGGAATTCAGACCCTAAGACTCATACTCATACAACCTATTATGAACTTGCCTTAGCAATAAATCATCAAGGCAAGCCCCCTTTCGAGGTGGCGGAGGCGTTACTTAAAGCCATTGAAAAAAATCCTAGCGCCTCCCTTCTCTCTTATGCTTTTCTTTTTAACAATATTCTCGATAAAGTAAAGGGAGCTGAGACAGAAATCATACAAAAATTACCTGAGTGCTTTTTAACTACTTTCTTTTTAGCGAACTACCATTACAAAAACCGGAATTATAGCGAAGCCTATCGAGCGTGTGCTCAGGCATGGGCCGAGTGGGTTCCCGGTATAATAGACCCTGATCTTCTATCCACGCTTGCTTGGACTTATTTACGCTCTTCGTTAGAAGTTCATGTATATTCTCAGACGGTTCGTTATTGGATAGAGGAAAACAAAAAAGACCCCAATTCTCTTAAATCCATTTTATTTGAACTTCAGTTTGCAAATATAAAAGAAGATCCTCTTTTAATAATGGCAGCTATTGAGAAGTTCATGACGGTTTTCAGTAAAACGCCTTATCTTACAAAAGAAATAAAGTCCAACCTAAACTATTTATATGCTAAAGCCTCCTTCTTTATGGGAAAGCTAAACGATGCAGAAAAACATCTATTAATTTCCAAAAAAAATGCCGTCACTCCATTTAAAGTCATCGTTTATTTAATGAGGAAAAATTTTAAAGCTGCAAAGCAAGAACTTCAAAAAATCCCAGAGAATACTTTTTTACATCTCTTGTGCCGCTTATTTGAGGATTCTCAGTTTAAGGTTTTACCGGAAGATTGCTTTGAACGTTTAGAAAAGGCTCTTTTGGAGCAAAGACATCTAGAGTATCACATTGTTTATGCCCATTTTCTTTTAGAAGTAAATGAGTTGACAAGGCTTTTTAATTTTTTAAAAACATCTGTCAAAATTACCAAGCCTACCTCAAGTAGCTTCCTATATTTGATTTCTTCAGAAGCCTATGTAAAAAAATCCGATCTCAAATCAGCTTTGTTTTATCTATCTGAGGGTCTTAAACACTCTCCCGACAAAAAAATTCTTTTTCTTAAGATGGTCTCTTTATTGATGGAAAATCTTTCTATTTTAGAATACGAAACCTTTTGTTTCTATTGCAACGAACTTTCTAACTTTAAAGAAAAGGGATTGCCCCTGGAAAATTTTTCGGCTTGGCATGTCCAGCAAGTAATTACAGATTTAAAGCTAAAGCAGATAGAGCATGCTATAATTTCACAAACTGCAATAAAGCCAATCTCAAACCCTATAAGCTCCCTTCAAACACAGCAACCCTCAACTAGCCTACAGGCTCGAATATCGCCGCAGGTAACACCCTCTAGCTTGCAGCATCCTTCTCCTGGCTCAGAATCCCTTAGGAAGCCAACAGTTGGTTCTCAAGCGGCGCCAATTACCATACCGGAAGGAAAACAACCGGATCCAATCGATCCATTCCAACAAATGGGAGAGAGGCTTTCTCTCTTTAATCAACAGGTATCAGCTAACATTAGGCTACTATCAGCTAAGCTTGGAATCCAGAGTCCCCAGGCTCAAAGGAATATATTGCCTTTACAAACATCTTACACGAATGTAAACAAGACGCCTTTTGTTCCAACTCTACCGGTAAAAAAAGCGGTCTCTGAAATAGCGCCTTCGCAGCCGGAGGTTTCCCATCAGGTGTTTGGTGAATCAAGAGGCCAAAATGATATTCCGAAAGTTCTACAACCAAGAAAAAGGGTTTCACCCCCTTCCCAAATGGAAAAAAAGCCAATCATCCCGGCCCATGCCCCTATTCAACAGCCAAGAGCCTTGCTTGCGAAACCTTCCCCAATGGAACAAAAGCCAATCATCCCGGCCCATGCCCCTATCCTGCAGCCAAGAGCCTCGCTTGCGAAACCTTCCCCAGTGGAACAAAAGCCAATCATCCCGGCCCATGCCCCTATCCTGCAGCCAAGAGCCTCGCTTGCGAAACCTTCCCCAGTGGAACAAAAGCCAATCATCCCGGCCCATGCCCCTATCCTGCAGCCAAGAGCCTCGCTTGCGAAACCTTCCCCAGTGGAACAAAAGCCAATCATCCCGGCCGATGCCCCTATCCTACAATCATCCCGGCCCATGCCCCTATCCTGCAGCCAAGAGCCTCGCTTGCGAAACCTTCCCCAGTGGAACAAAAGCCAATCATCCCGGCCCATGCCCCTATCCTGCAGCCAAGAGCCTCGCTTGCGAAACCTTCCCCAGTGGAACAAAAGCCAATCATCCCGGCCCATGCCCCTATCCTGCAGTCTCAAAATTCTTCATTGCTTCTTGGAGAAGATAAGCCATTAACCCCTAATAACCTTTTAACCCATCCAACTAAAAAAAGACCTGCGGAAGAAAAAACGCTTTTATCTCAGGAAAAAGAAAGGCCTTCAAAGAAAAGGGCTTCCCCCTCTTTAGATGCTGTTTCAAAAGAACTTCTTAAAGGTGAAAGCGATCAAAAAGAGGATAGAGCGAGAGACCTTGCAGAATTCGAACCCAAGGCTCAAGAGGCAACTATCTTAAATGAAGAAATTTTAGAAGACGGAACCTTTGTACAAATTCAAAAGATTGAAAGTCCAAAACCAAAAATCCAGGACGCTGCAAAAGCCCCTCTTACTGACTTAAATAACCAGTCTTCCGGAAATCAAATAACCACTTCGGTTTCCCTATTCCCTGGAAAAAGAAAATCGCCGCCAACACCGCCTCAAGATAAAGCCGGGTTAAAAAGTGGAAAGCCTCCAAAAAAATTAAAAGGCTTAAACGAAAGCGAGATTCCAACGCCGCCTCAATCGATTGATAACTTAAGAAGCCCAACTCCTCCAAATATGGATAGGCAGAATCACATTAAGTTAGAAGGTCAGGAAATCATCGAAAAATTAACACCGCCTCAAGCACTTGATCTAAATGAAGCTGCCATGTCTCCAAATAACTTCAAGGAACGCTTAAAACGGCTTTCCCTGGATACAGAAAAGCGCATGAGCCTGCTCTCACCAAATATCCAATGGACCTATAGTGAAGTTAAAGATCTCTCATCCGATGAAATATTCAACAGATGGGAACCCTTTGACTCCCAAAAAAAGATTGTGGATTTTGCTTATGGCTCTGCTTTCGAAAGCTGGGAGCCTACAGATATTAGATCAACAAGCGGATTATTATTTGATAGCTCAAATGAGCTTGAACATCTTAAAGGAGAGATATTCTCTAAAGTTGCAGCAGTTGTTGCTCTAAAAGAAAAGCGTAATTCTAATAGAGTCTCTTCAGCTGCCGCAAAAGAAATAGCCGATCTTGAAAAAGAGCTTCACGAAAGTCAAGAAAATGAAACACAGGGAGATGAAAAAATAGATCTCCTATCCTTAAAAGAAAAACTAAAGAGCCTTAAATCTTCCTTTGAAAAAGAGATGTCTACTCTTGAAAAAGAGATATTAGAAGGTGAAAAGGAATGTGCCTCCTTAAGAGAAGCTCTGCTAAAAAAATTCACTCAGTATCTTCTTGAAAGTACAGCGGACTTTAAATCAGATATTTATTATTCCGCTCGAGGTCAAAACTATTTGTTACATAAAAAAGCTCTCTACCTTAACTCATTTAACGATTTTTTAATTTGTCTTAAAGAGCATAAGAAATGGGCTCTGAAAAGTAATCAAGAAGAAACTATTTTTCCTCTTCTGAAAGAATTGCAACGGCAAGCCAAATTGTGCCTTTTAGACTTTTATAAGGAACTGCCTCGCTATCTATCCGGGCACGGCATCATCAAACATGGATCAAGTGAATTTTATAAGTTGCTTTATAAAGTTCTTAAAAAAAGCGTTATTTTTGGTGAAAAAGAAGCAGAAAACAATAATTTCCAAATTCTAAAAGAACTCCAAAAACTCCTCGAAATAGTTGAAACTATCAAATGTTTTGAAGATGGAAAATTAACTAAAATGAAATTATTTATTCGAGAGCAATTTATCAAATGCTATGAAGAATAACTATTCAATCAACTAAATTAAATTGTTTTTACCAAACTTTTACATCGATAGTAATATTAATTACTAAAAAATTAAAAATTATTTTTTTTATTCAGTTGTTATATTTGACTTTTTTTATAAAAAATTTATAATTTTTGTTTACTATTTTTTTAAATTTTATGTTGAGCAAGTATTATGGAAGCCTCTTTAAATTCTCCTATAGCAAGTAAGGCGGGATTTGAAAATTTAACTATTTTTTCAATAGAAGGAGAAGAAGCCGGCAGCTTAGGAGGATCACGAAATCGAGTTCCCACATACGAAATTACAAACCATCTCGCAACCTCGCTCTTTGAAGATTCTGATGAAAATGATCTGGATAGATTATTAAAAGAATGTCAGGACTTGAACGCAAAAAGCGAAGCCTCAAAAAGTTACCTTTCTTTGTTCAATTATGAAACTAATTTTTCAAATATAATTAATAACCGCGAGTATGCAAAAGCTTCAGAATTAATTACTTTTCTTAGACGAGAACTTCCAGGCTTTGATGAAGATGCTTTGATTAAACAGTTCGTTTTTGAATTAAAGAAACATATCACAGAATTGTATGAAAGAATTGAGGCAAAAGACGTTTCAAAATACTCTGAACTTTTTTCAGTTGCAAATTGGCAAACCTGGGAGGATCTAAATCCATCCCTTCTTCCCTTTGCGGAATGTTTTCAAGTTTTGGATTGCACTATTAAAAAAAAACAAATACCGGCAGAACTTGCGGAAAAGTATAAGAGTCATGCTTATTTTCTTTTTGAAATTTTGAAAAAACGGGTTTTAGTTAATAATTTCAATGGCATTCAAAATGAAATTCAACTTTTTTTAGATAGTTTTTCTGAAACAAGAGAAGACCCTCTAAATTTAAATCATATCTCTAAAAATAGACTTATCGCCCTTAAAATCATCTGCGCTCATCGAACAAAAAATTCTTTTACTAATGAAGAAGTCATAGAATTGGAAAAAGAATATTCCTCTCACCTTAATATTGTTAGATTCCCCCTGTTTACGAGTCACTACTACTCTTTTTTAATTGAACATAATTTGATTGAAAAATTGCTAACACAGTTTAAAGAAAAAAAAATAAAAGAGGATCAACTTCCAGATATATTAAATACCCTCTACCTTCATAAACGGTGGGATGTTTTTTTAACCCTTCACAATGACTATCAATCTGATTTAATTGATTACTCTCCCTCATTGTTATATAAATTTTATTATCTATTAAACATCGCCCATCAAAAATTAAGCAACAATATACCCTTTGACCCCTCTATTTTAGACAATCCAATCTTAGCTTTGATCGCAGAAGCTGCTATTACTGTTTATGATAGAAATGATGCCTCCATGCAAAAAATGGAAGAGAAGCTTATTAGCTTTGCCGGGACTTTAAGCCTACTAGATTTTGAAAAAGGTCAAAATTTTGAAGCCTTTGCGTATGACTTTCTCTACAGGAGATTGCTTGCTCTTGGCAAAGTTGGAATCGCTTTTGAGGAGATGGAAAAGAGACATCTTTCCGGTAAACTATTATCACCAAAAACTTTTGTAATCTTGGGTCTCCTAAACCATGTGCGTAACTCAAATCTTCTATGGGCTGTTTTAAAATTGCCTCCTGCAAGTTTTCTATATCAACTGTCTGTTACCCTTATTAACTTTTCGAAAACCCGCAAAGAATCTCGTTTGAACTTGGAACATCTAGACAAGCTTTTTTATGCCGATGAATCTTATGATTATGGAACAAGCCTTGTTTATTTAAATGCCTTAACCATAATTGGCGGCTTTCTAAGTAATGACGAAGACAAAGAATTAAAATCTGAGATATCGCAAAGAGCCATCGCTCTAGCAAGAAAGCTCTTGAGAGAATACCCATCATCCCAAGAAATTTATTTCTTATTAATGATTAATTATTTAGGAAATTACATTGATTTTTTACCTGATATTGTCGAAGAAGCTCTCTATTTCGTCTCAGATAAATTAACCTTCATAAGTAAATGCTTAAACCTCCTTTACAAACATCAAAGTCAAAGCCATTACCCAAGTCCTGCTATCCGCACTTGTATCTTTAAAATGTTGCTCGCAGCCTACAGCTTTGACCCGATGCCAAAACGAGCCTATGATCTTGTAGCAACTTACTCGAAACTTACTCAAAATCTTCTTTCTAAGCCGTATCACTTCAACTTAAGCACCAAAGAGGTCGACTTTACGGAAAAAACATGCTACGAATGGAATCATGTGCAATACCTGACAGGTTTGGCTAAATTTTCATATCAATTTTTAACGGCCAACAATTTTATCCAAAGCACTCTCCTAATTCCAAAAAAATTCCCCTTTCAGGTTCCTTCGGAAGTAGAGCAAAGTTTATTATATTTAAATAATCGCTCAGAACAGTTTCTTGAAAATAAACTTAAGGAACTTTTGATTAAACATAATGAAAATAACCCGCTTCATTTAATATCCATTGCAGAAGAACTCCCCTTCTTCACTAACTTTAAAGACTACTCTGTAAAAGCTTTGTCTTTAAAGATTGCCGCGCAAATAAGTCTTATGCACTTTGATAATGCGAGAAGAAGTCTTAAAACCTTAAGGGACCTTGAAACCTTGTCGAACTTTCATTTACTCGGTGAAGAGATCTCCCATAAAGACTGTAAATCTCTAGACACCTCTTATCATTTACTATCTGGCGATCTCTATTATCAGGAAGGGAAATTTGAAGACGCCCTTCATCACTATGACCGTCTTTTAAAATATCAATCATATTTAGAAGCAAATAGTTTATTCAAAATCGCTCATTCAAAATTGAAGTCTCGTCCGAGCGACCCCACTATCGCCGAAGATTTGCTTAAAGTCATTCTAAAGGATAACTCTCATCTCCCAGCTTATGATTTGCTAAGGACGTTTTTAGAAGCAAATAATAAAGCAGAAGTTGTGGATGTTATAGCAAGAGTGCCGAGAACCCATGAATATTATTATGCCGCAATTACTTTCTATGCTTTAAAAAAAGATTACCAAGAAGTAGTTAGGCATTCCCTCGAATTTGAATCAATGGTTGAAAATATAGCCGGAAAGGAGCATTACGCCTTTTTAATCGGAGAATTTTATTACAAGTCGCTTGTCAAGCTTGACAAGGTTAACGAGATTTTTGAAGAGAGAAAGGAGAAAGCTCCTTATACCCCTAAAAACCTCGACCCCTTTTTTGAACTTCATTACTGGCTCAATTTAGATAAGGGAGATAATGTCCTAGAAATTATAAGGGTTTACAAGCAAAAGAACCCGCTAACTTGCCGCAACCAATTCTTAATGGAGCTTTTCAATATTGTTATTGCAAAATGCTGCTTTTTTGCTGGCCAAATTACCAAGGCGCAAAAGGCTTTAGAAAAGATTTCAAATGAGTGGTCTGCTCTTTTTAATTTCATGATGTCTCTTCTTTCTTCGGATTTTGATAAAGCAATGCGTTTGCAAAGCGCCCATCCTTATGTTGACCCCAAAAAACTGATTCTAACTTTTTGGAAAACTCAAGCAGATTCGAAAGCCTTTACAACCATGCAAGAACCTCACAAGCTAGTTGAAAACTATAAAAAAATAATCCTTTCCGATCCTTCGATGGATACTATTGAACATCATTATCTATTCATCTCTTTTTTAAAAAAACTTAATCCAACTAATCTTATTTTTGAATCCGTTAAAGATTATCTCGCCCGCTCTCAAAGGGTCAAAGAGCCGAAAGATGTCTTTTTCTTGATCAACGTAATTGATTGTCTCATCTTATGGAACCTTGAAGGAAGTCTTAGGTTGGGCTTCTACTTTTTAGAAAAGTGTCCAAAAAAGGAACTTATTTTTAAAAAAATAGTCACTATCATTGGAATGCTTCAAAGCCGCCAGTTAAGATTTTCACTCGACCCTTATATAAAAAATATCTTTAAATATAATTTAGGCTTTCCGGCCGAAAATTACTCTCAAAAAAGGGCAGAGCTTCGATTAGCGTCACTTAAAAATCCAGCATCGCAGCCACCTTTTTTGCTTCCGAATTCTTTAGCGCCTCAATTCACAGGCGGAAATGGAATACCAACCACCATTGAACCTGCTTCCTATCCAAGAAACCCTCAAGATGCAAAAGCCCCTGTTTTTCTAGACCTAACCATCGAGGACGCAGACTCCAAACTAGCTTCGAAGCCAAGCAACCCTATAACTGTTTCTACAAGTGCTTTTATGAGGGAAATGGAGAAAAAGGCAGCTTCTATGCCTCCTATAGGAGGGCCATTCATCGCAGAAACTCATTCAGCTAGACAGCAAGAAATTAGAAATGCGCCCCTCGAGCCCACTCACATACCGATTGGGTTTACGATTCCAAACCCAGCGTTCCAACCTAACCCACCCATTTTCCAACCTGTTGGAAGAGCCACCTATTCAGAGTCCTTTTCGCTATCCACTCAAAATGTAATTATCCCCTCGTCTATCCAAGGGGCCCAGCCGATGGAAACGGCTACTTATTCAGAGTCCTTTTCGCTATCCACTCAAAATGTAATTATCCCCTCGTCTATCCAAGGGGCCCAGCCGATGGAAACGGCTACTTATTCAGAGTCCTTTTCGCTATCCACTCAAAATGTAATTATCCCCTCATCTATCCAGGGGGCCCAGCCGATGGAAACGGGACCTGATGAAACAAATGAAAAGTCATTAGATATACCTGAAGAACTTTTCCAAACGTCATTTGATGCGACAAGTGAAGGCGCTAAAATAGAATTATATAATTTAGATGACTTTGAGCTCGAAACCTTAGGGAGCGGCCTTTTAGCTGAAGGGCAAGAACGAATCTCAAGGGCAAGTGATATGCCAGAAGAAAAGTCCTTTCTTCCTAAGCAAGAAGTCTACCCGAATCTTGAACTCTTTGATTCTTTAAGTGAAAGCGATAAAGAGTTAGCAGGCTTGCTTGAAATCCATTCTTTTAAGCATCTCTCAATAAGTAGTGAAGAAGATAACAGCTTCCCAAATTCCCGCATCGAGCTCTACCGCTTATATGAGAGCTTGTCTAATGAAGGTAAAGCTTGTCTTGCATCCACTTTAAAAATGACCTGCCAACAATTTAATAGCTGGCTAGAAAATGATAGGGTTCCCTTCATAAAATCTTCTCTTGAGAAGCAAAATGGAGTATTTGCTTTTTCTTATCACTCAAAACCTATCGGTGAGCTTCTCTATGCGATAGTTTTAGAATTAAATAAAAATCAAGTTGAAGCTAATAACGCCATTATAGAACGTACTTTTTTCTATTTTATTTCCCATATTTTAAGGGTAACTAAAGCCTCAAATGGCTATTGCTACGGAGTGAATAATAAAAAAGCTATTCAAGGTCTAAATCCAAAATTATGGTCGTTGATTGAGAAAGCAGGAGAAATAAATGCCTCTCGATTCCCTCCAAAAGAAAAAAGGATCCTCGCAGTTATTGCTTTAACTTATAAAAATTTGCTAAGTGAACTTCTTTCTCACTTTACAAGTAATATTAAATCTTTTTTTAGTACCGAATCTTACGACTCGAGTGTTCTTCATTCAAGGGGAATAGATGTCTCTTTTATCTATAAACAAAAAGACGGGATATATGCCTATTATTCATGTTTTTTATTTGATTCTAATGGATTTCCGCTATCCACCTTTGGTCCTTCAAAACTAAACTTTAGCAGTTTTTCAAACTATTCGCTACCCGTTCCGCATCTTGGCAAAGCGCAGTTTGAAAAAGGACAGCTCTCCAAGCTTGCGGATTATTTGATTACGGGAAGGGATTTTCCAAAAATTCTCTTTGTTTTTTCAAATAAACGAACTTTGACATCCGCCGCCAATTATATTGATGAAAGACTCTGTTTTCCGTACCTAGAGAGTTTTTCAAGCAACACAGGACAAACCACAAGAGAGGTCGCATCTCTTCTATATAGTGCCGAATCTAAAGGATGGCTTTTAACCGACCTAAAATACAGAAGCTACATGGAAAACCCTCCAAAAAACCCTAAAAGCATATCCCTCGAAAGGCAAGCACCATCGACAAGTTACATTAGAAAAGTCAGCCAAACCGCTTTATCAAAAAAATATGAGCCGACTGCAGAAATGCCTCTTGAGGCAAAACTTCTAAAAACTTCCAATGTTTTGGAAAACAATCATAAAAGAAAAGCGGAAGCTCTAAAGAAACCGGCTTCATTGCAAAAAGGGAAAGAAAAAGAAACCCTTAATCTTTTAAGTATAGAAGAAGGTGTTTTAGAATTTAAAAAACTATTTAAAAGTATAAAGAAAAACAACCTTATTTCATTTGAAAAAGTTCGTGATATTTCCTATCTCTTGCGGGAATACATAGAAAATCAGATGGATTCCAATCTTCCGATAGTTCTATATCCCAGAAGTTCCGACTCGGAAGATGCTCTCATCTTAGACCTATTAATCCATCCCATCAGAGGGAAAAAGTGGCGCATCCTGTATCGCACAGAGTCTGCCAATTGTCAGGAAACCGCCGATTATTTTAAAGATGCTATTCTTGCTAAAAAGCTTGAGCACTTCGAGTCAAGTTTTGCAAGCATTGAAAAACAGATACGACATAATCAGCATACGACCGCCCGGAAAAGATGTGTCACCCTAAACTATATTCTGAGCGTAATCCTGGATCAAGCCCGAATGAAAGCTGCTAAAACTCGTTTTGAGGGCATTTTTGTTAATAAAGTTAGGAGAATCTCACAAAAACTATCTTTAATTAGTCAAACGCATAGCTTTAAATTATATAATATATCCAATGTTAATGATCTTTTTTCGGAAGAGCGTAAAGCATTCTTAAGTCAATTTATAAAACCCTTAAAAGTCTTTCTATTAACCTCTCCGGAAGATTTAGTATCAGCAAGAGATCCTAAAGCTCCTTTATTTGTCTCGGATGTAGAAAATCATGCTTTACATTCCGACGCGAAAGACCTAATGGCTATCTTTAATGCTAATAATTTTACCATCTACAAACATAAGACGCTCTACTTTCAATCCACTACGAGTTTGCAAGTAGACTTCCTCATAGATTTGCTTTTCAAAAATGCTTATTTTACCTCCCTTTTTCCGCCATCAAAAGAGCTTCCTAAAATACTTAATGAGATGAGACAAAAGGTTTGCTTAAGCGCTAAACAGATTGAACACTCCTCTCATGAAGAAACAAAAAATCAAGCTTACCAATGCTTAAAACAGTGGTTTTTCTTGCAGTGCGAATTTATTTTAAAAATTAGAAGTTCTTTTTTCGACTTTAATAAAGACTCTCGCTCTTTTACAAGTTTAATCCTTTCGCTTATAAATGAGGAAGCAACTCAAGAAAGCGTTCTCAATCTAATCAAGAACTTTTTAAGAGAGCAAAAAGTCTCTAATGGCGCAGGAATTGCATTCTTAGAAGAAGTGAACAAAGATTCAAATTTCTATCAAGAGTTCCAATCTCTTCTCAAAGAACATATTGAGTCAGAACCTTTAGAAGGCCCCCGCTTTCCGGGAAGATGGTTTTTAAAAGAAGAAGAAAGGCTAAAAAGACCTCTTCCCATAAGAACGATTCGAGACGAAGGATTGAAAGAATTCTTACTTTCAAATAATACAGGCTTTGACTCTTATTTCGAGAAAAATTGGGAAAGTCCTTCCAGAATAAAAGCGGCAAGCTACGCTGAAATTGCTGAATTAGAACGAGCTAAGCGAACAAAAAGACAATCGAAGCTTTTTAGAAGAGATGCGGATGAAGAGCCTCCAATCTTTCCTTCAAGCGGCTTTTTTCCTACATGGTCTCAAAACAGTTTTCAAAGTTCTACTGAAGGACTCGAAAACCCTATTTTTTATCAGAAAAACCAAGAAATATTTAATACGACAGAATTTCTTCGTTTGGCAGAAGAAGAGCTTCAAGCTAAAAAGGAAAAATATAGGCATTTGCTGGAAGAAAAAGAAAAAAAAGAGAGTCAAAGTTCGCATAAGTCAAATTCGCCTAAAGAGGGAGGCGAGACTATTGAACTCACGGAAAAAGAAGCGGAGTCAGCAAATCTTCTAAAATCAATATTTGATAATTTAAAAGATACTGCCGAGGAAATCTACCTTCTCACAAAAACTGTGGAGGAGGTTAAATTTTCTTTGTACACTCTAAAAGCCGATCTCTCTCTTTTTAATTTAAACTGCCGCATTTTAAAATTTAACTCTTTTTTAAGAGAAGAATCTTTAGGGATTCCTGAGTTAAAGTCACTAAAAGAAAAAATTATCGATACAATTAACGAGTGCTTCATCTACCTTTCAAACCAGTATTCCTGGCTTCAGATCCATCACTATAATGTTTATCAAAGATCGCCTGACGATAAGCCAAGCCTTTCTTATCCTGAACTTCAACTTTCTTTTGAAAATCAAAAACTGGCTTTTAGAGAATCCGTAATGGATCTTTTTTCCATTTTTCCCTCAAGTCTCGCCTATGAAGAAAGAGACATCCCCCCCCTGAATACTTCTTATTATTTATTTTTCATAGACACTTTGACAGATTCTTTACTTCGCCACTTTGAAAAATTAAATCAACTTAGAGAACAAGAAAATAAATGTGAAGAAAAAGATCCGGCAAAGATTTTCTTAGTGGGTCAAATAGAAATAAGAAAAGCTCTTTGTGCAGCAAACTTTAAGGAATTAGATTTTTACTTCGCTCGTTGGAAAAGACTCTATAAAGAAGAACCTGAAAAGCTTAATGAGATTCAAGTTTATTTTGATAAAGCTCAAGAAGCAATGAAGGCGTTATTTACGGGGTATTAACTCAAATTAATACTCTATTTTATTTAAAATCCCTCATTTTTTAAGACCCCTATTTTATATATGAATACTGACAGATCTTATTTTTCACCTCCAAGAACCTCTTATGAGAGTCAATCTAGCGGAAACAATCCAAATGATGATCATTTCGATCATTTGCTTCAATCGGATGCTCAAGAGGAATCTGTAACTAATCAAACGGCAGATTATCCTCCCGTAAGCTTTCAAGAATACTCGCTAGGTCCTGTCATTGAACAAGAAATTGAATATTCAGAAGAAGACTTTAATAGTTGCTTAAATCAAGGCTTTTATCAAAAAGCCGCTTCTTTCCTTAAAACTTTATCAGAACAGTCAAATGAGTCGTTTCCTTTATATCTAAATATATTTAAAGAGTTTTTAAAAACAAAATGTTCCGACTTAATAAATTTATTTAAAAATAAAAAATTTGATGAGCTTGAAGCGATTATTAAAGGGCTATCCATTGAATGCTGGGAGACCTTGGATATTAGTTTAATGCCCTATGCGGAAGGTTATCAAGCACTTCTTGTCCAAGCTAAAAAACTTACAAATTATGATAAATGGCTCGAAAGATATCCTAAAAGCATTTTTTTCTTCTATAAAGCTTCTCGTTTAGATTTTCATAAGAAAGATTTCGAATCCTATCTCTTAAAAAGCAATAAGTTTTTAGAAGCGCATGACCCTTCAAGAGAAGACCCTATTCAAATTTATAAAGGCTGCCTACAGCATATTTACTATTGCAAATTTTATGCGCTCACTCATATCAATGCGGATAAAGAGATTGTTAAGTCAGAATTTGAAAAAATTGCCGGGTTATGGGCCGATAAAGGGGACCTATATTTTAACTATCTGAAATTTTTAGCTACCGATCCCTCGCAAGAAGTCCAATTTTTATTCATTTTAAAAGCAGCTTTTGAAAGAACCGAAAATTTTAGTCGTTTTTTTTATTTTTTAGCCAAAAATTTGTACAAGAAAAAAAAATATGAAACAATTAATAAGATTTTCAGTAGCATAAAAGAGCTTTCTCTTCAAATTGAACCTCTATACTTTTATAAATTTAACTATCTTCTTTTTAAAGCAAATCAATTGCTTCTCAATAATTGTGAATCTTTCTTCAAATCAGCTTTTGAAACTTTACATGATGAGAAATTAAAAACTATTTTCCGAGCCGGTTTTTACCGTTTTCAAAATAATTTTGAAGCCTTGCTTCAATGTTTGGATTCATTAGATGATAGCCTTCCCAATAATTGCTTAAGAAATTCTATCAAAGCTGAAATTTTTCTTTATAGAGGACATCTGGAAGAAGGGTTTTTAGCCCTTGCCCCAATTGCAAAAGAGCATCCTGAAGCCCCCTTTGATAGAGACCTCTTTACGCTTCTTTGTTTTTCCACTCATCGATATCAATATGCGGAAATCAACCGGGGCAGCAACAAAAATAACTCTTTTTTGGATGTGTTATTTCGTCGTTTTTCAAGTCTATCCAGAGGGGGTTACAAGCCAAGCGCTAAAACTTTCGCTAATTTAAATACCTTGCTCTCAATTGAAGACTCTGACTTCTGCTTGCTCGCTTATTTGTTATTTCTTGAGAGCTATTCGTATAGATTTGGTGCTAAAAGAGAGGAAGCTGTCTCAATTTCTGAAAAACTGATAGAGGGAGATAAAACAAACTCTTTTTACCGCATCCTAAGCCTAAGAACTCTTCCTGATGAATCCATAGGGCAAGCCATCGATGAGCTGCTATTAAATGGATCTAATTTAAACTACTTTATTCCAAAAGAGCTTTCTAGACTATATGATACAAATAAAGCCGCCTATAACCCCTGCTTAAAAGCTGCCTTTATTAAACTATATCTTGCAGCCACAAGTCTTTATTACAAAGAAGCGATCTTGGAAGATTGTCTCGAAACCTATAAAACCTACTTTCTAGAGATAACCGATAATTTTAGCCATGTTTTCTTAGTTCCGGTACCCATAAACGAGAGAGAAGACAAAGATCAATTCCACATAAAACGGTATCTCTTTCTTCTTCTTGAGCTCTCCAAAACATTTTTGGCGAAAAAATCTTTTAAAGAGTCTGCTGAGCTTATGCCTAAAGAGGATCTTTACCTTAAATTATTAAGTAGCAAGGCTAAAGACCATGAGCGGGAATCTGTAAAAAGTTTTATTGCGTCAATCACTTCTTCACGTGTGTCCCACATTCTTTCCTTTAAAGAAAAATTGAGTTGCACGGTTAGGAAAACAGGCAGTCTTATTCGATCTCTTATAAGTCAAAGCAAGTACGAAGAAGCTTTAAAGCTATCGGAACAATGCCCGCTTTCTAATGAGATACCGGAAGAATCCGCTTTGATTTTAAGAGAGAAAGCCATTGCGGAAAAAGGTTTAAGAAAACTGCCTCAAGCGCTTGAATCCATCAAAAAAGCCATTCGGCTTTTTCCAAACTTACCGGGGTTTTTACTTGGAGCTGAGATTGCCCTCCTAAATAAAGAGTATTCTTTAGCCCTAAGCTACTACGAAAACTGTTTTCCGGGTGATGGGCCAATTCATGAAGCCAAACATTATCTTGGACGAGCCAAAGCTAAAATTGGAGCCAATCATGCGGATCCAAGTATTCTTCTAGATTTGAGTACTTTTATTAATCAAATTAATTCAAGTCAAGTTCAAGAATCCCAGCAAATCGAAGCCCACGAACTTTTCTTTTCAAACTATTTAAAATTGCAAGGTGAAGCACCTGCTGCAATAGAGATAATTTCAAAAATTTTACCAAAGAGCTCTACGATTCTTTACTTAAGGGCCCGCTATTATCAAAGCAAAGGTAGGTATGATAAAGCAATAGAGGATGTTCTCGCTTATGAAAAATTAATGGACGGAAACGGGGATTTTGCTGCTAAGGAGACTCCCTTGGTTACATTGCACATCACCGAAGTTTATTTTTTCGCCAATATCTGCCAAGGCAGATCGCAAGCGGATTATGTTTCCAAAATTCGATCCCACGTAGAACAGCATCCCAAATTTTTTAATCTCTGTTATCAGTTGCAATTTTATTCGACTAAAGAGGATCCAGAACGTATTAAAATGATCCTGGATCTTATTACAAAACATTATCCCGAAAAGACTAAAAACCCTAGATTTTCAGAAGCTATTACGATCCATAGAGCTAAGGCACTATTTTTTGAAGGAGACCTTTCTTTTGCAGCCCATGCCATAGAACCTTTAATACGAATCAAATTTCCATCCCCTGTGGTTGCCATATTGCTTGTATTAACCAAAAGAGTCAAAGAAGCAGAAGCTCTAGTCCTCTCTTTTCCCGAGGGTCCTTCGAAAAAAATAATTAGCTTTTGGAGTAATTTAGACAGTGTGCAGAGCACCTTGGATAAACAAAAACTCTCAGCTTCTTACGAAGCAGAAGTTTTTAAGACAAACGAGCTTCTTTATGCCCTTTCTTACCTTCATTTTTTAAAAGAACTTGATTTTTTAGAAAGCATCTTCCCTTTTATTCAGAGATTTTGCAAATCTTGCGGTTTCTTACAACCTTCTCTTGCCATTTTGGCTGCCGGCATAATAAGTGCTCAAAATAGACATTTGTCTCTTTTTATTCTTGATCTCGGACTCAATCACTCAGAAAAGAAATTCAAGATATTTGAACTCTATATTGAGACTCTCAAATCAATTATAGAGAAAGAAGGAGATAGCGCTGAATTAAATACTCACTTCGCAAAATTATTCTCTTTTCGGACGGGCTTTCCGTACGAAAATATAGATACTAATCGAACTCAATCGATGCTTAAAAAACTTTTTAAAAGAAGTGATGCCTCGATCCTTGAACTCTACAATGAAAGATTAAAAGGTTTAGGCTCAATTCAAAGCCCGGGAACCAAGCTGCAACCTATCGAACTTGCACTCCCTATTTCAAAACCTGTCTCTTATGTTCGAACAATTGTTCCACAAATAACCAAGGCTCAAGCACCAATATTGCCCAAACCAAAAGACGGAAATCAACCGATTTCTAAAGTTGCCGCCTCAAGCTCCCTCTTGCAAGCTCTCCCCCTTTACGCCCCGGCAGTTAACCAAAAAATAACAGCGAACCCTATACCGCCAAAACAAGTAACACCTCCAAAAGCCTTAAATGAACCTTTGCAAGCAAGCCTTCAAAACATAGCGATGGCCCAAAGAGCTGCCACTGCTCCAAAACCTAAGGCTGCATTAGCTCTAAATCAACAAGTCACTCAATTCCCTCGGCCGGTTCCTCAAGTGACAAAACCGATCCCTTATTTACCTCTGATGCTTCCTGTCCCT
This sequence comes from Criblamydia sequanensis CRIB-18, assembly GCF_000750955.1. Taxonomy (NCBI): domain Bacteria; kingdom Pseudomonadati; phylum Chlamydiota; class Chlamydiia; order Parachlamydiales; family Candidatus Criblamydiaceae; genus Candidatus Criblamydia; species Candidatus Criblamydia sequanensis. Next base: position 80,415 of record NZ_CCEJ010000001.1, on the reverse strand, counting down.
CGCATCTACCCGCTTTTGCAAATAAAGCCGCCTCCTCAGCTAAACCAAAGTCAAAGTCCAACTATCGGGCAAACTGCGCAAGCTTTGCCTCATTCTAGCAATCAAACATATCCCCTTTTGCAAAGAACTGTTCCCTTAGGTGCACAAGTAGTAGGTCAAACGCTTCCTATAAGTCAAAGTAGTTCTCTTAAGCAAAAAAGGGTCTTTCAATCAGAAAGAGAGACAATCCGAAAGCTAGCTCAACCGGTCCCCCAACAGTTTTTTTCAATTCCTCCTATGACGCATGCCGCCTATCCACTTCAAGCTCAAAAAACTCAGGGTTTGACACCTCTTTTATTTACTCGAACCGAACCGCGCCCCTCCCAATTACCGGCCCAATCCATAGGCCACGCTTATCTTGAAAAAAGATCCCTTGATGTAGCGTCCAAGTCACAAGCTTATGCGGTTCCGACTGCACAAGAAGTAAATGATAGAGAAAAGCCTTCCGATCCATCTCATAACTTGCACGAATCCGATGTTCAAGCCGTCAATGAAGAATTCCCAAGAGAATCACCTCTTGAAATAAGCACGCTTTCACACGAGAGAGAGAATCAAAGAAATACCCATTTGGAAAACATCCCCAAAAGCAAAAAAATAAGAACTTCCTCAAATGATGCGGCTCAAGAGTCAGTTGAAACTTTGGAAAATGAGATCACTGCTTCAAGCATTCTAGAGGAACAAGGAAGAGTTGCTTTGCTTAAAGAGTTTGAAAAAGCACCTGAATCTTGTCCAATAGAGCTTTCAAGAAAAAGAAAACTGGAATCAGAGATTCCCCTTAAGCCTGCTTTAGGAGAGTACTTGAAACATTTTGAGGATCAGAATTTTCTAGATGATTTACTTAAAAAAATCGAAGAGGATGCACCTGCAAGCGCAATTGTAGAAGCAAGTCCTCTCGCAACTTACGATCTGAATCAAGAAGTCTCATATGTATATGATCTCATTTCAAAAATAGATAACAGAGGGCTTTTTCTTGGCGATCTTGTCGACTATCGACTTAAAGAGTATTTAGAATCGCAAATGATGGGAAATTTTCCTGTTGTCTTTATCTCAAGGGTTGAAAATTCGGACTTTATTTTCAAAGGTAACTCGGAAGCATGCCTTCTCTTTGAATACCTTATAAACGATCCTAGAAAAGTTATTTACTTTGCTCCCAAGTCTTCTTTATCTGAAGTAATCTTAAAATTTAAAAAAATAATTTTAGATAAAAAAATAAATCTAATAAAAGAGCGGCTGAAAAACATTAAGAAAAATTTGGAAAGAAACTATCTAAGAAATAATGTAAAGCTTATGCAAACGCTTCTTTTCCTCATAAAAAAAGCGAAAGAAAGCGCTCCTTCCGAAAATGACTTTAAAGCAAGTCTTCTATCCCTTGAAACCGAACTTCAAGAATTGGATAGAAAAGGGAGCATCAACCTATCTTCAACCTTCAATAATCTCGAAAACTGCCCCCACATTAAAGCAAAATTAAATTCATCTTTTTTTACTTTTCTAGCATCCCCTGTTAGTTCTTTAATTTCTCAAGACTTAAAGGTTGGAAAGCTTATTGTTCTTGCAGCTGAAGATGAAAAAACAGGAATTGAAAGTAAATTACAACTCTCGAGTTTAGAAGTCTCAACCATTTTCTACCCCCCAAGAGATCTAGATGAACGCTTTCGAATTGACGCCTTGCCTTTAATGATTGTGGATATGGACGAAGATAGGCTTTCTAATTCTTTGTCCAAGCTATGGAACTTTTTACCCTCAACCGATCCTGCTCTACGTTCTAGATCGCGCATTGCTTTTCATACATTGAGAAAAAAAATAGAAACGATTCTGCAAAATCCAATCTCTACTGATCAAAAGCTTCTTGAAAATGAGTTTGAAGCTTTAAAAGCTTACTTTTCTATATTGGTTGAATTCGCAAATAAACTTAGAAGCTCTCACTGCTCTATTAATCTATCGAAGTCATTTTTTGATACCTATATAAAATACGATAATAACAAAATCGATAAAAAACAGGCTGTGGCTTTATTCAGACGGTTTTTAGAAGAATATGCCACTAATCGATCTTCTATCTCATTTTGGCGTGACAAGTTTGAAAAGGAGGTTAGGAGTGGATTAGATGAGACTGAAAGATCAAGCCGCCCTCTTACTGATTTTACGCCCCCTATTCCTATTATGAGTCAAGAACCCCTTTTGGAAGAACGTTTAAGGCGGCGCAAAGAAAGAGAGACAGAACTTGAAGAAAAAAAAATATGCGAAGCTCAAGAGCTTGCTGCTTTCAAGGAATTCATGTCTGAAAGCGAATTATCGGGCAATCTTGAAGCCATTTCTTTCAACTCTATAACAAACCCTCATGAAGCGGGTGGGGCTACCTTTTTCATAGAAGAGTCTCAAAAGCTTGTAAAAATTAATAGAACATCAAAAATCCCACCGCTCCTTCAAAAAAAGATGCTGAAAAGGGCTTTTAACTGGACTAAGATGTATCCTGTAGAATCTATCAGGTACAAAAAAACTTGGCGGAAGGAAGAGGCTGCTTTCGAGATGCCAGATGCCACTCATGCCGAGAAAAACTTACATCTTCTTAGAACGAAATTGTTCTATCTCAATATGCAGTATACAGCTTCAGTTGAAATAAGGAATGCAAGACTAGAACTTTATAAAAAATGTGATGAGTGGCTTAAAACTTCTAGCTCTCAATTAAATGAAAATGCCAAGTCGGCTTTGATCGCGCTCTTCTATAACCGAAAAAGGACAATGCCTTTTGGCTTTGCCCAGGAACGCGATAGGAAATATGCTGAACTGCAAAAGTATCCCTCTAAGCTTTCAGATGAGAAAATAAAAGAGAAAGTTCTATCCATTCATGAGCACTATTTATACTATAAAGATTATGCAAATAACTTAGGTCGCGGTGTCAGCCAAGGAATGGATCTTGTAATTAAAAGCTATGCCAAAATATTAGAAGAAAAGCTTGCAACCCCAAGCCTTAACGTTTTCAGCGATTTTGAATCTTCATCGGGAGCCTTTAAATTATTAAATGAATTTAACGACTGTCTTACCTCGCATCACAATTGGCTTAAATTCAATTCCATTAACGATTCTAAAACAAAAATTTACCATGAAACTGTTTATAATCTTAAAAAGGATTTCTGTAGAATAAAAGAAGCTTTCTTAAATCACTGTTTTTTGGAATTAAATCAAAAAAATCTTGAGTTGATTGAACATGGAAGAAATGGCAAAGACAAAACCTCAACTGTTTCTTTGAAAAATAAGTTTTATCTTAATTGCCAAAAGATCTTCGATGAATTTTACTCTTTGGAACAATGGGCTCTAAGTAACTTGACCCAACCTGAGGGAAAAGTAAAGGAATTAAGAAATCAAAACCGTGAAATCTCAAAGCTAGTAGCTCACTTTTACTCAAACTTTTCACCCCTTTTAGCATCCGAAACGGGAAAAAGATCAGATCTTAAAATAAATTTTAAACTTTATCTTATGAAAGAACTAAGAATCGCCATAACTAAAAAGATGGAACATTTAAAAACATATAACGAAATAACTTTGACAAATCCATACAACATTGTATCTGCAAGTCAAGGCGACTTAGCAAAGAGCCATCTAATTAGTTTACAAAAAGAATTACAATATTTCCATGATGGACTTCTAAAAGAGGCCCAAGGGAATGAGAAGTTAGCAAAAACATTGAATGAGTTCCGAGAATTTATTCAAACTAATTTTAAAATTATAACCCAAGATGATTAGAACTTATACATTAATTTTTAATTAATGACTTTTCCTATTATTAGCGTGTTGATTGGAATTTAATCTTTCTTTAATGTTTTTTTAGAAAAAACCCTATCCTTGATTTTATCTAAAGGTCGGTATGCATAATCAATACGATTTTAAAAAAACATTTATCACAGAATTAAATATACAAAGTCCTGTAGTAGACACTGTTGGACGAAGTACTGTTGAACCAACTGCAAGACCAACTATGGAAACAACCCACACCTACCAAAGGGTTTTAAGCGAAAGTTTCACTTTGCAAAGTCAAGAAGAAGTAGAGCTGTACTACGATCTACCAAGTTTTATGCTTACGAAAGCAAAACGTTTGTTTCAGGAAGGGAAGAAAAAAGAAGCCTTGCAGATTTTACTTAAGGCTCAAACAAATCAGACGGATTCTCCTGAAGCCATTCTTTTGACTGGCATAATTGCAAAAGAAATTCAGCTAGAAGATAAAGAGGCTGATTATTGCACCCTTTCGAAAAATGCCCTGCTTGCGGCGGCATCACACCCTTCTACGAGAGAAGAAGCCTATGAAAATTTAGGGTTTCTTTACCTTCAAACAAATATGGCTGATTTTGCGATAGAGGCTTTTCAACATATTAGCAGCCCTAAGGTTTCTATTTTATTACAAATTGCAGGGTTGCAATTTTCAAGAAATAGCTTTGATGAGAGTCTTAAATGTTACTTTCGCGCTTACTTTCATCGAGATGCCGATAAGAATGAAAGAAAAGAAGCTTTGGAAAAACTCTACTTTCTTAGCCTTAAACTTGAAAAAATAGCAGATGCCTTCACCTATGGGGAATTACTATACCCTAATGACCTGCCGGAAGCTGGTTTTCATGTTTTAGATATTATTCAGTTCTATTGCAAGGAAGATACAATTAAACCTCTAAAGGCCTGTTTCAATTATTTGATCAGAAAGAGAGTCCAACTCTTAGAACCTTACAGGCAAGTTCTGCGGTATCTTGGAAGGATTGAACGATATAAAATTGTCATCGAACTTTCTAAAAAGATGTTAGATAGATTGCCTTTCTTGGACCCAACTTTTGCTAAGTATTGCCTTATCCTTGCCTATTATGCAGAAAAAAATTTTAACCAATGTTTTGAAGCGTCTAGAGGGTTAGATTACACCAAATGCGAATCAAAGGAAGTTTTAATGGCTTGGGGATTTTCTGCTTTAAAAAAAGCCATGCCGCTAGAAGCCTCGATTATTTTTTCTAAAATGCTTTCTCGAAATCTTTTAAATAAGCAAGAGTGTCTTTTTATCTTTGATGCATTCGGCAGTTTAGGATATTCAGAACTTGCTTTAATGATGTTGAATCGAAGTGAACTATTTTCAGACTTTGAAAAAAAAGAATATGGCGGGAAGTTTAAATATTATAACGAAAGACTTATGTCGACTGTTTCTGAACCCACCCTAAGTGAAAAAAAATTTAAAGATGATGAAGAGGAGGAGGAAGAACTTGAGATCGGCTCTATTATGCCTCGAAGCGCAAATCTTCCTTTTTTATCCCCTCAGATTCCTTTAAATTTATCAAAAGAAGAGGAAATTTTAGAATTTAAAAAATCTGCAGGTCTATTAGTAAAGAATCTTTTTTTTGACCCTGATCTTAGAAGCCTCTTAGAGGAAACTTTTAAAAAGTATGGGATTTTCGGCATTCCTTTTCCAAGCGAAAAAAGTGATGAATACTTAGAAAAGCTCTATAATTTTGTAATGACTAATCCGCAAAGAAAATCTGAATCGCTTTATTTTTCAAAGCTCTTGATCTCAAATTTTCTCCCCCTTTCACCTCAAATAGGTGAAAGCTTTTATAGCATCTACGAAAAATACCCGGAGCTAATCCCTATTTTTAAAACCTCTCGGTTTTCAGTACTTGTTAGCCGATTAGAGGCCTGCCACCCCATCTTTCCTATAAACGAACTCTTAGACTTTGTTTACTATGTGACTTTAAGACATATCCAATTCGGAACGCCATTTGAAGACCTTCTGCCTCCTTCAATTTTCTATATCTCCCTAAAAATTACCCCAAAAAATGTGGTTTTTATTTCTCCTTTTGCGATCTCGATTAAAGAATCAAATATTGAAATAAAGAAAACTGCTTTACCAGACGTTTGTTTGGGAGAGCTTCATGAACTACTAGGAATTAATCGAAAAGGGCTTTCATGCCTTTTAAATTTTATATCTCAAAAAAAAAATCAAGTCTTTGTGAGATTGCAAGGCGTTACATTAATTGAGGAAGTAAATGACTTTACTTTCAAAGTGGAAGAAAACTCTTTCAACCTTGTTAATGCCCAAGCTTTTTCCGCCCTAAATCGAACTTTTGCTGAAACTTCGTTCCTTTCCTTCCCAAAATTACCAAGTCTTCCCCCTCTTTTGGAACAAACTTTTAAAAGCAGGCCTCTTTTTCTAAAATCGAACCTTAGAACAGGAGCCGCAAACTTATTTTCGATTTTAATAAATCAAACCGATTCGTTAAAAAGCCCTTTTTTGCTTGTCCTTGATGAAAACATCAAAGGCGCTTTCCTTAAAGAATTAAAAAAACAAGCGATACTTCATTTCTTGAATACATGGAGTACTTTAACTGATTTAAATTCTTATAAAATAAATGTTTTTAATTCTGATTATAAAAGTATTAGGGCCTTTTTTAAAGAAGAGCTTATTGAATATAAACAAAGTTTTCAAAATATAAATTTAACTTTGGAAGAAAAAGAACAAAGAGAAGCTAAATTTCAAGAATTGAAAGATTTAATTGATCTCTTAAGCCGAGTTAAAATAATTATCGAGGAAAGGGCTTCAAATTTAAATTTATTTATGTTTCCAACCCAGCTTGACGAGCCCATCCCTACCTTTACTGCTTTTCTAAAAAGTTTTTCCCCATGTCCGAATGACTCTACGGAAACAAAAGTCATTATTTTGGGATTCAATGAATGGCAAGTTAATAAAAATAATTTTCATTATCCAACTCTCTACTTACAGGAAAAAACAGAATTTATTTTGGAGGAGCTTTTTCTGATCGAAAAGCTGACATTCAGGGAGATCTCCTGGGCCTCCCCCCCTATATTCAGATCTTTCAAATCCACTTTCGAAGAAATTTTAAATAATGTTGTCGATACCGTCAGTAACAATTATGATTTAAAAATCACTTATTCTTTATTGAAGGTGCTCTTTTTAATGAATGAGACTTATTTAAGAGAGAAACAAAAATTTACAGAAGAATCTGATGGCTTAAAAGAAATCGAATACAGGGATGAGGAAGAGAGAGTGCAGGTGCGCTTCAAAAATTTATTAGAACAAATCAATCAATATTTTCTAAAATCAGAAAAACCCCGTATTATCTTTTTTGAAGAAACCATCTTTATTTTACATTCATTTATAAAAGAAGATGCAAAACAATTAATTTTAGATTTAAAAAAACCAAATTATGCATTGCCCTCTGATTTTAAAGGCAGCGGAAGCAAGAAAAGAATGCATGTTGGACCTATTCCAAATCAAACACTTTCAGATACAAACTATTTAGAAAACTTATCTCAGAAAATCGCAACTTTGTCTAAGAAGAGAAAAAAAGATGCCCCCGAGTCAAAAAAAATTTCTAATAAATCACTTTTAGGCGAAATTGTAATTAAACCCGAAGATCTTTTTTTAATTAAAGAAAAATAGATGTTAAACATTTTTTAATAATGATTAGAATAATTTTTTTAGTAAAAATTAACTCTTTTTTAAATTTTAACAATTCTTTATCATTACTAGAAATAATTATATTATCATGTAATAAAATTAGGAATACAAAATGCAGCAACAACCATTAAGTCCTTGTCTTTTCCTTGGGATGACCCAGTATCCTCCCACTGATCTAATAATTCCTAAATCCTTTGAGCTTGAAGAAGGCGAAATAGGAGACAATACTCCAGAAACTCCTGTAGATCTTATCCGTCAGATTGAATCTCATATCGAAGCCGGAGAGTATGTGAAGGCAAAAGACCTTCTTTGCCAGGCTTTTTCAAAAAATATTTTTGATGATACCCCTTATTATCTCTATGCTAAAACCCTTTTTGCGCAAGGTCTAAATAAATTAGCTATCCACTACTTAAAGGAGATCGGAAACCCGAATGAAATGGCAAGAGAACTCCTTGTATCTTGCAGGAAACGTAAAAGAGAGGCGAAAGAAGAACAAAACAAGCTCGCCGCCAAAAGAGCAGAAATTGCAAGAGAAGAACCGGAAATCAGTACTTCAGGCCCAAAGTCTAATTTAAGTTCTATTTCATCAGAGGAAGCTGCAGAAGAAGAAGAATCGGATCGCCCTGAAAAAAACCTTTTAGAAGATAAAGTTTCAACCCCAGCTCCTCAAGAAAAAGAAGAATCTTCCGGGGAAGCGGTTCTTCATGAAACTCCTTCTTTACAAGGCAGAATCACTCCTTTAAGCTCAAGCGAGCTTGAAGATAATTTAAGCAGCCCCCTAAACTCTATTCTTCCAACCCCAGCTCCTCAAGAAAAAGAAGAATCCTCTCCTGAGGAAGTTCTTCCTACAACTTCTTTTTTAAAAGATAGAGTCTCTCCTTTATGCTCGCACGAAAAAAATATGGGTATCGGAAGCTCTTCAAGTTCATCTAAAAAAAATGAAGAGGCTTCCTCTTCTAGACAAAAACGTTCATCAAGAGAAAAAGAATCTTCCCAAGAATCGAGAAGAGACTCGAGATCCTCTAGAAATGAGCGGGAAGAAGACAAAAGATCCTCGCATTCTTCAAGCAGGGACAGGGATCATGAAAGAAATTCTCAAAGTTCCTCTAGAGAAAAAGAATCAAGAAGCTCAAGGAAAAGATCATCTGAAAGCTTAAGAGATTCATCAACTTCAAGATCAGATCATTCAAGAGACAGTCATTACTCTAGATCTAGCAATTCTTACGAAGATAGTTCTTACTTCAGAGGTGAAAGATCAAACGACAGATCCTCCTCTCCAAGTTCTCGCGGATCTTATAGCTCAAGATATGAATCAAGCAGCTCATATCGATCGAAAGAAGACTCTAAAGATGAAAAATCTATCAGAGAAAAAGAGTTTCAAAAGCCAAGGCCTTATTCAGAAGATGAATTGTCGCGCAAAAAAAGAAGATTGGCAAGCCATACAAACAAGGATGAGCGACCCATATCAAGAGATGAAGAAGTGGGATCGTTAAGTGTTGCCCACCAAGAAAAACAATTGGATGCGGGAAGCGTCTCATCTTCAGAGAGTTCTCAAATGATTGAGAGAAAAGATCCAAAAACACCTGCCGATATTTTTCCAACTTTAAGGTCAGGGGCGGATTTTTTAACCAAGTCTCTTCTAAGTAACGGATTGTCAGAAGAATCTTTAATGACTTGTCGTATAGGCATTCCTAAGCTTTTATCTAAAGATGTTATTCAGAATGTTTCTTATCGTATAGTCCCCTTAAAATGGCGAAGTATAAAGCTATATCCGGTAGATTGGCAGGGAGATAAATCAAACTTCTGTGAATCTTTGATTGCAGGGTTTAATTTGGATGAGTTTTTCATTCAGCCAAGAAAAACGGAAATGCGGGGTGTACCCGATAAAAAAAACCCGACTCTTCCAAAAAATTCGGAACAAGCTAGAAGTTTTATAAAAAGAAACGTACGTGAAGCGAATGATAAATTGGACTTGCTAAATCAAAAAGACATGCGGACTTATAGCCAACCCGCCCCTCACATGATCGCAAGATTGAGTCCTGATCAGTCTTTAAACAAAATTCGATTTAAAACCCAATCCATTCAGGTTTCGAATCTGCAAGAAGAGGGAACGCACAATACCTCAGGCGGGGTATTTTACTACGTTTACAGATGGCTTTGGAAAGGATTGCAACAAAAAAATCACATTCTTCCAGGGTATACCGATTTACTGATTGACGGCCCCCTTCTTGAAGCTCTTAAAAACAAGGGTTTTGTTATTAAAATTTTTAGAACTGAAGATGTCGCTTTAGCTCGTTCTAAAGGTGAGCCTTATGAGCCTATCACGATTCCGGGACACGACATGCAGTCTACAAGAACAATCAGGCTTCTTCAAACCAAATTAAATGATGGCACTTATCACTTTGATTTGCTTTACCCAGAATCATAAAAATAACCTTTACTCAACCTATAGTTACTATAGGTTGAGTTTTCATGTAATTTAATTATTCCCTAAAAAGGCGCTAATCCTATGCAATGCACTTTCCCCTCAGGTGACCCCTTACCTCAAATTTATCCTGAACAATTTGTTCCAGACACTCTTTCAACCCCTATGGATATTGAGAGAACAAGGCCTCAGTTCAGCTCTCAAAAATTCAATAATTTTCTTGTCAAGTTTCAGTACAAAAATGCTCTTGATTACATCAAAACATTTAAAGATAGCTCAAATTCATCTGATTTGGAAATTCTTGCAAGCCTTGGCATCGCCTATTTTTTAAATAATAAAGTTCATAAAGGATTTGCGATCTTGCATAACCTTGAATCCTTTGGGCATAGCAAGTACATAAAATTACTTAAAGCCCACTCTTTAATGGCAACACACTCCTTTATTGAAGCGCTTTATACGCTAAATGAAATAGTTAGCCAGGAACCCTCCCCTCCATTAGAAATTCTTATCTTTTACGGCCTTTGCTTTACAAAAGTGCCCTATAGCGGGGACATCATATTAAAACAAAATTTTGTAAGAGCGATCTATGGTTTTATCCTTCAAAACATAAATAATCATTCGCAATTTTCTTTTTTCGGATCTGCAATTTTTCATGCAAATCTCTCTTTGGATAGCAATCTTGTAGCATTAAATTATATTTCCAAATCCTTGTCCAATCTTATTCTTGGCTTAAAAAACGGAACACACTACGGATCGATTCTAATACAGCTCAAAGAAATGGTTTCAAAAATTGAGCGCTTGGATGAACAGCCTGTCAAAAATTCGCACCAAATAGAATTAATTAAAATTCTAAAAAATATGACTTCGGTTTTTAGAGAAAGCTTAGACTCTGCAGATAGTTCAATCTGTTCTCTTAAACTCTACGATGCTACCAATGTTTTTGCTTCATCTCTTGCCCTTGAGCTCTCTACCTATTTTAAAAGAGAGGGTACTGAAGAAGAGATGATTGCTTCCATATTAAAATGGGAGCTTGAAACCCTTGATTCTATTGGCACTTCTCTAACAAACAGCGATCCTGTTCAGCTTATTCCGGCAGCTCTTACAAGAAAAAGAAAGCGTACCAAAAGAATACCTGCCACTAGATATTCTGGCTTAGAGGTATTGAGTGGAAGAACAAAACCTATCGCGTTAACAAAATTATTAAAGCAAGCCTCTGAAATCACCCTCGATACCATTCAATCTTGTTATAAAGAGCTTGTCGGCCTGACTTTAACATGGTTTGAAGAAGAAAAAGAAGCCATTCAAATATGCTTTAGAGACAACTTTGAAAGCGGTGAGTTTAAGGTTGCCCCCTTTAGCTTAGATCAAAAAGTGGTGCAAACTTTATTTTCGAGACTGGAAGAGTGCTTCGCAAGCTATGAAGAAGGGGCTTTTAAAATAATTGAAAGCTGCTTCATGCATTTTATAACAAAGGCAATACCCTGGGTTAAAGTTTCCGCAAGAGATAATTTAGAATTCATCAATTCAAGAAAATTTAAAGCCCTTCTTAGCGGTATTGATGAAGAAGAAAGTGAAGAGGAAGCCATAGATGAAGACCTTGAAGACAGATTGGTCTCTAAATCAAATATTGAAATGCTTCATGGCCTAAGAAGGAATATCTTATCCTGGATTCAGGAAAATCCTTTGAAATTTATAAATTTAAAACAAGGGTTCCAAAAAAAACAGCCGGTAATTCTATTAAAATCAAATAAGAACGGCATGGAATGTGTAGCAAGCACCCTTTATTTTCAAAACGGTTTTTGGCCTGTCTCCTTCATTTCTCAAAATGATCTTTCTCAGAAAATTCTTTCCCATTTATGTGAGGATGCTTCCATAGTTGACGTACAAAGCGGGTTTCTCAACCTTGAGCAAAAAGTTCAATTTAAACTTGCCTTAGATCGATCGCAGTTTAAATTCCAAGAAGACGGTAACGTTATCCCTTTTATTGTTTTAAGATCCAAAGAGAATGGTCTTGGCGCTGCAAGTGAATCTGACAGAACTTGCGAAACTGATTATGAGCCTCAGACAAAAAGAAGCAAAAAAGGGCGAACCAAATTGCTTTTTATGAATTACACGGATATAGATACTTTTAAAGACAAGTTTAAATGCGAACTTTTAGATTTTTTGAATTTTCCCGTCATCCAAGACACTAGAAAGATAATCCATAAACAACAGTTTAGAGAAGCCGTCTCAGGATCTAATCTTCCAAGCCCCCTCCACAATACGCTTTCTGAAATTTTAAGATTAAGCCCAAGCGATTTAGGGGAAGTATCCTACTTTCAAAGATGCTTAAAGCTTTATCAGCAGATTTGCGTTTCGAAAATGATTGATCTGCATCAAAGGGGTATTCCGGGCGTCCTTTTAGCTCCTCAACCCGGCCTTGGGAAAACCCGTATGATGGCGGAGTTTTTCATGTACCTTTTAAAGGAGACACCAGGCCCTATTCTTTATTTAGGACCGATTGCCACTGTTTTGCAATCTATCCAGGAATTTCAAAGAAGCTTCTCTGAATCAATCCTTGATTTATTAGATGAGATCATTAAAACCTTGCCTTCTTTTACATTTGAAGAGTTAGCTCTCGATGGCTTTTTATCCTCGAAAGTCTTCTTCTCTTGTGTTCAAAAACAAATTTCTTCCTATAGCCTAAAAAAAGTTCAAATTGAAAAAGAGATTAAAGAGGGGGAAGAAAGAGTTGCCCTTATCGAGTCTTTGCGAGTCGCTCTTTCAGAAAAAACAAAAAAAGAGAAGCAAGTTCTAGATTATAAACTAGTCGCATTAAAAGAGACTCTCGCATTAATTGGGTCGAGTTTGGATAAACTGGAAGCTTATAAAAATTCCATTTTAAAACTTTCAAGAGATAACCATTACAGCCATATTTTGGAGCCATCTAATCTTCAATTGGATAACGACCCTGATATTTTTGAAAAATGCTTTGGGAATAAGTGCTATACGCTAATCTCTTTTGATATTTTCAATGATTTTATAGATAAACCGACTTGGGAAAAAAATTATTGCTTTTCAAAAAAGCGCGCTGAGCTTTCTGAAAAAAGCTGCATTGTGTTCTTAAATCTTGAAACTCTTGATAAAAAAGAGCTTGGACTTGCTGATATGCCTTGGCAAGCCATTGGAGTCGATGAGGCCCAAAAAATTGCCAACGCAACAACCAAACACTACAAATTGGTAAACGAATTAATTCTTTCAACGAAAGAGAAGTTTTCAAGACCTTTCGTGCTGCTCTCTACAGGGACGCCATTTATCAATGACGTTTCCGAATTAACGACTTACTTAAATCTTTTTGCGCCCCAAAGGCAAAGAAACCAAAGCCCTGAAATTTTGAGCATGGTGGCTATCGCAAACCAATTGGAAATTAAGAAACGCAGATTTCTAACTAAGCTTTCGTCTTATTTTGAAAAGCCTAGTAAAAAGAAAGATGCCAAAGAAGATCTCTTTAAAGAACTTCTCGCCCTGTTTTCTCTTTCCGAATCTTTCAAAACGACTCTAAACGCTGTGTCTATTCGAGTGACAAGAGAAGAAGTAGTCAAACGCTATGAAGAAAAACTTCCAAAAATCATACCGTCTATGATTACCCCCTCATTGGAACACTTTGAAGAGCAAAAAAACTGCATCAATGAAATCGAAAAAACTTATCACGAAAAGCTCAAATCAAAAGTTAAATCCATAGATGGCTCTCTTAAGTTTTTTATTGCCTATGTGAAAAGAATTTGGCGAGTGGCCTTTCATCCAAAAATGAAAGTTGAGCTGGAAGAAAGGAATCGATTATCGGCCAATCTTTCAAGGAAATCGCAAGGAGAGCTCTTAGAATTCGCAAAAGAAAGCGCCCTTCTTACAGAAATTTTTGATCTTGCTAATGAAGACTATTATAATGGAGAGTTTTCAAAAAAGCTTGAAAAGGGGGTGGTTTTCTTTGTAGATGAGAAAGCCATAGGTTATGCTTTTAAAAACTTGGTTTCAGGCTTATTTGATGCAGAAGCCCACATTATCACAGGCGAGGATGAGGCCGAATACCGAAAAATCATTATAGATGGTTTTGAAAGAGAGATGAAAAAAGGAGAAAGGCGTGCCCTTATTCTTCTAATACAATCCTCGGGTCTTGCCTATAATATTTCCAAAAATGGCTCCTTTGCCTACTTTTTTTGTGGGGATTTTAGAAGTGCCGAAGTAGAGCAAAGCATGTCCCGAATCAACCGTTTGAATTCCCTTAAAGAATTTATCGTACTTTATGAATTTGATATCCCTCCTGTCGGTAAAAGAATCTTATGGCATCGTTCCAAAAAAGAAACCTTTGAAGGCTATTATTTGAACGAGCTTACAAGTGAAAACCTTCCCGAACTTTTCATGAAATTATATCATGGGCTTTACAAATCATTAAATTTTCCTTTCTACAAGGGAACTAAAAAAAGAGTCAGACAAAATCTTAAAGCCTTCTTTAACAAGGAAATAGAATCCGGCAAAAATCTTTACCTTAAAAAAATCCAGGAAAAAAACCCTCTTTTGGTCGAGCCAAGCGAAGGGGTTGAGGAAGACCTCGCGCTTGAGGAAAACCCTCAAGAAGATTTAGAGCTGGAAGCTCAAGAAGCTCTTATGACGTTAGGCCAAGTCAGACGGGAGAGTTTTTTCCCTCAAAGACAACAAGATGATTACGAGCCGACCTTTGATAGAGTTTCTATCAGTGATCCCCTGGAAGAAAGCCTTTTCGGATTAAATGAAAGCGATTCTGAAAGCACCCTAAATGAGGGAGCCGCTCCAAGCAGACCAGCAAAAGGGAAAGAAAAAGTTGGAAAATCTTTAAACGAGCTTGCAGAAGAGAGAGCTTTAGAAGAGAAAGAACAAAAGAAAATAGAAAATTTCCTTTTAAAGTCTCATCTTAATTCTGAAATTATAAGAGACTCAATTATTGAAACAACCCTTCCTTTTGAGAGAAAAAAATGGTGGATTCTTCCGTTATGCGTTCATGGGGAAGTGCTCAACCCTAAACCATTGGAGGAGGAAGAGGAAGGCGAAATAAGAGAAAAACCGGCTTTTTGCCATAACCTTGAAAAAGCCCTTCAAGCTGGTATGAGACTTGTAAATGCTCCTATTTTAGAGGTTAGCCAAGCTTTGCCTCACTTAAGCGGAATTGGGCTAACGGCAAGAACTTCCCTTTATGACTTAAAAAAAGCCCACCCAGCTGTAGATAAACTTCTTTTTGATCTTCTTCAAAAAAATACGCGGAATGACTTAAGCATTGAAGCTCTTAAAGACATCATTATAAATATGGGTCTCTATGTTTCAATTTATAAAGTCGTATCAAAAGAGGGTCAAACAGAGATTTTAAAAATTCCTTTTGTCCCTCAAAGGTCAGCCGGTGACAGAGAGGTTGTTTTACTTGAACTTGGAAGCGGTTCCATTTTCCACTATGACTTGCTCTTTCCATTTGGTGTATGATTTTATTGGGCAAACAGGTTATAATTAGATACTAATTTTTTCAACTCATGGACAGTATTAACTTAAAAATGGCCTCCAAAATGACAAAGAAAAATCTTCAGATTCATAGCGAAAATATACTACCCATCATCAAACGCTGGCTTTATTCAAGCCGTGATATTTTTGTGCGGGAGCTTGTGTCCAACGCTTGCGATGCGCTGCAAAAATTAAAGATTTTGAAAGATCAGGGAAAAGCTGATCTATCGGGATCAGATGAGCTTAAAATTGAAATCGTCCTTAACAAAGAAAATAAAACCATTACCTTTAAAGATAATGGCATTGGGATGACTCTGGATGAAGTAGACCGCTATATCTCGCAAATTGCTTTTTCAGGCGCGGAAGATTTTGTAAAACAATATGAAGCAAATCAAGAAAGCGAAGCGATTATCGGCCACTTTGGACTTGGCTTTTACTCTTCATATATGGTCGCGAAAAAAGTAGAAATCAATACTCTTTCTTATTTACCTGGCAGTTTAGGTGCTTTTTGGGAATGCGATGGCTCCTCGCAATATGAACTTAAGCAAAGTGAAAAAAAGGACCGCGGGACTGAGATCACCCTTTATCTTGATGAAGAGCATCTTGAATTCCTGGAGGAGACTTTTTTTAGCGAAGTTTTAGACCGCTACTGTCGGTTTCTTCCTTATGCTATTTACTTAGATGGCAAGAGAACCAACGAGAAGGAACCTCTCTGGATTAAGTCTGCTTCTTCATTAAGTGATTCCGATTATCTCGACTTCTTCCGTTACCTGTACCCTTTTGAAGAAGAGCCTTTATTCTGGCTTCACCTTAATGTGGATTATCCCTTTCATTTAAAAGGAATCCTTTACTTTCCACGTTTTAAAAGAGACAGTGATCTCACAAAAAGTCATATTGCCCTCTACTGCAATAGGGTTTTTGTAGCCGATAGTTGCAAGGACATTTTGCCAAACTATCTTATGACCTTAAAAGGGGTGATTGACAGCCCGGACATTCCTTTAAACGTTTCAAGAAGCTCTCTTCAAATTGACCGAACCGTAAAGCAACTCGGAGCTCATATTTCAAAGAAAGTGGCCGACAGTCTAATACAGCTCTTTAAGAATAAGAAAGATAAGTTTATATCGGCCTGGGATGATATCTCAATTATGCTCAAACTCGGGATCCTGGAAGACGATAAATTTTATGATAGAGTTAAAGAGGCTTTAATTTTTAAAACCCTTAAAAACGAGTGGATAACCTTTGATGATTATCTATCCAGATATAAAGAAACTTATAAAAATAAAGTCTTCTATTTACGCGGCGAAGAAGCCTCTTCGCATCTTGTCGATTTATATCGTGAAAAAGGCATCGAAGTCCTAATTTCATCAAGCCCCCTTGATTTACCCTTAATGCAAACGCTAGAGCGAAAAAATTCAGGGGTTAAGTTTGAAAGAGTCGACGCCTTGATCCATGAAGATTTAATCGATCGCTCCCGTGAAAAATCGATTCTAGACGAAAGCGGTGTCTCCCAATCGACAAAGCTCTCTTCCCTATTTAAAAATCTTTTAGGAGAAGACGATAAATTAGAAGTGGTAGCCACAAGTTTAGCGGGCGACAAACTCCCGGGCTTTCTTGTGATGAGTGAGGAAGAAAGACGTCTTAGAGACTATATGGCCACCTTTAATAATGGCGCTTTTGAGGATAAAATTGATTCTTTGATGCAAAAGCGAACCTTTGTTATTAACACTAATAACCCGCTTGTTCTGACGGTTGATCAATTAAGCGAAAAAGAGCCGGAGCTCGCTAAAGCAATTGCTAAACAAATTTTTGAGCTTTCACTTGTTTCACAAAAAGAGATGCCGCCTAAACAATTTAACTCTTTTATTGAAAACACGACTCATTTACTGGAAAGTCTCTCTCTTAAAATACTAAAAGAAGAAAAGGCAAGGTAAAGAGGCTCTAATTTCATGATGTTCAAGTCAAAATTGGTAATTTTTTTAGTAAGTCTCTCTTTCTTTTGGGGTAATGCTTTTTCGTTTGCAAACGAAAGCGACACCCCGATAGGGCTTTGGCTTTCCTGGCATAAAGATCCATCAACGACTATGAACATCAAATGGCTTACAAAAAAAGAAGATAGAAATAGCCATCTAGAATATAGGGAAGTCAATAAACTTATTTGGAAAGGGGCTCTTGTTCAAGAAATAAAGATGCCCTACGATCTTCCGTATGTTATTCATTATGTTGAAATTAAAGGGCTTACACCCAATACGGTTTATGAGTTCACCATCGATGATAAAGAGACCTACCTTTTTAAAACCCTCCCGAACTCGCTTGCAACTCCGATAAAGTTTGTCGTCGGGGGGGATATGTACCATGACGATATCGAAGTTGTAAGAGAAACTCAAAGAGCGGCCGCTTCAAACTCCCCATCTTTTGCTATTTTAGGCGGAGATTTGGCTTATTCTGCCCCAAAAGTCGGTCATTTCAAGGAAGAATTCGAAAAATGGGTCGATTTCTTAAAAGCCTGGAAAGAAACGATGATCACAAAAGAAGGGTACCTTATTCCTATGGTTACAGCCATTGGAAACCACGAGGTCATCGGTCGATATGGTCAATCAAAAGCTGAGGCTGTTTTTTACTATGCCTTTTTTGCCACACCCAATGGATCAACAAATTATACCCTTGATTTCGGCAATTATTTAAGCTTAATCATTCTGGATTCAGGCCACACCTTTGATATCTCAGGCGAACAAACCGAATGGCTTGAGCAATCCTTAAAAGATCGAATTTGCGTCCCCCATAAATTTGCCGTTTACCACGTTCCGGCATGGCCCTCTATTCGAAAATTCGAATATAAGGTCAGTAAGGAAATTAGAGCGAATTGGGTTCCTCTCTTTGAAAAATACCATCTAAATGCAGCTTTTGAACACCATGACCATGGCTATAAAAGATCTCATCCGATTTATGAAGGCCAAATCGATCAAAATAAAGGCGTCATTTATCTTGGAGATGGTGCTTGGGGAGTAAAAAAACCGAGGCTTCCCAAAACAAAAGAGCCTCGTTGGTGGATTGCAAAATCCCTTCCCGAAAGACATTTTTTCTTAGTGACCTTGAAAGGATGTGTAAGAAACTACAAAGGCATTAACTCTGACGGGGTTATCTTTGATGAAGTCACAAGATAATTTTTAAATATTAGACTTCTTTCGAAACTCTATTCAATTTTCATTGCAAAGCGTTAACCTTAGACTTCCAAATCTCGCCTGCAGGTTAATGGAGCTTAACGTAAGTTAGATTGCTAAAGCTTAGTTGAAAGCATCTTAAGCGCAAGACAAAACCATCCGTAGATTTCTTCTCAATCAGAGGTTTAAAAGCTTAGAAAACTCCCTATTTAAAAAAAAATTATCCCAAAACGAAAATGAATTTGTAATCTTATTTATAAGATTTGCTATAAAAAGATCTTACACTTTTTTTTCGGAATTTCAGATGTTCTTGGGCAACTTTCTAAAACACCTTGTTTATTGGCTTCTATTAATATCACCGCTTTTTTCGGAAAGTTTTAATACCGTCGATGAAAATAGAGGCGGGACAGTTGTCGTCTCTTATGGCACCGGAAAAGAGGGATCAAGAATAGATCGGGTTCGCTTTTGGCTTGTCAATGAACTCTACGAAAGAAAACTATTTCCAAGAAACCAAAGCTTTGTCGATGATCCCGAAAAGGGAAAAAGAATCGTATTAATTGAAAACCTCCCTCCTGGCCGCTATCATCTGGAATTTCTCTACCCGAATTCAGATCATTTTTTTGAAGAAGTCCCCAAAAGAACTCTTTCACTTCCTCCAAACGGGATTGTTAAAATAGAACAAGAAATCAAACAACGGGAGATGGCATTCACTGAAAACAATCCGACAGAAAAAGAGAATGAAAATAAAGAAATCGCTCAAATTTTTATTCCGGGACGCCAGGAAAATACCATTTACTACTACCCTTTTAGAGATGCTTTTTATCAAGAGCCCTCTTTTCTGAATGTGAGAAGCAATTTAGAAGAAGCTCGCTGGACCATTTTTCAAGAAGGCCAAAGAATTTATTCAGGGCAGGGAAGCGTAACAGACATTCAGGTTCCAAGCGGGCCGGGGTTTATAATAAGGGCTCAGGATTTCCCAACTTATGAGCTAAAAGTATTTCCTAAAAACCCTATTAACCTTCAAGGAGGAGATACCTCTACTTTTGATCTTATTTACAGGAAAATTTTGGGGACTATTTCAGTAGAATTAGAAATACCTAAAGGGGATGGGGTGACTCTTTTTATTGAAGGCAATGAAACAAAATCCCCAACCATCCAACACATTACACCAAAAGATGGTTTGGTTCACTATGTAAGCCCGGCGCTCCCTCTTGGGTCTTATACTGTAAATTTTCGAGCGCCTCCTTATATTAAACCCATTCCCCCAATTCAAGTGGAGCTTCAGGCGAATAACAACCCGACACTTAGGCCGGTCCTTAAAGGGGCTCATCAAGTCAATGTATCCACAAATATAAATGATGCGGAATATGCCTTAAAAAATGAGGATTCCGGCAAAACTTTTTTCGGAAAAGGGGCCTCATTCCAATTCCAAGAGCTCTTGCCTGGCAACTACCTCCTTACATTTTCATCCAATGACAAAAATGCCTATATTCCTCCGAATCCCGAACGTTTTTCCCTCTCTCGCTTTAGGACACAAGAAGAAAATATACATAAGGAATACGAGCTTGCCGGAAAACTGACCTTATCCTCTAATGCGCCGAGCTTTAAGGTTCATCTCGATCCTTTGAAAAGCGGTCAAGGGTCGCGTGAAGAATGGGTCAACAATGGAATTAAAACGATTTTCTTGCCTGAGGGTAACTGGAGGGTTTTATTTTTGCCGCTTGAAGGCTCAAACCCTAAAGAATCGCCTTCTATTAAAGAGGTGTCCATTAGGGCAAATTCCACCGAAGAAATCCGCGGAGAATATGGTGAAGAAGCTATAAATAGATTGTCCAAACGCCAGGAAGCGAAAAAAGAGCTTCCGGCTGCCCAAGAAGCCATTGCTATAAACTCCCCCAAATTTGTTGAGGTTCAAGGGGGAACTTTTCAGCTTGGAGACACCTTTAACGATAATAAAGGCAATACTTGGCCGCCGACACTTGTCGAAGTGGACTCATTTTTGATTAACGTCTTTGAAGTTACAAACGGCGAGTACGCCGCTTTTTTGAATAAGGCTTTTAAAGAAAATGCCATTACCATTGAAAATGGTTTAATCTTTGACAAAGAAGCGAAATTGCTTTTCAAAACCCTTGAAAGCGAGCCTACAAGCCAAATAACCTTCTCAAAAAATCAAGACGCACCCTTTCAGCCTATTCCAGGAAAAAGTTCTTACCCCGTAATTCATGTTTCCTGGTTTGGAGCAAATTTTTATGCAAAGGACAATCAAACAAGGCTGCCAACAGAGGCTGAATGGGAGAAAGCTGCAAGCGTCACTTACAATCAAGATTTTGTCGTAAAATACCGATTCGGCTTTGAAAAAAATAATATCGACCGAAGCCTTGGCAATTATAACTACTCTAATACTCCTTTCAAAAACGAGAGCAGCGTATTAACGACGCCTGTCGGCTTTTACAATGGCTTAAATCTTCTGCCCCTTAATCCAAACGATTTGGAGCAAGTTAAAACAACGCTTGCTAAAAGCCCTTCAGGTGCTTATGACATGAGCGGCAATGTTTGGGAATGGACAGCAGATTGGTATAGTGAAAACCCGCCCAAAGAAGGTGAAATCAACCCTAAAGGGAAAGCTAAAGGCATGTATAAAGTGGCAAAGGGCGGGTGTTATGCAAGTTTCCAGGACGGGGTGAGAGTTGCTGAAAGGATGCCGCTTTTTCCCGAATACACCGATCAATTTACAGGCTTTAGAGTCGCTAAATCTTCAAATCAAGAGTAAAACCCTTTCAAACAGTCAATTTATGTTTGTTAATATTTAATTAATCTTAATTATTTTTTAACCAACAATAAATTTGACTTGTATAAACTAAACAATTTAAAATAATGTTAAGGTGTAAATAAACAAGGATTGTTTATGAAACTTGGAGATGTGCTTTTTGAATACGGTAAAAAGTATGGCGAAACTCTCTCAAAAAATGATCTTGGCATCACAACGCTTAGAGTAAACGATGAATTCATCATCTCTTTTGAAGAATCCCTGGATCAACGTTTTATCTTTATCTACTCCATAGTCCAGGTCATCCCTAAAGGTAAAGAAGGGGAGGATCTTTTGGTATCAGCCCTCGAAGGCAATTTGTTCGGAAATGAAACCGGTAAAGCCACATTTGGATATGATCCTCATACTAAATCACTTGTATTATTTTTACGTCTGGAAAACGAGACTTTCAATTTAAAAACCCTGGAATCTGAAATAGAGGGATTTATTGCTTATCTTGCTTATTGGAAGGCAAAAATAATTGAACTTCGAAGGAAAGAACCTTCCCTAAAATAAAATAATAAAAATCGGCGGTAAACAAAGGGTACAAATGCAGACTAATAATCCCGGTCCTCTTGAAAAAGGAAATATAAAACCAGCAAGTGATTTTCCTGACTATGGGTTTATTCCTCCCCCTTCTTCTCAATCCATTGTGGAAACTGTTAGAGAGGGAAAGCCTGAAAGCCTTGTTTTTCCAACCCCTGTTGACTTAGCTCCCGGTAAGATAACAAGTTTTTCTTCCGTTGATTTGTATGAAAATGATAAGGAGGCTTTTGTTAACGAGGAAATAGACCTCCTTGATGAATTTTCCACCTTGGATGCAGAAGCCGATCGCTTAAGAAACAAGGTTCGGTTAACAGAATTGAAAACATTTAGTAATTTTATTTCAGAAATCCCCTCCATGATTCAAACGGGCTTAGACTATACAGCTAAAGGTTTAGATTATTTTAAGAAACTACCTTTGGTCGAATCAAGTTTAGGGGTTGTTTCATCTGCAATGGACCTTATATTTATTCCACAATCGATCTATAGCCAATGGCAAAAGCGTTCTTTAATTGGCGGCAGCATTGAAGCCTTTAGATCGCCTTCTCTTGAAACTCAGCATAAACTTAAGTTTATAGAAGGCTTAAAAGAATTCGTAAGAATAGAGGGAACGGACGATAAAGATATTTCTGATTATTTAAAGGAAAGAGGGATTTCCATTGAGGATTTAGACCTTAAGCATATGAAAGGAGACCCTCTTAAAGAAGAATTATTAAAAAAACTTTCCAATGAGAAATTTAATGACGCTCTATGGCTTAAGTATGTGCATCATGTTGGCGAACAATTTAGAAATAAGCGGCTAGAAGAACTTAGATCAGGAGTTCCCTTAGAAGAAGTAGTGGCAAATTTTGAAAAGGTCGAAATTCAATTAATACCGCCTAAAGCTCAACTTCTAGGGTATATGGAAGCGAAAAAACCCGCTTTAAGCGCTGATGAAAGGGAAAGAATTCTAACCTTTATCGATCTTTTAGATAAAGCTTCCAATGATATGATTCCGGAGGAAAGTCCTTCACTTCTTGGTGAAGAACTAGAGACTTTCGAATCTTTTATCGAAAGAAGAGATAGGCTAAGTCCTTTCGAACTTTTTGAAACTGTCCTTAGTGAAAGAAAAGACCTATTAACAGAAGAGTGTCTCTCCTACATTGTTTATAGACGGGAAGATCTCATCTCTCACTTAACCCAAGATAAAACCTTTCAAGATGACATCGATCATGCCTATATCCAAAAAATGGCTCGAGTTTTTGAGCTCGAAGCGATGATTGAAAGGAGAAAAAAAGCGGCTCTTTCGAAAGAAGATCAAGCAAGGCAAGGCTTTGAGACGGCCTTAAAAGGACTTACGGATCAAATAGAAAACGACCTTGCTAAAGACAAAACCTCCTATAAGGATTTTGATGCGCTTCTTTTAAAAATAAGAGAGCTTGGGATTCTTGAATCCCTTCAAGAAAAAATCGAACAAGGGTCTCAAAACGACCCTAATTTAAAAGCTCTTCAAAAAGTTTTAGAAGAAGGCATAAAGAGAAAAAACGAAACTCCTGATGGGCCGGATCCCGAGTTAGAATTTTTAAATGAAGTCGATAAAGCTTTCGAGACTGATAGAACCAATGAAGAAAATGAAATAGCTCTAGGCAAAGCTTATTCGGGTCTTTTAAGTATTTTAACTAGTGAAAGGGATCTTGTTTCTTTAACTGAAAAAGTGGATCACTCTCAAAACCTGCTAACCAAAAATGATTATCGCCATAATTTTGAGCTCTTTAAAGAAGAGTTAGAAGATTTGGACCTCCTGGAATCGATCCACGATCAATTAGACAAAAGGCTGGCCGACAACTCACTTTCCGATGAGGATTGGGAAAGAGCGAGGTTGCTTAGAATTGCTTTAGAAGGACGGGATTTAGATCTTACAGAATGGAAAGAAGCTATGGGCGAGCTTAAAAGGATCTTATCCACTAGAACTCCTTTATTAAAAGGGCATGCACGGCACTTAGATACCCTATCTGCAAGTATTCGAAATGGGCTTAAGACCATGAGCGAGG
Source organism: Criblamydia sequanensis CRIB-18 (assembly GCF_000750955.1). NCBI lineage: Bacteria > Pseudomonadati > Chlamydiota > Chlamydiia > Parachlamydiales > Candidatus Criblamydiaceae > Candidatus Criblamydia > Candidatus Criblamydia sequanensis. The sequence goes on along the minus strand of NZ_CCEJ010000001.1, from coordinate 56,477 downwards.
TAAAGCAAAAGATCGAATCGCGCTATCAGCTTTTTTACTTCGCCAAATCTATTGTCACAGGGGTCATTGGATTTTTTAGTGCCATGTTTTCAATTGTGGGGACGATTTTAACGTTGACAGGTGTCTTAAGCATCCCGGGGGCCGCAAGCGCCGCCATCGGAATCTTCCTTGGCGCTATCTCCTATGGGAGCATGATTTCCGGAACTCTTTACGGTTACTTTACAGCTCCTAATAGGTTTAAGGAAGAATTCTTAAAATTAAGGGGTTTAAGAAAAGGCTTCCGATCAGGGATTTATAAGTTCAGACGCTATAAATTTAATCGAATCAAACTGCAAAAAGTTTTAAACGAGCTTGAAATAACAGCCGTTTCAGCAAAGGTGAACGGTTCATTAAAACCGGAAGATCTTGAAAAACTAAGACCTAATATTAGCTCCAAAGTTTATGAACTTCTCAAAAAAGATTGTCAAAAACCCGAACAAAGAAAAGAGCTGGTAGACATATTAGAGAGTCTGGAAAAAAGAGCGCAAGAGATTCAAAAGAAGTTTAAAGAAAGACATGAAAACCTGTCCTATGCTTCTAAAAACTTAGAAGAGCATAGAGTCGCCCTTGGAGTAAGCGGAGCTAAAGACTTTGCAAGCAAGGTTCCAACTGCCAATTTACTTTTCAGTGAATTAGATGCTTCGATGGAAAATCAAGCAAAACCGAATCTTATTCAAGCCATCATGCAAATCCATGAAGGAAAGTCTTTGCATCAAGTGACTGGGATAGATGAGGAGACAGACAGCGTCCTCTATAAGACAACAGGGCTTAACATTAAATCTCTTGTTGAGAGAAGTAAAGATGAGAAAAAAGATTTAAGCGATCTTGTGGAATCAAAAGAATTATCCTTCTTTGGGGCAGATTGGGAAGACCTTAGCGCTATTATAGGCGGCATTAAGAAAAGAAGTGTTTAAAGGATGTTAACTTGTGAATGTGAGGGAGCTTTTTTCATGAATAACTTAACTATTTTGCAGGCTCTGGCCAAGATTGCCGATGAAGAAACTTTTCCTTCAAAAGTTTATGAAAGCACGCCTGAACATCCAAAACCTTTTCTATTAATTGATTTAGGAAAAGATGCTCAAGGCAGACAGCGCATCTATAAAGTTGAAGCGAAAGTTCAAGAATTCGGTGAAAAATTGCTTGAAAAAGGCGAAGAAGAAAATCTCGCTTTTATTCTAGAATTTGAGTGCGAGCTACCTATAAAGTTGAAAGAACACGCTCTTTTTGATGTTTCCTCCCTTCTTCACTTTATTAATAGAACGATTGCTTTACCCGGTTTCCAATTTGATGAGGTCGAAGAAAAAGCCTACTTTAGACATGTTCTTTTTACCACCAAAAAAGGAATGGAAAAAAGAATTATCACAAGCATTTTAGGACTCTCCCTTTTATTTATTGACCTATACACCAATCCAATTGAGCTTGTCGGCAGCGGTCAAAAAACATTTATCGACATTTTAGAAGAGATGATACGTGTTGGAAAAGAAGAGTTAGATATCTCTTGAAGATTGCTCTAAAGAGTCCAGCCTTCCTTGCCAATCAGGGGCACAAAACGAACAAAATCTAATACAGCGACCTCAAAGTCCCCTTCCGCTTTTTTTGTGTACCGAAGAAGCTTTTGGGTCAAAGCATCGCCAACTGGAATCACAAGCCTACCCCCTTTTGCTAGCTGATTAAGTAAACTTTTAGGAGCTTCGGGAGAGGCGGCTGTCACTATAATAACATCGAAAGGCGCTTTATCGATAAGTCCTAAGGATCCATCTCCGAGAAAGACGAAAACATTTGATTTTTGAATCTCTTTTAAATGACTTTTTGCATCTTCTGCAAGAGGCTCTATCCTTTCAATAGTGTAGACAACTTTTGCCAATTCGGAAAGAACCGCGGCATTATAGCCGGATCCCGTACCGATTTCCAAAAGCTTGCAAGATGGGGTTATTAAAGAAGCTTCCGCCATTCTTGCCACAATATAGGGTTGGCTTATAGTTTGACCATACCCTATAGCAAGAGGATGATCCTCGTAGGCCTGCTCTTTTAGTGGCTCCGGAACAAATAAATGTCTTGGAATCGCTCCCATAGCAGAGAGAATTCGGCTATCTTTAATGCCTCTTGCCTTTAGTTGATGCTCCACCATATGGTTTTGCAACTTTTTAAAAAAAGCACTATCTTCTGCCACAATTAGCCTTCTTGTTTTTCTTCAGCACCTGTATTTGGACTTTGAATCTCTGAAATGGCTGCTTTGACAACTTCAATTTTTGAGCCGTCAACCATCTTTAAAACAACGGTTTCCTCTTCAATTTTATCCACAGTGCCAACAATGCCAACCGCTATAACTTTATCCCCTTTCTTCAAACTTTTACGTAAATCTTCCATGATTTTTCGACGTTTTTTTTCAGGTCTAAGAACCACAAAATAAAAGAAAAGAGCAATAATTGTGAAAGTTACAATCATCGGGGCAACCGACTGTGTTGGAGGTTGGCTGCCAAGATCCTCAGCCGATAAGTTAGCAAAAGAAAAAAAGGAAGCGAGAAAAAAGACAGTTAAGTTTTTCATTTAAGTCACCTTCTTAATTGGGATAGAGAGATACGATTTTCTTGTATAATTCATCGATGGTATTGTTCTCGATAGCTTGCCGAATCTTCTTCATCAAATCAAGATAAAAGGATAGGTTTTGCATGGTGACAAGGGTAAGTCCTGTGATTTCATCCACATTAAGAAGATGCCGAATATAAGCCTTTGAATAGCTGGAAACTTCATTATCCAAGTGAGGATCAAGAGGTGAAAAGTCTTCCTTATATCGAGCAGCTTTAATTTGAACTTTTCCATCCCAAGTGAAGGCCATGCCGTTCCTTGCATTTCTTGTCGGCATGACGCAATCAAAAAGATCAATGCCCCGCATCACGGCCTCTATCATGTTTTTAGGCGTTCCAACACCCATTAAGTAACGCGGTTTTTCCTTTGGCAGGAATGGAATGGAAGCTTCTACTGCCTGGTACATCAATTCTTCAGGTTCGCCAACAGACACACCCCCTATAGCATACCCATCAAAGTCCATACTGACTAGAGATTTTGCAGATTCTCGTCTAAGATCAGCTTCAATTCCGCCTTGAACTATTCCAAAAAGATTTTGATTTGGATGTAGGGTATAATCCCGGCAAACTCTTGCCCATTTCTCTGTCCTAACAAGAGATTCCTCCAACTGAATACGGCTGCAAGGGTAAGGGGGACACTCATCAAAAGCCATCACAATATCTGAACCCAAAGACTTTTGAATCGCCATGCTTTCTCTTGGACCTAGGAAATGAGAGGAACCGTCAATGTGGGATTGGAAGTGGACGCCTTGATCTGTGACGCGGTTTAAGGATGAGAGTGAAAAAACTTGGAAGCCTCCGGAGTCGGTAAGGATAGATTTATCCCAATTCATAAATTTATGGAGACCGCCCGCTTTTTCAATAATTTCAGCCCCAGGCTTCAACATAAGATGATAAGTGTTTCCAAGGATGATTTGAGCCTCTAGGGCATGAAGCTGTTTTGAAGTTAAAGTTTTGACAGCAGCTCTTGTTCCAACAGGCATAAAAATAGGAGTTTCAAATTCGCTATGAGCTGTTTTTAATTTTCCGAGCCGGGCCTTGGAAGAGCTATCTTCTTTTAAAAGTGTAAATTCCATAGTCTTATTTTGTTTATTATTATTTGAAAAAAGAGGGTATGCCTCCTAAGATAAAAAAAATCTATTTTGATAATACGCATATGTTTTCGACATGCGGTGTTTGAGCGAATTGGTCAACAGGTTGCAAAGACTCAATTTTCCATCCATTTTGAAGGAATTCTTTTACATCATTAAATTGAGTATAAGGATTGCATGAGACATAAACTATTTTACCGGTAGACAAGGTAAGTATTTCCCGCATGGCTACAGGGTCAATGCCAGGTCTTGGAGGATCAATTAGGATAATGTCCGGCAGTCCTATTTTTTCTTCCTCTTTAATTTGGGAAAGAACATGCCGTACTGCACCGGAAAAGATAGTAGTGTTGTCTATCTCATTTAATTTCGCATTTGTTTTGGCATCGAGGGCAGCTTCCGGACAAACTTCAATTCCAACTACATGTTTTGCTCTTTTGGCTGCAATAATTCCAAGAGTTCCCGTTCCGCAATAAAGATCATAGACAATAGAATCTTTTTTAATGTCTGCAAGTTCTATCACACGGCTATAAAGTTTTTCAGCTTGCAGAAGGCTCGGTTGAAAAAAAGCGGTTGGGCTAATATGGAAAAGAAAAGGTTCGGGTATTTCTTTCAGGTATAAAACTTCCCTGATATAGTCTGCTCCATAAAGATGCATTTCATAAAAGTTTGTTGCCATCCCTTTAGCGACTTGCTGGATTCTAAGGAATATGCTCCAATTGCCGCCTCTTTTTTCGACAGGAGAAGAATTGATGATGACATTGACAAAATCTTCAATATCAGACGAGGATAAGACGTACTCAGGGTTGCCGGAAACAGTCAAGATAGCCATCCGATCGCCAAGTCTCACACCTTCTCGCAAGGTGAGAGTCCTAAGAGAGCCTTTATCTGAATAGGGGTGATAAGCTTTAAGATTTGAGTTCTTCCACCACTCTCTTACCTCTTGCATGCAATTTGTAAACCAAGGCGGCACTAAGTGGCACTCTGTTAAATTTAATACTTTTCCCCGAGAAGAATCTTGAATGAGTCCTAAGTAACGGTTTCCTTTAATATCTTCTGAGAAACTATACTCCATTTTATTACGATAGCCCCAATTAGGGTCGCAAGGAATGATCGAATGAACGCATGTTTTATCATTGATCAAAGGCTCAAAAATCTGTTTTACTAGCTCATCTTTTATTTTTAGCTGCTCACTATAGGGCATCTGTTGCCATCTGCATCCACCGCAAACGCCAAAATGTTTGCACCGAGCTTCTTGTCTTTTTGAGGAAGCTTTTTCAATCTCATCGATGCTGCCAAAAAAAGCGCCCTTCCTCTTTTTTCCAAGTTTAGCCCTAATGATATCTCCCGGAATAGCAAAAGGAACGACAACCTCGATTTCTCTTGTATCGTCTAAAAGAGAGGACCCGACTCCATTGCCTTTTTTATCAATAGAATCTATAGAGACAGACGCGAGGCGCAAAGTTTTTTCTTTCATAAACATTCACAAAAAAAAGATGGACTTAACTAGGTTAGCTTAAAAAATCTTAATTCTCAAATCGAAAATTTGAATTCTCTTCTAGTGGATAAACTTTTGCTTGCCCGAATTTTTTATCCGTTTAATGCCCATCTCGGAATAAAGAATTTCTTTCTTTCATTTATTATTCAAAATTTTTAGGGAAGCTTTGAGAGGAAGGAGAGAAAGATAGGGCAGCTCTTACCTATCAAGAAGAGCTGCCGCATCTCTTGACTAACGAGCTGACTTTCTAGAAAGTTTTGCTGTTGGACGCTTTCCGGCTGTGCTTTTTCTTACGCTTAATGCGCTAGGATGATGAGCCGTTGTGTGCTTTTTTGCTTTATGAGAAGAGCCTTTCTTAGCGGCGCTTTTCTTTGCAGCAGGTTTTTTAGCAGCGGATTTTGTAGCTTTTTTAGCATGAGCTGCAGGTGCAGCGTGAGCTTTTGGAGCCGCATGTTTTTTTGCAGAAGCTGCTTTTTTAGGAGAGCTCGCTTTTCTTTTTGTTGTTTTAGTGCCTTTTTCGTTTTTGATAGACTCTTTGCGATAAAGCTTAGCTACTTTTTCAAGTCTTACTGTACCAGTACGTACTCTTTGAGAAGCAGCTTTATTGCCATTTTCAGCCTTTGGAAGATCTGCTGTGATTTGATCAAGCAAACCTCTTAATGATTTAATCGTATCTTTTAAAGCCATGTCTATATTCCTCCAAGGTGTTAGAGATTCATGACAATTTACTCAATATTTGACTTTGAATATATTGTGCAACATTTTTTTGTAATAAAAATTATTTGAGACCAAAAGGCCTTGTTTTTTTAAAAAGAAAAAAATTTTAAAAATACCCTCACAGTGTAGGGAAAATCAATATTTTAAAAAAACAAATAAATCGATTTCACCAAAAAAAATTTTTTTGCCCAAAAAATAAAAATGAGGTTTTCACACTTTTTTGTAGCTGAAACTTAAAATTTTTTGAAAAGAGATCTCTTTTTTTTAAGAATTAAAGAAAAAATGGAATCGAAAAATATGAAAAAAACACGTTTATATACAAACATAGAGGCTTTTTTTTTTTTTTTTTTTTTT